>PSLB01000046.1:8093-14038 GCA_040289385.1 Armatimonadota bacterium
ATGCCCGCAAGCCGGACAGGCACGGTTCCGTGGATCAACGATCACCACCAAAACACCAGCCAACCGAGCCTTATACTCGATGAAGGAGCGAAGCTGATGGAACCCCCAACTGTGCGGGACGCGACGCTGGGCCTTGCGAACCGAGATCCGTGCTGGCAGGGTCAGTTTCTGCAGGTAGCAGAGGGGGGATACGCAGTCCGTCGAGGAAGGTGGTGCGAAAGTGCTTTTCCGTGAGCTCAATCGCTTCTGTTGTGCCCGATATACCGAGCAGATGATGGTACAAGGGGGCGCCGCAGCTGTAGCTGTAAATGGTTCCCGTCTGTTTGCCGAAGCGCAGCGTGAACACCCACTCGTAATATTCTTTCCAAAAGCGCGCAGCAGTGTCAGCCTTGTGTTGCACACTGTTGCAGGTCGCAAGACGCGCCTCAAGTCGTTTCGCAAGCCCCTGACGCACTACAGTCTGCCATTCATCACGCCATTGATAGATGACCCTAGTGAATGGATCGGTCCATTTGTGCATTGAAGACACAACCATATTCTCCTATACTGACAGTGTTTCCAGACTCCTACTAGTTTTGCAGAAAATGGATGTGATGGGTCCCCAAAATCCCACCCCTGCTCAAGGCGGCTGCCCCTAAACTCGAACCCAACGCTTTCCGATAATCCATCGTGAGGCACGGAGAGCCTGTAGGCGCACGGAGGCGAGAGGAGGGAATGCGCCTTGGAACCGATTCGTCCCTATCGGATCTTCTGGGATACACCGCTACTGCAATCAACGGAGCGGGCGATGAACCATGCATCAGCCCGACACCGTGCATTGGCCCACAACTTGGCGAACGCCAACACGCCCAACTATCAGCGTATCGATGTCCCTATGCCCAACACCGCTACGCCGAGCTGCGCCATCCAGCTGGCGCGCCAACACGCCATCCTCCCCCTGCACACCACCGACTCCCGCCACTTCAGTGTACCGATGACAATTAATTCCCGACCTGCCTTCGAACAGACTGCCAATACGCCGATGCGTCCTGACCAGAACACGGTAGACCCCGAACACGAAATGGCGCTGTTAACCGAGAACGAACTGCGCTACGCCATGCTGGTGCGTATTGCAGGGGGCCAGGTTCGAAGCCTGCTCACTGCAATCACAGGCGGACAGAACCGATAGGAGGTGAACGATGGGACTCATTAGTATGATGCGGATAAGTACCAGCGGGCTTTCTGCGGAACGCCTGCGGATGGATCTGATTGCCGACAATTTGGCGAACGCCAACAGTACCCGCACTGCTGAGGGGGGACCTTACCGACGGAAGGTCGCAATTTTTGAACCCATCCCGCCGACGGCACAGATGCTGGGCGGGGTGCGAGTGGTCGGAGTGGCTCAGGATCCCTCACCTCCGCGAATGGTCTATCAACCTGGTCATCCCGACGCCGATGCCAACGGCTATGTGACCTACCCCAATGTAGACATGGTGCATGAGATGGTGGATCTCATCACAGCCAGTCGCGCTTATGAGGCGAACATCCAAGCGTTCAACACAGCGAAAAATATGTTCCTACGAACACTCGATATTGGGCGTGTTTGAGGAGGGATGAAGGATGGAGATTAAGGGCATTATCCAGCCGCTTCCCCGTATCGAGGTTCGGGAGATCCAGCCGCCGAAATGGCTGACCACTGAGCCCACGCCCAGCGCGGAGTCACCCCGTGCGGACTTCGGCAAGATGTTAGGCGAGATTATCGGACAGGTCTCCCAAACCCAAAACGATGCCAGTGATCTGGCAGAGCGCTTTGCTCAGGGGGAACCTGTGGACGAACACACCCTCGTGTTGGCAATGGAACGCGCGAATCTTGCGTTTCAGCTGACCCTTCAGGTGCGCAACAAGGTACTGGAAGCCTATCAAGAGATTATGCGTTTGCAGGTTTAGGGTAAAAACTTATGCAGAGATCCCTCGCTCGACTGAAAGATTGGTGGATTAATGCGCCGCGTGCCACGCGCACGGGGCTTCTTGGCGGATTGGCAGGACTGGTGGTTCTGTTTCTCGCTCTGGGGTTCTGGGCAAGCACACCGACCTACACCACCCTCTACACAGGGCTCAGCCCTGCCGATTCCGCACAAGTGGTCGAGGCGTTGAAAGAGAAGGGGATACCCGTGCGCACTTCGGGAGGAGGGAGCGTTGTGGAGGTGCCCTCTGAGGACGCGGAGACCGCACGACTGGAGCTGGCGTCCAAAGGAATGCCAAAAACAGGTGCGCCTGGCTATGCCCGTCTCGAAAAGACCCCGTTCGGCATGACCCAAGCGATGGAGCAGAACACGCTGCGCATCGCGATGGAGGAAGAACTGCAGAACACCATCCAGCATCTTGAGCCCGTCAAGAGCGCCCGCGTCCACATTACCCCAGGCAACGACTCCCCATTCGCCGACTCGCGTACAGAGCCGACCGCCAGCGTGGTAGTCGCTCTCAAGCCTGGAATGCAGCTCACGCGGGAACAGGTTCGCGGGATTGTTCACCTTGTCAGCCATAGTGTGGAGGGCTTGAAGCCAGAGAATGTGACCGTTCTCGACTCGGAGGCGTGCCCACTCTGGAACGGGGGCGACAGCCTCTCCAGTGACCAAGAACTTGTGCGTGCCCGTCGCGAAGCTGAACGCAGTTACGCAGATGAGCTCAGACGCCAGATCCAGCAACACTTGGATCGCGTGCTGGGCAAGGACAAATCCAGCGTGGTCGTACAAGCAGAGCTAAACTTAGATAAGCAGGAGGTGCAGTCTCAACGGGTGGAGCCATTAGACCCCAACCGTGCGGCGGTCATCAGCGAGACCCGCACCAACGAACGACTTAATGGCGCCCTCCCACCTGCAGGCGGTCCGGCTGGAATCGCCTCGAACCGTGCTGAAGCGCCTATGTATCCTACGGCACCGCCTGCTACAGGGAGCAGCGAGTATAATCGCGAGGATAGCGTTCGCAACTACGAGATTAACAAACAGGTAGAACATATCGTCCGCGCCCCTGGACGAGTCGAACAGCTCAGTGTGGCAGTGCTAGTGGACGAATCGGTTCCCGAAAATGCCGTGACGGCGATGCGTACCTGGTTAGAAACGGCTGTAGGTGCCTCCCCAAACGCTCCCAATCGAGTGGTAACGGTTCAGCGCGTGAAGTTCGACACCAGTACTGCCAAAGCGCAAGCGGAGGAGCGCCAAGCTCAGGAGCTTGCGAGGCGCACAGCGTTGCTGTGGAAGCTGCTCCCTGTCTTACTGTTGTTGATAGTGAGCTTCTTTCTCGCGCGCGTCATCGGCAAGCACATTAGGCGTCCCGTTGCCAGCTTACCAAGCGGGCGCCCCGTTGCGGCGCTCCCCGGTGGCGGTGCCATCGATGTCAGCATCGGAGAGGAAGGCATCGTACCCTTGCACGCTACCGATGCGCATCCGAGCGACGCCAGTGCCCTTACCCCCGCGCAACGGAACACTGCGGACGAGTCGTCCCTTGAGGAGGAGATGGCACGCGCCATACGCGAACGCACTCAGCCCGAACTATTGGAGATTCAACGCTTCGCCAAGAACAAGCCCGAACATGTCGCCGCACTTCTGAAGAACTGGATCAATGAGTAGGATACCATGCTAAAACCTGCAGAGAAAAAGCTAACGGGCAAGCAGAAGGCAGCCATTATTCTCGTGGCGCTTGGTACCGAGGTCGCCTCAAAAATCTTGCCCCATCTCAACGAGGCGGCAGTAGAGGAGCTGAGCCTCGAAATCGCTCGGCTGGGGAGTATCCCCGCGGAAGTGCGCCAACAGGTCATTAAAGAGTTCTATGAGATTTGTCTTGCGCAGAAACTCGCTTTGGAAGGCGGGCTGGATTACGCCCGTTTGATGCTGGAGCAGGCGTTCGGAGCCGAAAAGGCACAACAGATCCTCGAACGGCTCACACGCGCCCTGCAAATGTTGCCGTTCGACTCAATCAAAAGGGTTCATCCGACCCAGCTGAGCACCTTCTTGGCAGACGAACATCCGCAAACGATCGCCCTCGTGCTGGCTTACTTAGACCCCCAGATCGCCGCTGAAGTCCTCAGCAACCTGCCCCCAGACCTGCGCCCCGATGTGGCGGAACGGCTCGCAACGATGGGAAGTACCCCCCCCGATGTGATTCGACGCGTCGAAGCGGTGCTCCAACGCAAGCTTTCGAGCGTCGCCAGCCAAGAGCTGAGCGCCGCTGGGGGCGTCAAAAGCCTCGTGGAAGTGCTCCAGTGGGTCGACCGCAATACCGAGCGTGCCATCTTCGATTACCTCAACGACACCAACCCCGAGCTTGCTGAGGACATCCGCAAGCTGATGTTCACCTTCGAAGACCTCCTCCAACTCGACAATCGGGCCATCCAACAGATATTGAAGGAGGTCGACATGAAGGAGCTGGCATTAGCCCTCAAGGGTGCCAGCGACGCTCTCAAAGAGAAAATCTTCCGCAACATGTCGGAGCGCGCCGTCAATATGCTCAAGGAGGAGATCGAGTTTATGGGACCTGTGCGCGTGCGTCAAGTGGAAGAGGCGCAACAACGTATCGTGGGTATCGTACGCCGGCTCGAAGAGGCAGGCGAAATTGTCATCTCGCGCGGTGGAGAGGAGGAGATGCTGATCTAAAATGGTAACTCCATCGCCCTTCCCGAAACTGGAAGAGGTTCAAAGCAGGCCCGTTCCCTCGTGCCTGCCGACGGAGCTGAGCCCCCTATGCGATGCCAAACAGCCAATCCACCCACACACCGCCGAGCCCGCACCAGCCGTCTTCCCAGAGGTCAAACCCCCTCCGACCGAACCATCCCCTCCTGACCTGACAGCATTCACTCGTAAGGCGAACGAAATCGTGCGCTCCGCCTATGCTCAAGCGGAACAGATCCATCAACAAGCCTATCAGCAAGGCTATACGGCAGGCATGCAGGAGGCGACCACCACCGCACAAAACGCGCTCCAACTCCAGATTGAAAACCTGCGGCAGGAGGTCAACCAGTTTCTGCAGCAGCTCCAACACGAATTCGATACCTACATCCAGTCCACCGAAGCCCACATGGTGGAACTGGTCATGGAGATCGCACGCAAGGTCATCCGCGAGGAACTGCGCGTGCACCCAGACCATGTAGTGGCGATTGTACGGGATGCACTCCGTCGCATCAAGGGTGTCGGTACGGTGCGCGTGGTGGTTCATCCTGCGGATCTGGAGCGCGTGCGCCAGAATCGTATCCACCTGCTCACAGTGCTGGAGGGCGTGGAACGCCTTGAGATTGTAGAAGATCGGCGGGTAGAAGCAGGCTCATGTCGGATCGAGACAGAGCAAGGCACTTACGATGCCCGTCTCAGTACCCAGCTGGAGCTGATAGAACACGCCCTGCGTCAAGCAGGATAGCACGGTTCAGCCGATATCCAGCTTGCACCACATGGTGCGATAGCTTGGGTTTAGAAAAACGGGGGAGCGCAAGGGGGCAGTAATCCCCCTCAATCGATTGAGGGGATACACGGACCCCCTCGCGTATGCTACCATCATAAAAGATCCATGCCGATGCTGACGATCAAGGCACAGATTCACGCTGACCCGCAGACTAAAGCTGTTCTGAAGGATGCCATGTTCAAGGTACGCTGAGGTGATCTCTCCCCACTCAAGTACGTGCAGAGCGGCTTCAAGTTCGAAGGGAACAGAGTTCGGCTTTCTCTGGGTACCAACCGGGAAGACGGAGTAAGAGAGGTCTCCTTCCGGATCAGCCACCGTCCTATGCCGTATGAACGAGTACGGGAACTCTCCATCACCTACGACAAGGAAACCGGGCAGTTTGAAGCCCGCCTGGTGGTGGAGGTCATGAACCCCATGGCTAAAGCCAGGGGCTTGCAGCTAGGCCGATTGGCCCGCCGCGTATGGCCGCATACGGGCGGCCCTGCGGATGTTCTCCGCAGCGATGACGTCGGCCGGCC
>PSLB01000047.1:0-13903 GCA_040289385.1 Armatimonadota bacterium
GTTCCCGATGCATTTCGTGGCCTTTTCGAGCGCGCCAAACTCATCAACAGCATCAACGTGATAGAGCGGGGCGGTCGGCTCGTCGGACGTGTGGCCGTAGCCATCGACGCGCCCGACCCCCAAGGCATCTTCCCGGTCGGAGTGGATCTCAACGAAACGAACACTCTGGTCGCCGTCGATCCTCCGGAACTGCTCTCGTTGCGGCCTGCGCGGCGAGTGCGCCAGACATCGTTTCACCTGCCCTCACTGCGGGTTCCAGGATCATGCGGACATCAACGCTGCCAGGAATATCCGCAACCGCTATACCGTCTCTCGGGACGGTGGACCGTCGTCAACAGGCCCCGAAGCCCTGCCCGGCTTGCCGGGCGAGGGCAAACCCCCGGCTTTCGCCGTGGGGTAGTTGACTGCTGGACCGTCCAGCGTTTGTAGCCTATACGAGTCCAGTTTTTTGCTCTATACCCGTTGCCAAAGGGTATCGGAAGGGTATCGGAGAGCGTGCCTTCATACAACGCCTTGCCCACGATGACCCCCTCCAGTGAAGTGTGCATTGCCGGCTCGTGAAGTGCCTCGATATCTCGCTGGTCGCGCACGCCGCCCGATGCCACTATGGGGACTGAAACCACCTGCAGAAGGGCGCGTAGCGGCTCCAGATCCAGTCCTTGCAGGGTTCCATCCAAGGCGATATTGGTAAAAATGATGCGTTTCGCCCCCATAGAAACCATCCGTCGTGCAAAATCGAGATACTCTTGGTTCGAAAGCGATTGCCATCCGCTCACCGCCACTGCCCCACCATACACGTCCAGCGCCAAGACCACCCGCTCGCCGTACCAATGGAACATCGCCTGCGCAAATTCGGGATCCTCCACAGCGCGCGTGCCGAGAACCACTCGGTCTGCTCCTGCCTCAAGCAACTGCTGAACATGGGTCTCAGAGCGCACCCCACCGCCCACTTGCACAGGGATGGCCATGGCACGGCACAGCTGCTGGATGAGGACAATCTGTTGCGGTGACCCCACGAGTGCGCCCTCCAAGTCAACCACATGCAAACGAGGGGCGCCGCGAATCGCCCAGTACTGGGCAACAGCGACGGGATCGTCATGATAGTGTGTCTCCTGCGCGTAGTCCCCGCGTACCAATCGCACGGCGCGCCCCTCGCGCAGGTCTATGGCAGGAATAATTTCAAGCGGACGCATCAGTCGCCAATTGTACCGAAGTTGAACAGCACCATCAGGAGGTCGGCATCGTCCACACTGCCATCCCCATTTAAATCTGCGGGGTTCGGACCCGACTGCCCGAAGTTGAACAGCACCATCAGCAGGTCGGCATCGTCGATGATGTTGTCGTGGTTCGCATCGCCGTTGAGGAGATCCCAATTGGCATGGACCGTTCCGTTTAGGGTGAGCGTTTGGCGTTTGGCCAGCCAGCCTGGCACCCACACCCGCACTTGTACGCTACCCGTTAGGAGCGTTGTGAGGGCATACTCGCCATTCGCCCCTAAGGGGAGGCTCACGGAGTCGGTCTGCGAGCCGTCCGAAAGGTCGAACTGTGCCGTGCGCGTGGCGGGGTTCCCCACGAACGACTGCAGGTTCACACGCCCCACGAGGCTGGGGAGCCCCCGAATGCGCCAGATGCCTGCCCCTGCCATGTTGTCGCCATCGCGATTGACCGTCGCAACCACATAAAGGGCGCCGTCGGGGCTGGCGACAATCTGTTCAGGGAGTGCATCTGCCTGAGCCAGCGGAGTCAAGAGGCGACCGCCCATCCACTGCCCGTTGGTGCGCCACCAATGGATTTGGGGCTGCCACCGTTCAGGAGCCGATTCCAGCACCCCTATCAGCAAGGCGAACGCACCAGGCAAGCTGGCTCCAGCTACAGGTCGAAGAGCGCCTACCTCTGCCTGTGCCCTTAGCAGGCTCCCGTCTGATCGGCGAACCTCTACAGCCATGCCACGTGCGGTGGTGCCCTCCACACCGCCGCTGACCAGCCAGCTGCCTCCACTGACGACCAGCACATCCGGAATGGCGTCGCCATCTGCACTGCCAATCTCCCACAGCCCAAGAACCTGCAGGTTTGCGTCCACGCGTGCCACACACAGGCGCATCTGCTGGGCAGATGGGTTCCAGTAGTCGCCAAGCAGATAGAATGTGCCCTCGGCGTCGTGCCCATACCGAGCCGCCCGCAACGGCAGAACCGACTCCGCCACGATCATCCCCGCAGAGTTGATTACCTGCAAACGAGTGCGAGGATAGGTCTGTAGGACTTCCTCTACCTCTGGATCCTGCACAATCAGCAGGGTGTGAGCCGTATCGATGGGTACCATGCCCACGGGGGTGCGGTTCGACATCCAAGTGTTCGGCTGAGGGAAGGGATGCGAAGCGGTCAGGTTGCCCGAAGTATCGTAAATCAGACGCGCATAGCCGATTCCACCGCTTCCGTAAGCCAACAGCACCTCCACACCGCCATTCCCACGAGGCACTAACTGCGTTATCACATCATAAGCACTAAGGTTAATCGCCTGTGTCCAAAGGAGGGCGCCCGAAGGGGTGTATTTGTGGACATAAGCCGTCGAGTCGGTGTTCGCCCGTGTGGTGGCTAAAAAGATCGAGTCGTCTGGCGCGACCGCTACGGCTTCTGCAAAATCCGATTCCCCGCTGGTGCCGAAGGTTGTCGCCCATAAGAGGGAACCTGTGGGGGAGTATTTGAACATAGCGACGCTATAGTGCCCTCCCGAGCGGATGTAGCGCCCTGCCACAATCAGGTTGCCCTGACTATCCGCAACGGCAGCTTTGGGGAAGAACCCTCGCTCCTCGCTTTGAATGTAGAGTCGACACCATTCGACCGATTGCCCCCCTGCAAACCTTAGCAGGCAGAGCCAACAACCGAGCCCGGTCAAGAGATGGCGAACCATAAGCATATTATAGCCCACATGGGGTGGGATTCGTTGGGGTGGCAGTGCCTATCGCTTCGCACACCACAAGACCCCGTTGTAAAGAATGCGCCGAACAATCGGGTGGTGGTAGGTCGGCACCGACTCATGCCCAGGACGGAAGTAGAAGACGCGTCCGATTCCGTAGCCCTGATTCACTCCGTTGCCAGGTCCCGAAGTGAAGTTCGGGTCGATGCCTTTGCCCACAGTCCAGCACAACCCGCTGGGAAAGCTCTCGCCTCCTTCGGGAAAGTAGGACTGGAAGACCACGACCAGTGGGGGAGGCACTTCGAAGGGCGCCCCGTACATCTCTTCATGCTCGATCACGAAGTCGTCTATGCCTTCAGCAATCGGGTGCCACGGTGCGCAGACGTGGATCTGTTCGGGCTCCGCAGGGTGTTTCTCGCGCCATCCCCCTTTGAGATGCCCCGTACAGCCTAACACCCGCTGGAACGGCTTGGAATAGTGTCCGGAATGGAGCACCACCAAGCCCATCCCTTCTTCGTGGACACGCTGGCGAATGCGCTCCACATACTCGTCGCGTACCTCGCCATGGCGAATATGTCCCCACCAGACCAGTACATCGGTCTGGCGCAGGCGTTCCCAAGAGAGCCCTTGCTCGGGTTCGTCGATATGGATCGGGGTGACTTCCAAGGTACCCTGTCCCAGTTCAGTTAGTCCTGCTGCCACGGCGCCTCGAATGCTGTCGGGATAAATCGCTTTATCGGATGGGTTCTCGTCCCACACGCTCACTCGGATGACCACCATAGTGGCGAAAAGTATACCTCTCTCTTAGGGCAGATCCATCGGGGCAGGCAGGTATGGGCAGACCTGTAAAAGGGCAGACACATCGGTCTGCCCCTACAAAGGGTCCCTCCCCGTTCACGGGGAGGGTTCGCAACTGCTGGACGTCCCATAGGCAACGGTGGTTGCTTGTGGTATAATATATTAGCGTGGCCCTTGTGGCTGCCGTCGCCGGGAGTGGACCGGAGACGTTAAACGCCCGTGGACGGGGTGTAAGTCCGGCCTTGGGGTCGGCGGTCCAAGCGGGAAGGTGGCGGCGCGCAGGCGCACCGGCGCCTCCGCCTGGGCGGGTGTCGGGAACAGTTTTCTATGTTCTCGGTAACGGTATGCTAAAGGCGATGGCGTTATCGCTTCGTGAACATGTCCCTACGATGAGTTGGTTTCGGCGTTCCGACGGAGTGAAGTTCGCATTTTTTTGTGGGGGGTTGGCGTTGCTCTTTTTGTGGCGCGGGACAGTTGGCGGGAAGGTGTTTGCCCCGTTGGATTGGATGTTCATTTTTGCGCCTTGGCGGGAACATGCGGATCCCTCTTCGTTGCCTGCGTGGGATGTGCTGGTGTGGGACGGGGTAGCCCAGTTTTATGTGTGGCGCGATCTGGTGCGCGCGCTGTGGCTTGGCGGAGAGATCCCCTTATGGAACCCCTATCAGTTGGGGGGCATGCCGCTGTTGGCGAACAGTCAATCGGCGCCGTTTTATCTGCCCCACTTGCTAGTCCTCCCTCTGCCGACTTGGCTCGCGATGGGCTGGTTGGCTTGGTTCCACCTGACGATGGCAGGGATGGGGTTGGGACTTTTTCTACGGCGTGTGGGGGTCGGGTTGGCGGGGAGTATGGTCGGCGCAGGGCTGTGGATGTTCTCTAATTTCTTTATCAGTTGGCTTCAGATGAGCTCTGTGCCTGCCGTGTTATGTTGGTACGGTTGGCTTTTGTGGGGCGTAGAGCGCGTGCGCACGTGGGGAGGATGGGGCATGGGGGCTTTGGCAGTGCCTGCTTGGATGATGCTGATGGCGGGGCACTTGCAGTTCGCTTTCTACGGGTTTGTGATGGCGGGGTTGTACGCAATCTGGCGTGTGCTGAGCGATTCGACAACGCCGTATGCCGCGCGACTGCGCATGCTTGGATGGCTGGGGCTATCGGTCGGCGTGGCAGGACTGATGGCGTTGCCTCAGCTTGTACCCGTCTTCGAACTGGCTGGCGCGAGCCATCGCCTTGCTGTGCCGACCGAAGCGGGGTATACCGCCTATGTCCGCAATGCGCTCCCGCTGTTTCACCTCGTCACGCTTTGGTTTCCGAATGCGTTTGGGCATCCGCGCGAGGGGTCCTACTGGGGTGCAGTTCACTATGCAGAACTGGCAATGGGCGTGGGAGCGGTGGGCTTGCTGTTGGTTGGGATGGGGCTTGCACGCCGTTCGCAGAGTATGTTTTGGGCAGGGCTGTTGGGGATGGCTCTCTTGGTGGCGCTCGGCTCGCCCCTAACCCGATGGCTTTACTTTTATCTGCCGGGCTATTCGGCAACAGGCTCGCCTGCGCGCGTGTTGTGCCTCGCAGCGGTGTCATTAAGCGTGTTGGCAGGGCTGGGATTTGAACGACGCGAACGCTTAACACAAGGGGTTCTCCTATGGCTTGCAGGCATGCTTATCGGGCTGTTGCTCGCAGAGGAACTGCTTCCGGAGGGGGTTTCACGCGCCCCCCTATGGCACGGGATTGCCGCTGATCTCGCTACGAGCGTGTTGCCGATTCTCCTCACGGTGGGCACAATAGGAGCGATTCGACGAGGTTGGCTGTCGGAGCCGATGGGCATCGTGGTGCTTGTCGTTCTGGCGATTCTGCCCCCTTTTGCTCATGGGTATCGGTATCCCCTCTATGCGGAGCGGGATGCAGTATTCCCCTCTGTGGCGATTCTGGAGCGGGCGTCGCTGGCACCGGGCGAGCGGGTAGCGGCAATCAACACCCACTGGAGCCTTTATGAACCGCCCTCGGCTACTCTCCCGCCCAACACCGCCACTGCTTACCGAATACCTGATGTTGGAGGGTACGACTCGCTGATTCCGCGCTACGCCAAGCAGATTCTGGACATCATCAACGGCGAAGACAGCGCGCCCCCCGAAAACGGCAATATGCAGTTTGTCAAGCAGGCATCGCCTCGATTGCGCTGGATGCGCGTCGCCCACCTGTTGACCCCAGAGGGATGGCAACCTGTGCCCGAGGCACCCGCACAGTGGGAGGGGGTCTACTTAGGGCGTGCGGAACCTGCCCCCCACGCGGATGATCTTGCCTACTGGCAAAGGATACTGAGCGAGGCGTGGACGGATCGGCGTGTGCTGCTGCATGGGGCTGAGGCTGTACCCGCAATACGCCAGTACGGTGCGGGAGTCTCGGTGCCTAACGCAGAGATTGTGTGGCGGGAGGTGCGGGCGACTCGCGTGCGACTCCGTATCCTCAATCCCACATCGCAGACTGCGTGGCTCATGGTGTCGGACACTTGGGATGCACGCTGGCGTGCCCGCGTGGATGGCGTGCAAGTGCCTCTCCTGCGTGCAAACTTGGCGTTTCGGGCGCTACCTGTGCCACCGGGCACGCACGAGGTGGAGATGATCTGTTACGGAACAGACCTGCTGATAGGTTTTTTGCTGTCGCTGACCGTTGCGACAGGACTGATTGGGATCGGTTGGTGCATGAGGGTTCGCAACTGCTGGACGGCCTATAGATAACGGGGGTGGCTTGGGGTATAATCTATCAGTGCAGCCCTGGCGGCCGCCGTCGCCGGGAGTGGACCAGAGACGCGAAACGCCCGTGGACGGGACGGAAGAGCGGCTTTAGGGTCGGCGGTCCAAGCGGGAAGCCGGCAGTGCATAAGACCGGCGCCCCCGCCTGGGCGGGTGTCGGGAACAGATTTCTATGTTCTCGGCAACGGACCTGTTGAAGGTGCTGTTTGTATTTTGGAGCGGTTGTTGATGGTACAGGGGGCAGGCTTGCGAGGTCTGCCCCTTTAGCATGAATGTCGGCTACCTGTTTTGCGTAGGTAGCCGTGACGGTGTAAGTTGCATGCTTTGGAATAGCTGAGTGCGGGGAATCGGGTATAATCGGGGGGCCCCATTTGGCGGTGGACAACATCCCAGCGGGCGGTGCCCGCTGTCCATCGCAACGAGGAGGAGGAAATCTATGGCGAAAAACCCAACCTTGCCAGCCGAGTTAGAGGTGCAGGTGGAATTGCCCACCATTATGCCCCGTTCGAAGCGTCGTCCGTCGGTTGCCTACACAGAAGCCCAGCGTGCCGTAGAAAGCGATTCGGAGATCCCCTATCTGAGTGAGCAGGAGCTGATCGAGCGCATCCAACAGCTTCGCTGCGAGCGTAACGCTGTCATTTTAGCACACAACTACCAGATCCCGATGATTCAGGATTTGGCAGACTTTGTGGGCGATTCGCTCCAACTCTCTCAGCAAGCGGCGCGCACCGATGCCCCGATTATCGTGTTCTGCGGGGTTCACTTCATGGCGGAGACGGCGGCGATCCTCTGTCCTGACAAGACAGTGCTTATCCCCGATCCCGAAGCGGGCTGTTCGTTGGCGGCTACCGTGACCGCCGAAGAGGTGCGCCAGTGGAAAGCCCAGCATCCCGATGGTGTTGTGGTCGCCTATGTCAACACGAATGCCGATGTCAAGGCGGAAGCCGACTACTGTTGCACATCCAGCAACGCCGTGAAGGTCGTCCAAGCCATCCCAGAGGACAAACCGATTCTGTTTTTGCCCGATATGTTTCTGGGGCTCTATGTCCAGCGGATGACAGGGCGTCGGATTCATCTCTGGATGGGCGAGTGCCATGTGCATGCAGGTTTCCGAGCAGAAGATATCGTTAATGCGCTCAAGCAGTACCCTGACGCTGACCTTCTGCTCCATCCGGAATGTGGGTGCGTGAGCCAGTGTATGTTTGCTTTGGCTGAGGGGGAGCTGCCTGCGGAGCGCACCTTCGTTCACAGCACGGGGGGCATGGTGCGCCATGTGAAGCAGTCGCCGACCCCGATCCATCTGGTAGCGACTGAGGTGGGGATGCTTCACCGCTTACGCAAAGAGGCACCCGACAAGCAGTATATTGCGGTCAAGGCGGATGCGGTCTGCGAGTATATGAAGACGATTACTCTACCCAAACTTTACCGCTCGCTACGCGACATGGTTTATGAGGTGCGCGTGCCTGAGGCGATTGCTCAACGCGCCCGCAAAGCAATCGATAGGATGCTGAAGGTGGTCTAAGATGACAATCTTGGCGCCGGAACTGCTTGAGAAGCTGGCGTGTCCTGCTTGTGCGCATCGCCCGCCGTTGCGCTTGCAAGGCGACTATTTAGTGTGTGATGCGTGTCGCCGCGCCTATCCCATTCGGGAGGGCATTCCTGTGTTACTTGTGGAGAAGGCGACTTTTGTGGAGCAGCTCCCGAGTGAAGCAGAGGACAGCCCTAACTCCGTTTGAAGCGTCGCTCCAGCTCGCTCCACGAGAGGGTGAGCGTGATGGGGCGCCCGTGCGGGCAGAGGTATGGATTTTCGGTTTGGGCTAAGTCTTCGATGAGCTTTTGCATTTCTGGGGGGTTAAGCGGATCGCCCGCTTTGACAGCCAGTTTGCAGGCGGTGGTGATCCAGATTTGCTCGCGCGCAACGGGCAATCGCTTGCTAACAGAAAGCTCCACCAGTTCGTCCACAATATCGCGCAGGATTTGGAGCGGGTCACGGTGTTTGAGGGCAGCTGGCACGCCACGCACCAGAAACGAATCGACTCCGAACGGCTCCAGCTCGAACCCGATAGCGTGCAGTTCGGGGAGTTTCTCCTGCAGCAGCAGGGCATCTCGGCGGGAGAGGGCCAACGGCTCTGGAGTCAGCAGGTGCTGGACTGGCACGGGGGCAGCCCCGCGTTCACGCGAGAACTGCTCGTAAAGCACGCGCTCGTGCGCCACATGCTGGTCGATAATCACCAGTCCGTGCCGAGTGGAGGCGACGATATAGGTGTTTTGAACCTGTCCTAAGAGGTGCAGATCGTCCAGTAGGTGGGCGAAGGGGAGGTGCGTCGTCTGTGTGGGGAGAGGTTCGGCCGCCGCTTCGATCTCTGGCTGAATGGGTGTTGAGAGTGCGGGGCGTGCGGGGTTGGGTACGGAGCCTGTTGGATGCGTGATGAAGGGGTCAGGTAAGGTCGGGGCGGGGGCGGTGCCTTCCTCAGATCGCTGTTCGGTCAGTCCAGCATGCTCAATAAGGATTGCGTGGAGCTGCGCCAACGCCGTTGTGCTTTCGGTCTCCGCAGTGTGTTGGGCACTGTCTCCACGAGAGGGTGCTGCGCGTGGAGTGGAGTGAGGGGCATCTGCAAGGGGTGGGGCTTCGCGTGGAGTGGGGGGGGGAGGTAGGGCAGAAGGGATCATGCCGTGTTCCAACAGCCCTTGCCGAATTGATTTGTGAACGGCTTCGAACACCTGATGCTCCTTTTGGAAGCGCACCTCGATTTTGGCAGGATGGACATTGACATCCACAAGGTGCGGGTCGAGGTCAACCAGAATGACGCAGGCGGGGTAGCGTTTTTCTGGGGTAAGCGAGCGATAGGCTTCGTCTAAGGCAGCAGTGAGCGTCTTGTTGCGCACAGGGCGGAGGTTCACATAAAAATATTGGTGTTGGCGTGTGGGGCGTGTGTGATGGGGTGGGGCGATTAGACCGCGCACGCGGATGCCGTGATGCTCGCTATCGAGAGCGACCATTCCGCGCACGGTTTCGCGTCCCCATACGCTGGCGACCGCCGAGAGCAAATCGCCTGTACCGGGCGTAAAGAGCAGCTCCTGACGCTCGTGGGTCAGTTTGAAGGAGACATCGGGACAGGCGAAGCTGTAGCGCGTGAGGGTCTCCACGATATGTCCCAGTTCCGTCGGCACACTCTTGAGGAATTTGAGCCGTGCAGGCACATTATAGAAGAGGTCGCGCACGGTAACCGTCGTGCCGATAGGCGACCCAATCTCCTCGACTTGGCGGACTTCGCCTCCCTCCACGACGATGCGCGTGCCGATGGGTTCCTCGTAGGCGCGAGTAACCAGCTCGAGCTTGCTGACTGAGGCGATGCTGGGCAGAGCCTCTCCGCGAAAGCCGAGCGTGTAGATACGGAGCAGGTCGGTATCGGAAGCGATTTTAGAGGTGGCGTGTCGTTCCAAAGCGCGGAGGGCGTCCTCATGCGTCATGCCGATGCCATCGTCGCGCACGCGAATAATCTTGCGCCCCCCCATCGTCACCTCCACTTCGATGCGCATCGCTCCGGCATCCAGAGCGTTCTCCACCAGCTCCTTAACAGCGGATGCAGGGCGTTCGACCACCTCCCCCGCAGCGATACGGTTGACAATCTGCTCGTCTAAAGGTTGGACAGGTTTGCGTTCTGGGCGTTGTCGCATCGACTTAATTGTACCTGTGCCTCAGAGCCAATTAGGGCATATAGCGTACAGCAGGCAGTTTAGAGAAAGTGGGGGATCATCATGCAGGTATCTCCCGTTAACCCGTACCTTGGAGGGGAGTAGGGGCCGTGTGGCGCGGCCTGTGGTCGTGTCATTCCGTCTGGGATGGCACGGCGTCTCCGAACCGGAGCGCAGGATTTATTGAGGGGAGGATGTCACAAATACGTCACAAATATTAAAAAAACCTCTGTTTTGAGCGGATTCGTGGTATACTCTTTGAGGATGGCTTGTGGGATTATTGCACGCTATCGTGCTTATCTGCCTGTAAGCGAGCGGACGCCGATTGTGAGCCTCAACGAGGGCGATACGCCCCTTATTGAGGCGCCCCGCCTCGCCACCCTGATTCATCCCGAAGCCAAGCTCTACCTGAAGTTTGAGGGGGCGAACCCGACATGCTCCTTCAAGGATCGGGGGATGACGCTGGCGATCTCCAAGGCGCTGGAAGCGGGGGCGCAAGCAGTGATTTGTGCCTCCACTGGCAACACCTCCGCCTCCGCAGCGGCCTACTCGGCGCGAGCGGGCATACGATGCTTTGTTCTGCTTCCGCAGGGCAAAGTCGCGTTGGGCAAGCTGGCCCAAGCCTTGATGCACGGTGCGCAGGTGATTCAAGTGGAAGGCAACTTCGACGACGCGCTTAATCTGGTGCGTACCATCAGCGAGCAGTTCCCCATCACCATCGTCAACTCGGTCAATCCTTACCGTGTTGAGGGGCAAAAGACTGCGGCGTTCGAAATCTGCGATGCTTTAGGCGATGCGCCCGACTACCATGCGATTCCTGTCGGGAATGCCCGCAACATCACCTCTTATTGGATGGGCTATCGCGAGTATTACGCGCTTGGGAAGACTACCCGCCTGCCCAAGATGCTCGGCTTTCAAGCGGAGGGCGCAGCGCCTTTTGTGCATGGGCATCCCATCCACAAGCCCGAAACGCTTGCCACTGCCATCCGAATCGGCAATCCAGCGGGATGGCACGAGGCGCTCCAAGCCCAGCAGGAGTCGGGTGGGGTGTTCAGTGCCGTCTCAGACGAAGAGATTCTCGATGCCTACCGCCTGTTGGCACGGTTGGAGGGTGTCTTTGCCGAGCCTGCCAGTGTCGCCCCCGTCGCAGGCTTGCTCATGCTTTCCAGGCAGGGCTATTTCCAGCAACCGTGTACCATCGCCCTCACCCTCACGGGGCATGGGCTGAAAGACCCCGACACGGCGCTGTTGGCAAGCGCGTGCGAGCCAATGAGCGTACCAGCTGACTACGAGGCAGTTGTGCATGCGATGGGGCTAAAGGATTAGATCAGGCGCACTACAGGCTTGTAGACGCGTTTTGCCTCCTCATCCGCAAAGGCGGTCTCGATCGCATCGAAGGGATACTCGGCAGTAAGCCACTCGAAGCACAGGCGCCCTTGCGACACCAACGCCGGACTCTGCTCCCATGCCACGATGCGCCCTGCTTTGCTCACCAGATCGAGGCAGATTTGTGCAGCGTCAGGCGAGCCTGCGGCATCGATGGCCCCTTGTGCCCCACGACCTTCGGTCTGTTCCAAAAGGGGTTGGCGCGCGGCACTGGGCTCGAGGACGGTGTCGTGTGTGAGCATGCTTGCAAAGATTCAAGCGTCCC
The DNA here is from genome assembly GCA_040289385.1 of Armatimonadota bacterium. Lineage (GTDB taxonomy): Bacteria > Armatimonadota > Fimbriimonadia > Fimbriimonadales > GBS-DC > LDYB01. The sequence goes on from PSLB01000047.1 coordinate 11,801, forward strand.
CGTCGACAGTAGTAGCATGCTCGACATACAATCTGCGGGTCGACCACGACTGCGTCGCCTACGTGAAGGGGGCCGGTGTAGCGAGCGGGGAGCTGGATAATCCGTCCGACGATCTCGTGTCCCAGCGTGAGCGGATTTCCGTGCCACGCCCCATGCCCCAGATTCTTCAGGTGCAGGTCGGTGCCACAGACTCCGCACGCATGCACACGGATCAGGGCTTCGTCGCCTTGGGAGATGGGGTCGGGCAGTTCGACATGCTGAACCTGCTGCGGAGTAACCAATCGGAAGGCACGCATGGTTTAAGCACGGTAGGAGGCGTTGATCTTCACATACTCGGCGGTCAGGTCGCTACTCCAGAAGGTGGCTTCCGCGTCGCCTTGCCACAGCTCCAGAACCAGTTCGATGGTGTCGGTTTGTAGGAGGCGCACGAGGGTTGGCTCATCGTACTGTGTCGGCTGACCGTTTTCGAAGACCCGAACCCCCTGAATTGCGAGGCTCATTCGGTAGACATCTATGGGCACGCCCGCCCGTCCTGCGGCGGCAATAATCCGCCCCCAGTTGGGATCGCCCACGTGCATTGCGGTTTTAACCAGCAGCGATTCGGCGATGGTGCGCGCGACCTTGCGTGCCGATTCATGGGTATCTGCAGTGCGCACCGTCACCTCGAACAGTTTGGTTGCGCCCTCTCCGTCGCGTACGATACGCTTGGCGAGATATTCACAGACCTGATAGAGCCCGTTCTCGAACGGTTCGAGGCTGGTCTCGGTAAGTTGCACGCCCGATGCCCCATTGGCCAACAGCAGGACGGTGTCGTTCGTGCTGGTATCGCCATCGACGGTGATGGAGTTGAAAGTCTTGTCGACCACGCGCTTCAGTATCGGCTGGAGTTGGGAGGTGGGGGATCCCGCGTCGGTAGTAATAAAGGCGAGCATTGTCGCCATGTTGGGAGCGATCATGCCTGCCCCTTTGGCAATGGCGCCGATACGCACTGTGCCGTCAGGTGTAGCGACCTCGATGCAGGCGCGCTTGTGGAAGGTGTCGGTAGTCAGGATGGCGTCGGCGGTGGGGCGGTCATCGCCGTCGGAGAGGCGATTGAAAAGCTGGGAGATGCCCGCTTCGATGGCGTGCATCGGCAACGGGACACCGATAACCCCTGTGGAGGCGACGGCTACCTGTTGCGGTTCGCAGCCGAGCCGTTGCGCCACAAGGTGTGCCATGCGCGCGGCATCCTCGTCACCTTGAGTGCCTATGAGGCAGTTCGCGTTGCCACTGTTGGCGATAATCGCTTGCGCTTGCCCCCCTCGCACCACTCGACGCGACCAGCGCACGGGTGCCGCACACGCCTGATTAGTCGTGAAGACCCCAGCCACGCTTGCCACTCGTTCTGAGACAATCAATGCCAGATCCAGAACCCCTGGCTTTTTGATACCGCAGTAGATGCCTGCACTCTGGAACCCTTTAGGGAAATTAACGCCCCGATCCGTGTTGAGGGTACTCATGGTAAGCAATTGTACCCGTTGGCGGCGGCTTGGGAGTGCATGGGCAGAGACACAGGACCTGGTTGCACCGCAAGGTTACTGGGGGCGATTGGGTGATTTAGAATGGCTCTCTTACGAATGGTTTCGGAGTAGCCAGAGTCCCGCTCCCAACTATGTTCACCCCGTGATTCGGATTTATGTGGGAAACTTGTCTAATGGGCAAATAGGAGACAGGGGCTACTTGATTTATGAGCGGATTTATACGCTCGGTATGCAGCCTGCACCCACCGATCAGTGGGTTTTTGAAGAGATTGTTGCTTCGAACAGCCGTGTTTGGCAGAACCCGATTGGAGGCGGCAACTTCTTCGACGCCCAACCGTTTTCGGTCTGGCAATCCGAAACGGGGTACCAACCGCGAGATGGGAATCGGGTGGATGTCCTGCTGATTTGAGCGGTGATGGGAATATTGATGATGCCGATCTGCTGGTGGTCCTCTTGAATTTTGGAGCAGAGAGCTAAGGTGGGCGAGCGCGCTATTTTACGACCGTTCGCGTCGGCGTCCGTTACCCCCATCCGTGTACTGCGGCGCGGAGACCCCGGGCTTCAGCCCTGGGGAGGAGCGCCA
>PSLB01000048.1:0-13832 GCA_040289385.1 Armatimonadota bacterium
AGGAGTCAAGGCGGTGCTCCTCCCCGGGCCTAAAGGCCGGGGTCTCCGCGCCGCAGTACACGGATGATACCCACTCCTAAAACAGGTCAATGAGAAGCTGGGGTTGCCTGCGGGAAAGCCGAGCTGTACCGTTCTCTCAGGTCGCTTACGGGTTTAATGCGAATCGCTCCAGTTCGGCGTAGCGCGAGCCGTTCGGGGTCAGCTCGCTTTGCATAAGGCTAAGATGCGCCACTTCGTAGGTGCCGAACACCAGCCCTCGCTTCGGCTCTACCTGCTGAAAAATCCGCTTTGCGAGATCGCTGGGACCGTGGGCTTTGATGCGTGCTAAAGTAAGGTGGGCATGGAACCGCTTGCCCGACGGCTTGGCAAGCAGGCTCTGTTCCAGATGGTGGGCAATGCGTTGGAGAGGCTCTGCGCCTTGCTCCACCCCAGCCCATAGCACCTGAGGGCGGTTCCAGTTAGGGAACACCCCCAGCCCCTGCACCTGCACCGAGAACGGGGAAGCAAGTTGGCAGGCACGCTCTACAGCGCTCTGGATGGATTGGAGCCGCTCTTCAGGCTGTTCCCCTAAAAATAGCAGGGTGATGTGGAAGTTTTCGGGAGCCACCCAGCGCAGGGCGTGGTCGGGCAGGTGGCGCTTGAGTTGGCTCTGTTCTTGAGCCAGCCGATGCCTCAAGTCGTGGGGGATCAACACAGCGATAAAAAGGCGTCTCATACCTGCCGAACTCGGTCGTAAAGTTGCCATAACGCAAATTGGGTGGCGCGCCAGCGAACCGTAGCGCGATCCCCCAGAAAAATCTGCGAGTAGACGGCGGTCTCGTGAGGGTTGCTGAGACCGATGTAGACCAGTCCCACAGGCTTCTCTGGGGTGGCGCTGCCTGGTCCGGCGATGCCAGTGATGCCGATGCCCCAGTAACTGCCGATAATTTGGCGTGCGCCTTCTGCCAGTGCTCGCGCAGTCGGTTCGCTGACCGCACCGACGGTCTCTAATATCGAGGCGGGGACTCCCACTAGCCGTTGCTTTACCGTGTTGCTGTATGCGACGATGCCCCCTAAAAACGCCTCCGAGCTGCCGGGCACATTGGTGATGCGCTTGGAGAGCAGACCGCCTGTGCACGATTCGGCGACTGTTAGGCTTTCACCTCGTTCGCGAAGCAGGTTGACCACGACTTCTTCCAGAGTGGTCTCATCGGTGCCGTAGATGAAGCGTCCGAGCCGTTCGCGGATTGTGCGCTCCATCTGGGCAATTTGCAGTTCCGCGTCGGGAGCAGAGGGGGCACGCACCGTGATTCGAAAGTGGACTTCGCCCAGCTTAGCAAGCGGTGCCAGGGTGGGATTCTTGCTTTGAATAAGGTCTGCCAAAGCCGATTCTGCGTCCGCTTCACCGATGCCGACCATGCGCAGGACGCGCGAGCGAATCACTTGTCCGCCTGCGCGACTTGCTAAGGTTGGTAGCACATATTCCTGCACCATCGGCTGGAACTCGTTGGGCGGTCCGGGGAGCGCGATAATGAACTGTCCCTCCTTCTCTACATGCAGTCCGGGGGCGGTTCCGTTCGGGTTGGGGATAGGGCGCGCGGAGGGAGGGCGCATCGCCTGACGCATCTGTTGTGCCGTTGGCTTGCGCCCCCGCACGCCGAAAAGTCGGCGAATCTGTTCTGCCAGCGCCTCGTCCAGCACCAACGGTTCGCCTAAAACCTCGGCAATAGCCTCGCGGGTCAGGTCGTCTTCGGTCGGACCTAACCCGCCGATTGTAATAACTCCTGGGGCGCGTTGGAGCGCCTCACGCAGGGCAGAGACCAGACGCTCACAATTGTCGCCTACGGTGGTGCGCCGATAGACCGCAACGCCGATCTCTGCCAGCCGCGCAGAAAGCCACGCCGCGTTCGTGTCGACAATCTGCCCCAGCAACAACTCAGTGCCGACCGAGATAGTCTCTAAGTGCATGCCTTAAAAGTTTAGCATGCGTGAGACCTGGATCGGGAACTCCTTAGAGTAGGCGAGGTTGAACCCGCCGATTCCGATTCCTGCGGTCCAGCCCGTGCGTGAGGCATAGCCCGAACGCAGAAATATCGCACCGAGACGCTGTTCGTAGCCTGTGCGGATCTCCGAGCGCCCTGTGTTATTGCCGATGTCGATGATATCGAACGCCCAGACCCCGCCACCGAGAACCTCTGTGGCAATCCCCAGATGCATTGCGCGCTTGAACGGCTTGATGACCTTGATGACGATGCCATCGCCGTTGCGATCGGCTGCCTCCAGGCTCAGGTTCGGTTCGACGAAGTTTTCGATCACCAGCGCATAGCTGGTTCTGCCTTCTGGTGTGCGCCAGAGGAAGCCGAGATCGGCGGAGGTGGTACTAAACTCAAGATAGTCGCGCAGTTTGAGTTCGTCCGCTCGCTCGGCTTTCCAAGGCGACCGCTCGTCGCTGCGCTCGGCAAAGTAGTGGGTGTAGAAGACTCGGAGGGATCGCACGCGCGCCCCTACCGCCAGTTCGCCGCCCTGAAAGTTGAATCGCATCGCTCCTGCAACATCAGGGACGCTGGCAACTCCCATAGCGATAATATCCCCCCGTGCTTTTGTAGGAGGGATATCCTCGCTTGCGCCTTTGCTGGCCCAGTTCTGGAGCGTGTCGTTCGGCAGAAGGCGTGCATCGACAATCGCACCTGCCGAGATAGCGAACCCGTTGATCACCAGTCCGAGGTCACCCGTCGCCACAAGGCGGGTGTCCTCGCGAGCATATTTGCGCAAGAGGTCCGCAGCTTTATCGATATCGACGATACTTCCCTGGCGGAACTTTAAATCGTCGATGAGGTTGCTCAAACTGGCGCCTTTGGTATTGAGCATGAAACTGCCCAGCCCGAAGCGCACTCCTTTGACATAGGCGGTCAGAGCGGGGTTTTGATACATCTGCGAGCCAGGGTTGCGCACGACAGCTAATCCGGCGCCGCCCATCCCAGTCGAGGGCGAACCGCCGAAGGAGATATCCGCCCACAGCGAAACGACCATCACACAGAGTGTGAGTGTAAGAACCTTTCGCATGCTAAAGCCTCCCTGATAATTTTTGTTGTCAACTACCCCACTGGCTAAAGTAGGGGTACGGCATGCCGTGCCCCTACAGGGCCGGTTGACAGCGGCCCACCGTCCCGAGAGAAGGTATCCACGCTTCCATGATACTCCATGATGATGTGAGAGAACAAGCGCCGCCTCCTCCCCAGGGCTCAAGCCCGGGGCTCCCGGTGGAGAGGAATCTAGGTGGTTTCGGTGCGGTTTACCTGTAGGGAAAGTTTAAAAAAAGTTTAAATCTGTCCAATTTCCACAAGCAGGATTGATCCATCGGGTCGAGCTTTGAGGGGCAAAAAACCCACAGAGGTGGGCATCGCGTCATAAGTTTCCTCATCGGGTATAATCTCCGCCGAGTATCGTCAGCATTCATAATGAGGAGGCTTTCTCAATGAGCGACTATGCCATCAAAATCAATAACCTAACGAAGCGGTACTCGGGACTGTGGAGCCAACAGCCCGTCGATGCGGTGAAGAACCTAAACTTGGAGGTGCATCGGGGCGAAATCTTTGGCTTTTTGGGCCCCAACGGAGCAGGCAAGACGACCACCATCAAAGTGCTGCTAGGGATTATCTATCCCACCAGTGGCGAAGCCTATGTGCTGGGGAAGCCTGCGGGTGACCCGCAGAACCACTACCAGATCAGCTATCTTCCAGAAAATCCCTACTTCTACGACTATATGACGGGACGCGAGATTCTGCACTTTTATGCGCGCCTGTTTGGAATCGCTGAGCCTGAGCGCTCGCGACGAGTCGACCAGCTGTTGGAGCGGGTCGGGCTTTCGCGCGCGGCGAATCAACCCCTGCGCACCTACTCTAAGGGGATGCTCCAACGCATCGGCTTGGCCCAGTGCCTGATCAACGACCCGCAGTTGCTAATTCTGGACGAACCGACTGCCGGACTGGACCCCATCGCCCACATCGATATTCGCGACCTGATTTTGGAGCTGCGGGCGCAAGGCAAAACGCTCTTTATCAGCTCGCACCAGCTGTCCGATGTCGAGATTGTGTGCGACCGCGTTGCCATCCTCCATAAGGGCGAGTTGGTGCGCATAGGCAAACTGGAAGATCTGCTTTCGGGCGGGTATGTGGAGATGATCGCCGAGAAGGTTCCCGAAGCCGTGCTGGAGCCGATTCGCCAATTGGGCGGGCGACCGAGCCTGCACGATGGACGCCTCGTCGTCGAACAGCCTGACGACGGCAGTATCGACCGCGTTATCGACCTCGTGCGCGCCCACGGAGCGCACATTATCAGCGTAAAACCCTACCGACGCACACTGGAAGACCTGTTCGTGGAGACCATTCAGGGAGGCGGCAGACGATGAACGCAACATTCGCAATCGCAGGCGCTACTTTTGGGGAAGCCATCCGAAAACGGATTCTGATGGTCATTTTGCTCGCGGCGCTGGTGATTATCTTAATCAGCCCCGCCTTCGAGCCGTTCGCAGGGCGCGGACAACGCACCCTGATTCTGAGCTTCGGGTTCGGAATCGTGCAACTTGCAGGTACTTTTATCGCGATTATCATGTGTACGGGGCTCATCCCCACCGAAATCGAGCGACGCACCATCTACACCATCCTGTCTAAGCCAGTCCAGCGATGGAGCTTCGTGGTGGGCAAATACTTGGGTGCGGTCTCCACCCTTGCATTTGTCTATCTGATGATGGGGATGGTCTTTATGATTGTCTCGCGCATTGCGCTCGGCGAGTTTGACCCCAAGATTGCGCAGGGGCTCATTATGTTCTTTTTCCAGAGCTCCCTGCTGGCGGCGGTGACGCTCTTTTTCTCGACATTCGTCTCGCCGTTAGTCAACTACTTCCTGTCGGGGGGCGTGTTTTTGATGGGGAACCTGATGAGCTCGTTCTTAGAGACGATCCAACGCAATCCTGAGATCACGCCATGGACCCGAGTGCCCATTCAAATCCTGACGGTTATCTTGCCGAACTTCGCGAACTTCAACATCCAAAACCCGATTATCAACCCCGAACAGGTACTGACAGACGAGGTGGCGTATCTCATTCAGACCGTTCTGTATGCGATAGTCTATGTCGTGCTTCTGCTGGTAGCCAGCATTCTGGTCTTTAACCAGCGGGAGATGTAGGAGACGAAACTATGCGACGCCAGAAGCCGAAACTCTTGTTGGCTCTGATTGTTTTATTTCTGATTCAGGCAGGGCTCCAGTGGCGGATTCACCCGCTCTGGGCGAAAAACTACGCGCCGAAGCAGACGGCTCCGGTGGGCTTGTCGCCGGAACAGCTGTTGGTCGCGATTGCTGGATTCCGTGAATTCATAGCTGGTATCCTATGGGTGCGGGCTGACGGCTTCTTCCACTCAGGCAACTACGATGCTGTGCTACCCGTCTTGCGCTTGGTAACTTGGTTAGACCCCCACAACCTCGATGTCTACGCAACTGGCGCATGGCACATGGGCTATAACTTCACTGACGAGGCCCAACGCTCCGACCGACGCTATATCCCGCTGGCTCTCAAATTTCTGGAAGAGGGCATCGAAAACAACCCCAATGTATGGGACCTCTACTTCGAAATGGGCTGGATGTATTACCACAAAATCCAGGATCCCGTGAGTGCGGTCTATTGGCTCAAAAAAGCGAACGAGTTTCCCGACATGATTCCTGCCCGTCGACACATCTTAGCCCACGCGCAGTTCAAGGCGGGCATGTTCAACGATGCGGTCGCCACCTGGGGACAACTGCTGACTCAAGCGGAGAAGGCCCGCACGAAAGACTGGGAGTCGCGCAATCTGTACGATGTGCGACAGAACAACTTCCACGATACGATGCTCGATATTCTCCGCCGCTACGGTCCCGAACCGACCACCCAGCCGCCGCTCGATATACAGTTCGATGCGACGGTCAAGGTGGTGCGCCCGCGAGTCCTGTTAGTGGAAGGCAAACTGAACATCCCTACAATCGGTGCGCGCGTCACGGTCATCCTGCGCAACAAAGGGCAAAAGCTCGACTTCACCCCGAAAGCTCTCAAAACCTTTACCTTCGAAGTGGATCCAAACCTGACCTACATGCAGGATTCGCTGGCGGTGCGCGATACCCGCTTCCGACGGGAGATCGACATGAGCAAAGACCCCAAGATGTATCCGTTCACCGCCGAAGAGTACGAGGTGGAGTTCATTTTTGACCCGCGATATGCTTCGCCCCACATCCAAGACCGTATTGGTAGCGATGGGTACGGACTGACCGATGCCCGCTATTTGGACACCAGCGACCCATCGGTGCGGATGGTTCGTAAGTTAATGACACTCACACGGGATGAGATTCTCATGCGAGGCAAACAGGGCAAATGAACCTTCCACTGTTGGGCTCGGAATCGCTATCCGATGCAGGGGGGCGTTTGCGCCGTCTCTGGGAGATGCGCAATATCGTCGTAATGCCAGGCGTGTTCAACGCGCTCTTAGCACGGCTGGTGCAGTTTCACGGCTTTGAAGCCCTCTATGTGTCGGGGGCGGGCGTCACCAATACGCTGATGGGCTTGCCTGACCATGCTTTTATCAGTCTGCCAGAGATGGCGCAGATCTGTGGCTACATCACGCGAGCGATCAGCATCCCAGCAGTCGCCGACGCCGATACAGGCTACGGCGAGCCGATACAAGTTGCTTACGCAATACGCACACTGGAGCGAGCTGGGCTGGCGGGCATCCATATCGAGGATCAGGTTAGCCCCAAGCGGTGCGGGCATTTAGAGGGCAAGGAGGTCATTCCCAAAGATGCGATGGTCGCTAAAATCCGTGCTGCGGTTGCAGCGCGTGAGAACCCGAACTTTGTGATCATCGCCCGTACGGATGCGCGCGCAGTGGAGGGGCTGTCTGCGGCGATCGAGCGCGCCCATGCCTATCTAGAAGCAGGGGCTGACGCGATCTTCCCAGAAGCCCTCCAAGCCCCCGACGAATTCGAGGCGTTCGCACGCGCCGTGTCGGCGCCCCTTATGGCGAACATGACCGAGTTCGGCAAAACGCCTTACCTTACGGCAAACGAATTCGCGCAACTGGGCTTTAAGATGGTCATCTTCCCGATGACCTGTCTACGCGTGATGATGAAATCGGCAGAACACGCTTTACAGACCCTCAAGCTCTGCGGGAGTCAGACGCCCCTATTAGATCAGATGCAGACCCGTGCAGAGCTGTACGAGCTGTTGGAATACGATCGCTACCTCGCCTATGATAAGGAACTGGGAGGGTGAGACCATCGCGAAGTTCTATGTGGCTGAAAAACTGCATCGGGTAACGCCTGCCTACCCGGAGGATAGCTTGTTGCGCGGTGCCGAGCTGATGGCACACAGCGAGATCGGCGTCTTGCCCATAGTTCGGGAGGGCGCTCCTGTTGGGGTGCTTACTGAATCGGACTTGCGTTCGGCTTTGCAGTCGGGGGCTCTGCCGACCGATCCGCTCGGCAAATGGATGTCCGACGCGTTCGTGCGCGTGCCGATCGACGCGTCCGTTGAGGAGGCACTCCCGCTGGTTACGGATTCGGATTTGCCTGCAGTGGGAGTGGACAGTTGGGGGCGTTATGTGGGAGTGGTCAGCAGTGCGGGGCTGTTGGCGCGCCCAGTGAGCGTGCCTCAGGTGGGAATGGTTGGGGGGATGGCAACCCCGCTGGGTGTCTATCTGACGAACGGTTTCGTATCGGCAGGTTCGAGCCATCTGGGGCTGTTTTTGACGGGCTCCCTGCTGGTTCTGCTTTATGTGGGCGCCAATTGGATTGTGTTGGGCGGGGTACAGTTAGCGCAAAACTGGTATGGAATCCCGCTCTATAGCTACTACGCCTCGCCGTTTGCAGGGGTCTGGACTCTTGCTTCCGATGTGTTGGGGGTGGTTTTACGGGCTTCGATCTTCGTGGTGTTTTTGTTGTTGATGCGTGCATTACCGATAGCAGGCACACACGCAGCCGAGCATATGGTGGTGCATGCCATCGAGCGCAAGGAGCCGCTGGTGTTAGCAGTGGTGCGCCGAATGCCACGTGTGCATCCGCGATGCGGAACCAATCTGGTGGCGGGCGTGGTGCTGTTTCTGGGCTTGAGCCGAGTGTTTCGATGGGGGCTTCCCCCCGATTCAGAGGCGCAGGACTTGGCGTTGTTATTAGCGTTGCTATTGACGCTGATGTTTTGGCGTGTGTTTGGGGCGTTCCTCCAGTGGGCTGCGACCACCAAGCCCCCCACCGATCAGCAGCTCCTGGGAGCGATCCGCACTGCGGAGGCTTTGCTTCAAAAGGCGCGCCCCTACAGTGGGGCAACCCCCTCGGTTGCGCTACGGTTGTGGAACAGTGGGCTGATTCAGATTCTGGCAGGCGCTTGGGGGGCCACACTCGTCTTTATGCTTTTGGAAAACTGGCTGGGCATCACGCTTCTGTTAGGGTAGAGGGGTGAAGTCCTCCTCGCCTGTAAGTAAGGGATTGCCCATCTCCACACGAGGCGCGCTCTGACTCTTGGGCGTTCCATAGCGATTGCCCTCCTTAGATGGGTTGTGGAGCTATGCGCTCTGTATTAACGCCGCGAACCGATCCACGTCTTGACGCATAACTTCCAGGCTTTGGCGCCAGAAGTCGGGCTTGCGGATATCGAACCCGAACTGCTCTGCCAGTGTCGGAGCGTCTGCCATGCCTGTCGTGCTAAGCAGGTCTTCGTAGCGCGTGCGGAAGCCGTCGGGATCGTCGAGGTAAAGCGCATAGAGCCCCAGTCCGAACAAAAGCCCGAACATATAGGGGTAGTTATAGAAGGCACTTCCGTAGTAGTGCGGTTTGGCGCACCACATGTAGGGGTGAAGGTATTGCGCATCCAATCCATCGCCGTAGGTCTGTTCCTGAGCTTCGCGCATCAACGCACACAGCTCTGAAACACTAAGCTCGTGCGCCTGTCGGCGTTCGAAGACCGCCTTTTCGAACAGGAAGCGGCTGGTGATGTCCACCACCACCTGACAGTTGCCCTGTAGAGAGGCTTCGAGGATGGCGATTTGCTCTTGTGGGGACGCATTTTGGAGAGCGGCATTGCGCACGATGGTCTCGCAGAAGATGCTGGCGGTCTCGGCGAGGGTCATTGGGGTCGATCGCTGAAGCGGGGTACGCTCGGCGAGGCAGAGGTTGTGGTAAGCGTGTCCCAGCTCATGGGCGAGGGTGCTCAACCCGTTGAAGGAGGGCTTATAGTTGGTCAGGATTCGCGATTCGTCCTTGCGTAAGCGCATACAGAACGCCCCATCGCGCTTGCCGGGCATTGGCGGTGCGTCGATCCAGTTATCCTCAAAAGCGCGTCGGGCGAATTCGCTCATCTTCTGCGAATAGGTAGCGAACTGTTCTATGATAAACGCTTTTGCCTCGTCGTATTCCCAGCGTTTTGCTTCTTTGCCGATAGGGGCAAAGAGGTCGTACCATGCGCATCGCTCGATGCCCAACGCTTGAGCTTTCACGTGCAGGTAGCGTCGGAAATGGGGGAACGATTCGTGGGCGGCGGTCATCATCGCGTCCAGCACTGTCTCGTCGATAGCGTTTCGGAAGAGCGAGGCTTCGAGCGCATCCCGCCATCGGCGTCGGCGCACCAGCAGATTCGTTTCACCCTTGATGCTATTGAGCGCACTGGCAATCGGCATTGCGTGCCGTTCCCATGCGCTCAGTTCGGCGAAGTAGGCAGTGGCACGCACCGTGCGATCGGGGTCTACCGCGAGGTTGCGCACCATACTCATCGGAAGTGTCTGGCGCTCACCTTTGAGTTCCAGCTCGACCATAATCTGCGAGGTGAGGTTGCCGTAGAGTTTGCTCCACGCGTTACTTCCTGTGAGGCTCATTTCGGTTGCAAGCGCTTCTTCGGCATGCGACATCATATGCTCTGCATACACGCGTGCGCGATGAAGCCAATAGGCGTGTTCACGGGCAACTGTGGAACGCTCAATGAGTGCTGCCACATCCTGCGAGCCCGCCCACGCGGTGAGGCGCGTGCTGAGTTTGGTTAGGCGTACTCGCTCGTGTTCCATCTCGCTGAGACGCCGCTGGGCATACTCATCGCGGGAATCGGTAGCGATGAAGCTGTAAATGTACGCCTCCAGCACGCCGCCGAACTCAATGAGGGCGTTGTATTGGGGAATAACCGTCTCCAGAATCGGCACTGCCACCTCCGAAGGAAGCGGTTGGTCGGTTCGCTCTATATGGGCGTTGTCGAACAGCCCTTCCAGTTCATCGATAGAGCGCACGAAGCTACGAAAGTCACGCTCGAACTGAGGCGAATCGAGACCAGGATAAACCCCACTCATATCCCAACGCGGTAATGGGCCCTTTTCCATAGGTTCCCTCCTTGCGAGCAATTGTACCTGATCTTCGAGTTGGTCTCCTCACGCTTCACAAACTATCGGTCAAGATAGCGTCCGCTCCCCAAGCAGTTAGCTCCGCTTTACGCTGGGCATCGTTGACTGTCCAGACACCGATACGCTTGCCTTGCTGATGCACAGCCGCCACATGCTCAGCCGATACCACCGAGTCGTGCAGATGGTACGCCTCGAAGGAGAGGGGAAAGGCCCACCGCGAGAGGGCTTGCTGGTTTGGTTTTGGCTGGGGGATGATCAGCGCGCATGGCAGTTTGGGCATCTCCGCTTTGACCCAAGCCAGTGCGGGCAAGTAGAACGAGGAGATCAACACTTGCTCGGTCAGTTCGAAGGGGCGAATGGCATCCAGCACAGGCGCCGCGATACGCTGGTCGTTGGGGTCTAGCACCTTGAGTTCCAGATTGTAGCGCGTTTGGGTTCGGAAGGCTTCGAAAACCTCGTGGGGGGTGGGCACATGCTCCCCTGCGAAGTCAGGGTGAAACCATCCGCCAGCATCGTACTGTTGGATTTCGCGTGCGGTAAGTTCCCGCACGGCACCTGTGCCATCGGTTGTGCGCTGGAGCATGGCGTCGTGGATAACCATCGGAACTCCATCCGCCGAAGGTTGGAGCTCCAGCTCAATCCCATCAGCACCTCGCTCCACCGCGAGACGGAAAGCGGAAAGCGTGTTCTCAGGGGCATGGGCACTTAAGCCCCGATGCGCCACCATTAGAGGACGCCATGCAATCCAGAAACTCGTGAGAGGAGAACGCATAAGCCACCACTGTTATAGCATGAAGTCGATTCGTCAGAGATTGCTTGCCTCTCCCACATATCGATAAGTCTGTTCACCCAGTGAATGGACAAGATTATCACAATTCTGTCGGGTTGGTACAAGTGGGGCACGGTATCTGAGGTGATGGACAGGATATTGGAGGAGGCTGGGGCGTTCTAAAGCCCCAACCTTGTTTTTTTTTACTTTTTCTTGGGGATGGGTGCGATATTCGAATCATTTAGCTCCTGAATCGCTTTTTGTGCGGGTGGATAGTTGCGCAGTGCCTGTCCTACCCGCACGAAGAAGCGCGCTTCTTTGGGGTATATTTTTATTACGCTTCCGGCTGGGTAAGTTCGCTGACTGTAAAGCTCCCAGTAGGTGTCATCTGTCACCCAGGAGAAGACAACGCCTCCTTTCCAGATAGGTTCTGTGAGCCCTGCGATGCGTCTGGGCTCATAGCCAGTTGGGTTAACTAAAATGAAACCGTTTTCGAATGGGCGGTAGTAGAGCCCACCAATGTATTCAGCACTTCGGAAGAACACTTCGTAGGGTCCAGTAGGCTGTCCAAGAGGTACATTAAAGTCTTCATCGGGGCGCCAAGCGCGCTGTCCGTTGACACCGTTTTCATAATAATGGACATCGAGATAGAGGAAGGCGTTCTCATTGGAGATGAGGAGGAAGCTGCCGAGGGCGTAAAGTTTCATGCGTCGGGCACGTGCGGGATTCGCTGTATACCCTGAATAGACCACGCGCAGTTTGTCAGGGTGTTCAGCGAGGGTATTCAATTGGCTCATCCAAGGACTCACTCCCATATACTCTGCAGGTACGGAGAAAATATGGGTGAAAGCCTGCTCCATGAGTAGACCCTGTAGGTAGCCTTCGCGCAGAAGTAGTGTGTGAATTCGGTCGCGTGTGTAGGGTGCAGACGCTGCGTTGCCGATGATTTGGGTACTATAAGGTGAGAGTGCTTCTAAGATTTTGCGGAGATATTTTTGTGTTGCGGCGGTTCGACTTGCGGGTGTTGGGTAGCGCGCTAAGTTGAAGCCATTGGTGAAGTCGACGAGGCTATCGAGTTGGATTGCATCCCAACCCATGTTGGCGCGTTGCGCACGGCGTGCCATGTTGCCAGCGGCCCATGCGGCACAAGCAGGGTTGCCAACATCCATCAGATACTGGTTTCCGAACACACGGGCGCGCTGTCCCAAAACTGTGAGCAGAAACCACTCAGGATGGTTTTGGTTACAGTAAGCGTAGCCAAAGGGGTCACGAATAGGCCAGGTCGGGGAATCAACACTATAGAAAGCGAGGTAGTAGGTTAGAGTTCGCAATTGAGGGCGGTAGATTTTGGCAGGGCGCAGGTAAACCATTGTGCTGAAACTCCCCAACATATCGAAGTTTCTGGCATAGAAGATCCAGTCACCGTTGGCTAAGGGGGCGGTTGGGCGGTAGTAGGTAAAGAGACGGGGAGTGCGTTGAACAGGGGGCTCCCAGCGCTTTGAGCCATAAATCTCCAGATTATCGATCCAGATTGTCCCTGTGGATAGTCCCGAAAGTGCATCGATTCGGAAACACACCTGAATGCCGTTTGGGTTGGTATTGGGGAGCGTGTAGTTGGCTTCGAATCGTGTCCAGTTTGGGATGGGATTTGTTGCGGAGAGGAGCGTAGCAGAGTTGGCTCCGTTATAGTCGCGAGCGGTGACGGTATAGCACGCATTCTGCCAGCCGTCTGTCTTTAGCCAGAAGCTTATGCGCACGGTCTCACCTGGCTGAGGATACATCTCGGTCGGAAAGGGAAGCTGAAGTGTGAGCGTGCCCCATGCGCTTCCCGGGGCATTGCGCGAGAAGCTGATCTTCTGACTGCCATTGCCCGAAACATACACACTCGGATCTATGAGGGGGGCAAAGACTCCGCTCTCAGAGACATTCCAGCTGAAGCCGTCGGCGATCCCATCCCCACGTCCTTCTGGGTCTTCATCGTGTTCGAACTCGCCCAGCCCTGCTGCGTAGTTGATCAGAGGCTGTTCTTGCGCGACAGCCCACCCCAAGAGTAGCCAAAGCCCGATAAAAGCCACGATGCGTTTCATAACCACTCTCCTCTCAGTGGGCATATTATAGCACATTCAGGCGTCTGAAGAGAAGGGAATTGCGGAAACTGGCACTCTCATCAGGGGGTACAATACGGAAAGCAGGGGATTCGAGCGAACATGTCCATGCTTGGCCGTACCGGAAGCTGGTGGATATGCTCCGCTACAAGGCGGAGCTTTTTGGCATCACGGTGCAGACGGATGTGGACGAGCGAAACACCTCCTGCACCTGCCACGCCTGCGGAAAGGTCAAGGCATCCAACCGGAAGCACCTGGGCTTGTACGTGTGCTCCTGCGGTTGCAAGGCCCATGCTGACGTCATGAACCCCATGGCTAAAGCCAGGGGCTTGCAGCTAGGCCGATTGGCCCACCGCGTACGGCCGCATGACGACGGCCCTGCGGATGTTCTCCGCAGCGATGGCGTCGGCCGGCCCAGCGAAGCCGCACTCGACGCAGCGAAACTCTGCCTGGGTAGGCCGGTTGGCCTTCGCCACATGACCGCAGGCCGGACAGGTGCGCGAGGTGTTCCGGGGATCGACGATTACCACAGGGACACCCGCCAACCGAGCCTTGTACTCGATGAAGGAGCGAAGCTGATGG
>PSLB01000049.1:0-13827 GCA_040289385.1 Armatimonadota bacterium
GCCCCAAGGCACACACGATCTCCGTTGCGCTCGGCAAAAGCGACACAATCCGCATAGTCGGCATTAGACCTCCTTAGGGAACATGATGCGCCTCCATATCGGAGTGGCGAGCGATCGCTTTGGGGCGATACCATAGCAGTCGCAAGCCGTTCAGCACCACCAAGAGGGTACTTCCTTCATGCCCCACCACACCGAACGGGAGGCGCAGTCCTACAGTGAAGGTAAGCCCTATCAGCAGCACGATAACTCCTGTTGCGAAAACCAGATTCTGCTTGAGAACCTGCATTGCGTAGCGGCTCAAGCCCAATGCGTAGGGAAGATTGAGCAAATCGTTGCCGACAAGGGCGACATCGGCGGTCTCTAAGGCGACATAGGTGCCAGCACCCATCGCGATGCCCACCTCTGCAGAGGCTAACGCAGGGGCGTCGTTCACCCCGTCGCCGACCATCGCCACATGTCCATACTGTTGCGTGAGCCGTTGTAGGATTTCGAGCTTCTCCTGAGGGAGCAGATCGGCATATACTTGGTCGATACCGACCTGTTTGGCGATGGCTTGGGCGATTGGCTCTGCGTCGCCTGTAAGCATAATTACGGGGGTCACGCCTATCGCTTTGAGTTGCCTAATGGCGCGCTCGGCGTGGGGGCGGAGCGTATCCGCTACAGCAACCACTGCCACAGCCTGCCCTTCGTTCCAGACCACCATCACCGTCTTGCCCTCCTGACGCAGCGCTTGAACAATCTCGAGGGTGGAGGGGCTCAGTTCGCCCGCATCAAACAGGCGGAGGTTGCCGATCTTGACCTGTGCACCGTTCCGTCTTGCAACCACGCCTTTGCCCGGCACGGCTTGGAACGCCTCGATGGGTTTAGGCAGAACCCCGTGTGACTCTGCCTCCTTCACAAGTGTCTCAGCGAGTGGATGTTCGGATAGTGCCTCTACATCGGCAACGATTTGCCACACTTCTGGTTCGGACAGGGCGCCCAACAATACCATATCGGTGAAGCGCAGCTTGCCCTCAGTCAGCGTGCCCGTCTTGTCGATGGCAATCGCTTTGACGGTCGCCAACCGTTCGATGGGTTCTCCCCCTTTGAAGAGGATACCGCGTCGGGCGCCGTTAGCGATGGCGCTCAGCAGAGTGGCTGGCGTGCTGATGACCAGCGCGCAGGGCGAGGCGACCACCAAAAGGGTCATGGCGCGGTAGAACGCATCGCTCCATGCCCATCCCAAAACGGGCAAGCCGACTGCCACCAACGCCGAACCGCCGATGACCACAAATGCGTAGCGCTGTTCGAACCGTTCCAGCCAGCGTTGGGTGCGCGCTTTCTGCTCTTGAGCCTGCTCCACCAGACGCAAAATCCGCTGAAGAAGGGTCTCGCTGACAGGATGGGTCACCTCCACTACGAGCGTTCCGTTGCTGTTGACCGTGCCTGCATAGACCAATGCACCCTCTCCCTTATATACCGGCACCGATTCGCCTGTGATGGGCGACTGATCCACATGGGATTCGCCCTGAACCACCTTGCCATCGGTGGGGATGCGCCCGCCGGGGCGAATTAGCACGCGATCGCCCACTTGCAAGTCTGCCACAGGGATTGTTTCGGTTCCGTTTTGGGTGATGCGGGTCGCCGTTTCGGGTTGGAGCGCCATTAGGGCACGCACTGCTTTGCGACTCCGCGCTAATGTGTAGCTCTGGAGCGTGTTGGATAGCGAGAAGAGGAACAACAGCATCGCCCCTTCGGGTGCCTCGCCGACGATGGCTGCGCCTATCGCCGCCAGCACCATCAATAGGTTCGCATCCACTTGACGCTGGCGTAAGGTGTTGATACCGTCCAGTATGCCGAAGTAGCCCCCACTCAAGTAGGCTAACAGGTAGGCGACCGCCGCACCCACTTGCCAGCCCTGCCAGTTCGCTACACCCCCTAAGAGAATCATCAGCAGGTTGATTGCGGTCAGCACTGGCTCCCAGAAAGCGCGACTTTGCCAAGGTGGAGTCGGTTGTTCCACCGCTTTCACGCGTCGCAGGAGCGACCGAGTCGTGCCGATGGGCGGCTCGACCTGCTCCACGGTCAGCACCTGTCCGTCGAAGGTCGCCCAATAGAGTGTGCCGTTCAGCCGCCAGAGTTTGCCATGTTGAGCGACGCTAGGGCATGCAGAACAGATGCCTTTCACGGGGTCGCGCAGGGCACATGTGGGAATACGCTTTGCCAGCCCCCCCAGAATCGGCTCCACCATCTCGGAAGCCTGCTCCGCACTCAGCTGGTCTGGGTCGTACTCTACCTCAACCGTATCGTTACGATAGTCGTACTTGAGGCGACGCAATCCGCCTTGCTGGAGAAGGGGCTGCACCATCTCATCCGAGCAGGAATGCGCCTCTGCACGATGCCGCTTTAGGGTTGTGAGCAGTTTCATCGTCGTACCCCCTCAGACTGTACCGTTGCCTCAGTAAGGGGAGAAGACTCCGCAGAGAGAAGCGATTGCCGATACGCCTCGCGGAGCGAATCCAGCGGAACCCATTCGGCGCCACGCCGAACCTGCCAAAACTTCCAGCCATTGACCCCCGGCTTGCCCACCAGATGGGAGCCGACCCGATGGATCGACGCCGCAACTCCGTTCGCCTGAACAAGACCTGTTGCCAGCACGGTGGCCGTGAACCGTCCATCTTGCGAACGCAACAGCTCGCCCGGCTGGATGTAGCCATACTCGACCAGCATGCCGAAGGGCACGCGTAAAGGCTTCTGCTCCACCGAATAGTCGATCAGGTCTTGAGGCATCGGCTCGGTATGTGCCAGTCGCTGGAGCGCCAGCTGACAGTAGGTAGGATTGCGCTCGATACCGATGTAATGTCTTCGAAGCCGTTTGGCCACAACGGCGGTCGTGCCGACACCAAGAAACGGGTCGAGCACCACATCGCCCGGCTGGCTGGCGAGCGTGAGGATCCGATACAGCAGGGCGGTTGGCTTCTGAGTGGGATGCGCCTTCTTGCCGTTGAGCTTGACCCGTTCGGCACCCGTACAGAGGGGAAGATACCATTCGGCGCGCAGTTGTCGGTCGTCGTTGAGCGCGCGTGCGGTCTTGTAATGGAACGGGTAGCGTGACGCCTTCTCTTTGCTTGCCCAAATAAGAATCTCGTGCGAGTGGGTGAGCCGTCGCCCCCGAAAGTTGGGCATCGGGTTCGCCTTAACCCATATCACCGAGTTCAGAATCCAGAAGCCTAAATCCTGCATCAATTTGCCAATACGAAAGATATTATGGTAACTCCCTATGACCCAAATAGTGCCGTCCTGTTTCAGCACGCGCCGGCACCTCTCCAGCCACTGCAAGCAAAAGGCGTCGTACTCCTCGAAACTCTCGAACTGATCCCACTCTTCGTCTACAGCGTCCACTTTAGTCAGGTTCGGTCGCCAAAGCTCATCTTGGAGTTGGAGGTTATAGGGGGGATCGGCGAAAATCAGGCCGACCGATTCGGCGGGCATCTGCGGAAGCACCTCGATACAATCCCCTTGAATGACCTGATCCAACCACGGGTTGTGCATGCTCACCTCCGTGTGGGCTATTTTACCTCTGTGCTGTTGGTATGCCCGTTCTTGCATGTGGGGCAGAGCCCGTAGTAGACGATGCGCGCACCTTGAATCTCGTAGCCTGAGCGCTCAGCGACTGCCTGCTCCACACGCCGAATAAGCTCTTCATCAAAATCGACGACCTGATGGCAACGGACGCACACGAGATTGATGTGGGGCTGGAGGTCCGCCTCATAATGCTCCATGCCATCGCCAGCGTCCCCCAGCGTATGCACCAGCCCCAGCTCCTTGAGAACATGCAGGGTCTTATAGACGGTGGCAAGGCTTAGGGTGGGGAATTGAGGCAGCAGTTCGTGGTAGATCATCATCGCTGTGGGGTGGTCTTTGCTTTCGGAGAGAACCTTGCAGATTGCCACCCGTTGCGGTGTCAAACGCAGCCCTGCTTGCTTCAACCCTTCGGTTAGGTGGCTCATGGTTACCTCCTTATGGAAAGTGATTTTCCATAGCGAATTATACTCCATAAGGGGAGCCGTTGTCAAGGGGGATCATGAGGGGTAGCTGCTGATGCGTTGAGAACTGCTCCCCGGACGCAAACGAATCAGCGGTTTCGGCTTACGCCGAACCCCTTAGAGAGCGCTGGGTGTTCGGTATGTGTCGCATCGAGAAGAGACAGGAGGGCGAATCCAGTTCTCACCCGATGGTCGGTTGTTCGCCTATGAGCGCGAGGGTGCCGCGGTGGTGGTGGCACGCAATTCGTTCTTCCCCGATGTGAAGAGCGATGGCTGTGTAGACGATGCCGACCTACTCACAGGGCTGTTTGCGTTCGGTCAGAAAGGATGGCGTGGTGGACGACGCCGACCTGCTGAGGGTGTTGTTCCACTTCAACAGTGGATGTTGACCCCCACCCCTGTGGAGGGGAACGCTTGTAGATCCAATGGGGCCCCACGACGCTTGAGTATACTTAAGTCCATGCATGGGTGGTGGCGTTGGTGGAAGCGCTACTGGCACACTGGCGACCTTGCCGATCTACGCGCCGAACTGCAACGCAAGGAACACGAGCTTCAAGAGGCTCGACGCACTCTGCGTCAACTGGAGCATCGCCTAACAGATTGTGAGGCGGAAATAGAGGCTCTACGCAAAATCAGCGAAGCCACTGGCAGTGCCTTCGCCTCCGAAGCGATGCTCCAGTGGATTGCCGAGATTGCAATGCGCATCACCGAGACCGAAATCTGCCACATCTTCCTCTTCGATGAAACGCGCGAGGAGCTGGTGCTACGCGCCGCTACAGGCGAGGATGCGCAATTCGTAGATCAGATTCGGCTCAAGCCTGGCGAGGGCATCACGGGGTGGGTCGCCAAAGAGCGGCGTCCCGTCGCTGTGGCACGTGAGGCTTACAACGATCCCCGCTTCAAACTCTACCCTGCCCTCAACGAGCAACAATACGAAAGCATGCTCGCCGTGCCGCTGGTGGTCAACAACGAAGTGATTGGCGTCATCAGCGTCCGCACGCGCAAGCCTAAAGAGTATCAGCAAGATCAGATTCGGCTCCTGTCGGGCATCGCCAGCCATTTAGCGGGAGCCTTGAACCAGCTGAGCCGAATCGAACAGTTAGAGCGGACGGCGACCCAAGTGGTGACCCTCTCGGAGATTAGCCGAACACTCACAGGCAACCTCTATCTGGAGGAGGTGCTCCAACTGCTGGTGCACATCACAGCCCAGACGCTGGGCTACAAAATCGTGACGGTGATGCTGTTAGACGAGGAGAAGGGCGAGCTGATTTTGAAGGCGACTCAGGCGGAGAGCGAGGAGTATCGCAAGAAGCCGCCCCTGCGCATCGGCGAGAGCATCGCAGGGCGGGCTGTAGCAGAAAACCGCGTGATTGTGGTGCCCAATGTGCGCGCCCACCCCAACTACCGATTCCCCGACATCGCCGAGCGGGAAGGGCTCCATTCGATGGTCTCCGTACCCCTACGAGTGCGCGAACAGGTCATCGGCGTCCTCAACTGCTACACCGCACGCCCCCACCTGTTCACCGACGAGGAACTACGCACTCTGGAAGCGGTTGCCAGTCAAGCCTCGTTAGCCATCGACCATGCCAAGCTGATGGTGCGGAGCGCCATCTTACAAGAGATGCACCATCGCGTGAAAAACAATCTCCAGCAGATCGCCAGCCTAATGCGCCTCCAGATGCACTACTCCCGCTACAGGAGCGTGGAGGAGGCCCTCCAAGATAGCCTAAGCCGAATTCTGGCGATTGCGCAGGTGCATGAACTGCTCTCGCGCGAGGACTTGGATAGGGTGAGCCTGCGTAAAATCGCCTCCAGCATCCTGCACAACAACAAACAGGCTCTCATCCCCCCTGGCAAGCATATCCAGTCGCATGTGGAAGGCGAGGATGTGCTGTTGCCGCTCCAGCAGGCGACGGCGGTAGCGCTCATTTTGAACGAGCTAATCCAGAACGCCGTCGAGCATGGGTTCAAAGATCGTGCGGAGGGCACGATTAGCGTCCAGATCGCGTTCACCAACGGTCATGTGCTGTTGGAGGTTACCAACGATGGGGTTCCGTTGCCACCCGATTTCGATGCGGGACGCTCCAACACGCTGGGGGTCAAAATTATCGATAACCTGGTACGGGGCACCCTGCGCGGGCGGTTCGAGATGCGCATGGTGAAGGGGCAGACACGCGCGCAGGTGGTGTTTCCCAGACCGAGCTAATCCTCTGCTAAATCGACTCCGCGTTCCCGTGCGACTTGGCGCGCTTTGGAGTAGCCTGCGTGGGCATGGCGCATCACCCCTGTGCCTGGGTCGTTGGTGAGCACGCGCTGGAGTCGCCATTCGGCCTCGTCCGAGCCGTCAGCCACGCACACCTGCCCCGCATGCAACGAATAGCCCATTCCGACCCCACCCCCGTGATGGAAGCTCACCCATGCTGCGCCAGAAACCGCATTCAAAGCGAAGTTCAGCAAGGGCCAATCGGCAATCGCATCGGAGCCGTCGAGCATCGCCTCCGTCTCGCGATAGGGGCTGGCCACACTGCCAGCGTCTAAGTGGTCGCGCCCGATGACGATCGGGGCTTGCAAATCACCTCGGCGCACCATCTCGTTGAACAGGAGCCCTGCTTTATCGCGCTCGCCATAGCCTAACCAGCAGATGCGTGCCGGCAGACCCTGAAATTTGAACCGCTTAACCCCCTCAGTCAGCCAGCGACGCAAGCCCTCATCCTCTGGGAACAGCTGGAGCAGAGCAGAATCGGTTTTGTAGATATCCGATGGTTCGCCCGACAGAGCCACCCATCGGAACGGACCCCGCCCCTCACAAAACTGGTCTCGGAGGAAAGCAGGAACAAATCCGGGATAGGCGAACGCCTCTTCGAACCCGCCCTCGCGGGCAAAGGCGCGTAGGTTATTCCCGTAATCGAACGCAATAGCCCCCGCCTTCTGCATCGCCACGATGGCGGCGCAATGCCCTGCCATCGACTCGATGGCGCGCTGGCGCACCTCATCGGGTCGCGTTCGGCGCGCCGACTCCAGCTGTTCCAGCGACATCCCGCGCGGCACATAACCGTACAACGGGTCGTGGGCACTGGTCTGGTCAGTAACCAGATCGGGAATGAAACCGCGCTGGACCATTAGAGGCAGGAGTTCGCTGGCGTTGCCCAGAAGCCCGATGGAAAGCGCCTGCCCATGACGCTTCGCTGTTTCTGCCATCTGCAGCGCGCGATCCAAGTCGTCAGTCCAAGTATCTAAATAGCCTGTCTCGATGCGCCGTTGAATGCGTTGAGGGTCTACTTCCACGGCGATGAGGGCCCCACCGTTGAGGGTGACAGCCAATGGCTGGGCACCTCCCATCCCCCCTAATCCAGCCGTGACGGTAATCGTGCCCTTGAGGGAGCCCCCAAAGTGCTTCTTCGCTGCGGAGAGGAAGGTCTCATAAGTGCCCTGTAGAATGCCCTGCGTGCCGATGTAGATCCAGCTTCCAGCGGTCATTTGCCCAAACATAATCAGCCCAGCGCGCTCCAGCTCATCGAACACTTCCCAAGTCGCCCATTTAGGGACAAGGTTGGAGTTCGCCAAAATCACCCGCGGGGCGCGTTCGTGGGTACGGAACACGCCGACAGCACGCCCCGATTGAACCAACAGGGTCGCGTCGTTCTCCAGTCGGTCTAACACTCGGAGGATGCGCTCGAAATCGTCCCAACTGCGTGCGGCTTTGCCGCGCCCGCCATAAACAATCAACTCTTCAGGCTTCTCAGCGACCTCAGGGTCCAGATTGTTCATCAGCAGGCGCTTTGCGGCTTCTTGGATCCAGCCTTTGGCGGTGCATTGAGCCCCGCGCGGTGCGCGTACGGTGCGTGCTAAGGTCGGCATCGTCGGAAACCTCCGCAAAAAATTATACCTTGCTCCGTGACGTCCTCCCCTCCATCAATTGAGAGGTATCCTTATTCCGGATGCACGCAGGGCTTTGTCCCTGCGCTCCGGTTCGGCGACGCCGTGCCATCCCAGACGGAATGACACGACCACAGGCCGCGCCACACGGCCCCTCCTCCCCTTCAAGGTACGGGCTAGTGACCATGGGAGATCTCTCCATGATGATCCCCCCTGCGTGAGGGGGGTCCGTGTATCCCTCAATGAATTGGGGGATTACAGCCCCCTCACACTCCCCCGTTTTTCTAAGTGGGTATCCTCTTAGATATGCCGGAGCGGATTCGTCTGGGTGAGAGCGAGCTTTGGCTAATACGCGAATCGGAGGTGCAAGCGCACCTGACGATGGCGCGCGCGTTGGATGCGGTGGAGACGGCGTTTCGCGATTGGGCGCACGGGCGCGCCACCAATCAGCCGCGCCAACGGGTTCACACACTGCAAGGCACGCTCCATCTGATGGGCGCCGCATGGCGCCACTATCTGGGCTACAAAAGCTACTTCTCATTTGCGGGGGGCACACGCTTCGTCGTGGTGCTGGCTTCCGCCCAAACGGGCGAACTGTTGGCCCTTATCGAAGCCGACTGGCTGGGCAAGATTCGGACCGGAGCGGCAACGGGCGTAGCAACCCGCCATTTAGCACGCCCCGAAGCCCATTGCGTGGCGTTGCTTGGCGCAGGAAGCCAAGCCAGCACCCAACTTCAAGCGGTGTGCGCCGTGCGTCCTTTGCGAACGGTGCGTGTCTGGAGCCGAACCACAGAACGAAGCCAAGCCTTCTGCAAAATGATGTCCGACTTGCTGGAGGTTGAGCTCTCCCCTGTAACCAGTGTGGAGCAGGCGATGGACGGCGCCGATATCGTCATTACAGTCACCGCCGCACGAGAGCCTCTTGTCTCAGGCGCGATGCTGAAGCCAGGGATGCACCTGAACGCCGTGGGGGCGAACTCGCTGGCACGCCGCGAACTGGATACGCATGCCGTCGCCCGATGCGATCGGATCTTCGTGGACGATGTGGCTCAGGCACGCATAGAGTCCGCCGAGCTCGTCATCCCCATCGAGCTGCGACGACTAAGTTGGGAGTGCGTCTTACCATTAGCCTCCCTAGTGGGGGGGCTGGCAGTCGGGCGTCAATCTCCTGAGGAGATCACCCTCTTCAAGTCGCTGGGTATCGCTCTGGAGGATGTGGCAGTCGCCAGCGCCGTGTACGAGTCGCTGATAGGCTGAGATGGAACCGATTCGACTCCAGAAGTGGCTGGCATGCTGTGGATTGGGCTCGCGCAGGGCATGTGAAGTCCTCATTAAGGCAGGGCGCATCACCGTCAACGGGCAGGTGGCGACGCTCGGCATGAAGGTAGATCCCGCGCACGACCGAATTCTGGTGGAGGGCAAGCCTCTTGAAGCACCGCCCCAGCGCGTCTATCTGATGCTCCACAAGCCCCGCGGCTATATCACCACCTGTTCCGACCCCCACGCGAAGAAAACGGTGATGGATTTGGTCGCTGAGGTGCCTGTGCTCGTATTTCCTGTGGGGCGACTGGATGCCGATTCGGAAGGGCTTCTGCTGTTGACCAACGACGGCGAGTTGGCGCACCGCTTGCTCCACCCGCGCCATAAGGTGCCCAAAACCTACCGAGTATGGGTGCGTGGTCAACCGAGTCGGTCGGCGCTACAGGCTTTGCGGAATGGAGTTATGTTGGAAGATGGTCGAACCGCGCCAGCACAGGTGCGTATGCTATCGTCGTCTACCTCGCAAAGCGTGTTGGAGATCACCCTGCGCGAGGGGCGCAGGCACCAGGTTCGACGGATGTGCGAGGTGGTCGGGCATCCTGTCCGGCGATTGGTACGCGTGGCGTTCGGTCCGCTGAAACTTCCCCCTGAACTCTTGCCGGGTCAGTGGCGTTGGCTGACACCGGAAGAGCAAAGCGCCCTGCAGAACACCGTCGCCGAAAAGCAGGAGATCGCCTCCGTGTGTCAAAAGCGGAAGCGGTGAACAGACGATGGCTTTGGCTGGGCTGGCTTGCCCTCTGGAGCGTTCTCTCGGCGCAATCACTCGGCGCCTCCATCGATCAGCTCCTGAGTGTCGAGTGGCTCCGCTATGGCTACTGCGGGGTGGTGGTGCGCGACCTCCAAACGGGTGAGACTCTCTATCAACGCGACGCCGATCGAGTATTAGTCCCCGCCTCCAACAACAAGCTCCTCATTACTGCAGGCGCGTTAGCGTTGCTGGGTGCGGAATACCGCATGCGTACCGAAGTCTGGTTCAACGGCGCTCGTACCCCTAATGGCGTCCTTCAAGGCGATTTAATTCTGGTCGGTAAAGGGGATGCGAGCCTGCTGTATAGCGACCTCCAGACGCTGGCACGTGCCGTGTACGAGGCGGGCATCCGTCAAGTGCAGGGACGCCTGCTCTACGATGACACTTGGCTCGATGCGGAGCGCTATGGGTTCGGCTGGAATATCGACGACGAACCGTTCGGCTATCAAGCCCAGATGAGTGCCCTCTGCGCTGAGCGCAACGCAATCCGCCTATATGCCCGCCCTGCCACCGTGTGGGAGCCCCCACAAATCCGACTGGAGCCCGCTACCGACTATGTGCATGTGATCAATCTGGCACTCACCGTCCCCAAAGCGGGAGGGCGTACCGCCTTGAGCGCCACACGCGTTCGCGCCCGCAACACGCTGATCCTAACAGGCACGATTGCCGAAGACGCACCAGAAAGTTTCGTGGGACGCTATGCGGTGGAGGCTCCCTCACGCTACACGGCGTGGCTGTTTCGGCAAGCCTTACAGGAGGGAGGCATCTCGGTATCGGGTGGACTGGCTCCGACTGCTCTCACGCTCTATCCCCACGCCCAGCCAGTGGCGGTGCATCTGTCGCCACCACTTCGCGAGCTCATCGCGTTGATCAATAAACCCAGCGATAACCTGTTGACCGAAGTCGTGCTGAAGGTGCTGGGCAAGGAGCGTGCTGGCGAGGGTACGACTGCGGCAGGGATTCGTGTGCTGATGGATTTTCTCCGTTCCGCAGGGCTGGAGATGGGCGCTGTACAGATTGTGGACGGTTCGGGTCTGTCGCGCATGAACGCCATCAGCCCCGAAAATCTGGTGCGCTTGCTGATGTTTATGGCGCGCTCGCCCCATGCGGAAGCCTATCGCAACTCGTTGCCCGTGTTCGGTCAGGATGGCACGCTGCGCAATCGCCTGCGCGAGACTCCTATGCAGGGCAAAGGCTTCGCGAAGACCGGTAGCCTCTATCGGGTCAGCAGTCTGTCGGGCTATTTGATCTGCAAGTCGGGACGCACCGTGGCATTCGCGATGGTGATGAACTTCTATACGGTGTCCGCCAGCGAGGCGCGTGCCCTCCAGGATGCATTGGTGCAACTGCTGTGGGACAACCTCTGAAGGCAGGTACACTCTATATGGAGGCACTGGCAATGCGAGCGGTTTTAATCGGATGTCTGTGGCTGGTAGCAATCGGGCTCACCTTAGCGCAGGAGACGCCCATTCAAGCGGGGGACAAGATACGCGTCACGGTTGAGGGCGAAGACTCGCTCTCGCGGGTCTATGCGGTCGATGCTCAGGGTAACCTGCAGATGCCGTTGATTGGCACACTGAAAGCCAGTGGCAAGCTGCCCAGCGCACTGGCAGAAGCGATTCGCCAACGCCTGATAGAGGGGCAATTCCTGCGCGACCCCAAGGTGCGGGTGGAAGTGGTTCAACCTATGCGGGCAACGGTAAGCGTAACGGGGGCGGTACGGCGCGCAGGCGAGTTCGAAATCAAGCCCAACTGGCGTGTCAACGATGCCATCCTGCAAGCCGACCCAGCCAATGTTGCCGACCTCAGCGCCATCCGCCTCGAACGCGCCGACGGTACCAAGCTAACCCTGAACCTACTCCGATACCGCCAATCGGGCGACGAGAGCCAGAACCCCCTCCTACAAGCAGGCGACCGAATCTTCGTGCCACTTGTGCCCAACAATCGCAATGTGATGGTGCTGGGCGCGGTCAATCGCCCTGGCACCTACGACTATCTGGAGGCGCCAACCCTTCAGCAAGCGCTCCGCCTTGCAGGAGGCACCCAAACCGAAGCCGATCTGACCCAAGTGACCATCAAACGCCTCGATATGGCGGATCCGATTGTGATTAACCTGCGTACCGTTTCGGGCGATATGCCACTTCAGCCAGGAGACCAGATCACTGTGCCGTTCCAACGAGTGAAGCAGTTTCTGGTGGTGCGCGGCGGAGTCCGCCAGCCAGGAATCCACACTTACATCGAGGGCATGACCCTAACACAGGCGATCGAGTTGGCAGGCGGTCCCACCGACAAAGCCATCTTGGAGAAGGTGACCATTACACGCCCAGTGGCAGGCGGACACACCCAGAAGATTACCGTAAACCTTTTGGAGGTAGCGCAGGGCTTGCGCCCAGATGAACCGTTGAAGGCAGGCGATACCGTCGAAGTGCCCGTCGTTCGGGAGCGTCGGAGCTCCCCCGAAGAGCCTCTACGAGTGGTATGGCTCCTACTGAGCATTATCTACCTGATCACCCGACGCTAAGTTTTCCGCTTGCTGGCTCAGGTAAAAGGCGCAGAGGTCGGTAAGGGGACAATCTGCACAGCGTGGGCGCACCGCTTTGCAGACCGCACGCCCATGCCGAATCAAAGCAACATGAAACCGATAGACCAGGGGTTCGGGCACGCGCTTCTCCAACACAGAGTGGGCTTTCGCCTCCCCCAGCGACTTTGGAATCAATCCTAGTCGCCACGCAACGCGAAACACATGGGTATCCACAGGGATCACAGGACGCCCCAAAGCGAAACAGAGTACGATGGCAGCGCACTTGGGTCCGATGCCAGGCAGGCTCAACAGAAACTGGCGCGCTTCCTCCAGAGGTCGCTCCGCCAGCCAGTTCAGGTCATACGCCCGATGCTGAGCATAAATCGCCTTCAGCACCGCCTGAATGCGGGGAGCTTTCTGGTTTGCCAGCCCACCTGACCGAATGACCGCGGCCACCGCTTCAGTTGGGGCTTCGACCACCGCCTGCCAACTGGGAAACGCCCGACGCAGGGAGGCGTAAGCGCGGTAGGAGTTGGCATCGGAGGTGTGCTGGGACAGGATACAGTGGATTAACTCTTCCAACGGTTCAGCGCGGGGTTTCCACTCTGCCACTCCATAACGCGCTTCCAACCGCTCCACAATCGTGCCCACCAACGCCGAACCCATCAGGCACAGATTGTACCTCAGAGGGGGTGGGTCCGACGTTGAGAATAGGAATGCGTCAGACCCCACCCGTCGTCGAATATCGGCGGCTCGGAGACCCCGGCATTTAGGCCTGGGGAGGAGCGCCGCCTTGCCTCCTTTCGCAAAATGTGGTAGTATATGAACATGCAGCGAACGATCAGGCTTCGGCCAAATCCAACCCCTGAGCAGTCGGGCGTGCTCCTGGAGACACTGCGTCAGCATGCCGAGTGCTTCAACGCCGTCGCGGCCTATGGTTGGGCGCAGCGGGAGAAGAACGGCGTGCGGTTGCACCACGCCACCTACCGCACCCTCCGGGAGAAATTCCCCGATCTTCCCGCCCAACTGGTGATTGCGGCGCGGGTGAAAGCGACCGAAGCGCTGAAGTCCGTGTTTGCCCGCAAGAAGAAAGGTCACCAGGTTTCCTGCCCCCGCACCGCCTTGGGGTCGATCCGCTATGATGCCCGCACCTATGCACTGAAGCCTGGACAGGGCATTGTCGGACTGTCCACGGTAGCAGGTCGGATCAAGGTTCCTTTCGCTGCAGATACCCATGCCGAAGGTCTGCTCGATCAGGCCATCGGCTTCGACAGTGCGGACCTGATCTGCCGCAAAGGGAGGTTTTGGCTCCATGTCGTAGCGACACATTCTGATGT
>PSLB01000050.1:0-13605 GCA_040289385.1 Armatimonadota bacterium
CGAGCTGAACGCTGACCTCAACGCCGCCCGGAACATCGCCCGGAAGTACCTTGCCGATGGTGGCATGCCTGCCGCTGGCGGGCCGCCGTCAACCGGCCTATCGTGCCAGCCCGCGGAAGCGGGCCAGGTGCAAGCCCCTAGCTTTAGCTATGGGGTAGTTGACTGAGTGAACTCCATCGGCTATAATAACGCCATGCGAGAGCGTCTCTGTGGGGTCTATGTAATTACGGAGCCGTCGCTGGCAGACCCATTGGAATCCACTGAGCAGGTGCTTCGGGGTGGGGCGCGCCTTGTGCAACTGCGTGCCAAGTCTGCCACTACACGACAGCTGATCACTTGGGGACAAGCGATGCGCGATCGGACTCGACAATACAACGCCCTATTGATCGTCAACGATCGGCTCGATGTGGCGCTGGCCATCGAAGCAGACGGTGTGCATTTAGGACAAGACGACCTGCCTGTCCCATTAGCACGCCGAATCGCGGGCAACCGCCTGCTGATAGGCGTCTCAGCAGAAACGGTCGAGGAGGCGCGCCAAGCCGCTTCGGAAGGGGCAGACTATCTCGGCGTAGGACCGATGTTCACAACCGTTACCAAGCCTGACGCAGGCACCCCTGTCGGCCCCGCACGCATTCGGCAAATCAAGCAGGTGGTTGGGATTCCTGTGTTTGGGATTGGGGGCATCCAACCCGAAAACGCGCTTCAGGTTCTGCAGGCAGGGGCAGACGGAATCTGTGTCATCTCAGCGGTTCTCAACACCCCAAACCCCGAAGCAGCAGTCCGACGCCTGATAGCCCTGTGGCAAGCCACTAAGGTATAATCGTGGACGATGAAGGTTCCCGTCGAATTGGTCGAGCGTGCAATAAGCCTCATGGAGCGCTACCAACTGAAGGCACTACACTTCGAAATAGACGATTTCAGCCTGCATCTGGAGCGCGCCGAGCCTTCGTCCGAAACCCCGCCAGTAGCGTTGAGCACACCCTCCGTCTCTGAGGTCGAGGCAGATTTGACCCCTTTCCACCCTATAGAGGCGCCGATGACGGGAATGTTTTACCGAGGACCCTCGCCCAATGAACCGCCCTATGTGGAAGAAGGCGATGTCGTCCACGAAGGTCAAACCATCGGCCTGATCGAGGCGATGAAGGTGTTCAACGAGATCCCCTCGCCTGTGTCAGGGACGGTTCGTCGAATCTTAGTTCCCAATGCGACCCTTGTCCAGCAGGGGGAAGTGTTGATGCTCATCGAGTTGCCTGAATAAAGATAACGCTGACAGTAGCAAGATTTTAACGGCAACAACACCTTGCCGAATGCCTCAAGGGCCGCATCCGAATTCCTCATTAAATTCGGGGCATATGGATTGGCAGTCTTCGCAGTAGGCTGTTATTCTCAAGCATGGCTCGGCACCATAAAGTTTGGCATACGCTTTGGCAGTACTGAATAGGCCGCCATTTGCCCATGCCTTGATCTCCAAGCCTAAATCACAACGCACATCCAATCGCGTGCCCCTATACATGCCTGCCTTCACGTCGCTTACTCTAGCTAAATGTTGCTGACATCCTGGGTTAGGTCCAAATGTGATTTGAACTCCCGTACTAATAGTTACCGTGATATTTCTCGAATTCCCACAAGCAAATCCGCCACTCGCGTCCGCTACGACTCCAGTTTGCAGAACTCTCTGCTTAATCCATCCCGCAACATAGGATTCTGCTACAGGATCAACACTCCCTTCCGCAGAAAAGGAAGGGTACATATCATCTAGAATCACGTCCGCAGAAAAGGAAGGGTACATATGATATAGAATCACGGGTTTGCGACATGCATTGGGCGGGTCAAGCCAAACCCGGTATATATATATCCGCTTTCTACGCGCCCAAACGCTACAGCTGGATTACCATGGCAGGGGGGGTCAATAGCCCGAGCAAACCCCCTAAGCTGTTTCCCGTGTGCTAATGCATCAACCTCCTCCTGCCGGGGACAAGAAGAAGTACCTGACCTCATATACTTTGCATCCTGCCTCGGCATAAGCCTAACCGCTGACCTCCATCTGCAATGTCTAGGATTAATTTCATCGGGAACCGTAGGGACGTTTCTGGCAGAGGTAAATCCTAACCGCTCCAGTTCAGCGATCGGATCAGTTACGGACACTAAATTGCCCTGCCCCTCTAAGTCGAAGATTCTGGTTTCAGGATTCGCATAACCGCCTCCCGTTAACAAGAAACGAGAAGGCACTCCAGCACCCCTATATGCTGTTAGCTCTCCCTTAAACCGCACACGAAGATACCCACCGGGGACATAAACGGGCTGGATCTCCTCTACATCGATAGGAGGAGGGGTGCACCCCGAATCCTCTTCAGCTTGTTTCCTAGGTAGTATAAGCTCACCAATCGGCTTACCATTCTCATCTTCCAACCACAGAATAAGCGTATGCAGGCTAATCTTAGATAAATCTATCTCGCGACTCGCGATGTAAAATGTTCCCTCAAATCGCCATCGATCCTCCTCGACTCTTTTGTAGGATATTCCGTGTGGGATAACGAACACCTTGTAAAGCGGGATATCCCTTATGCGGAACTCATAGAACACTCGATCGCAGTTGCCACTCGAATCGCAAGCCTCAATCCACAAGGCATACCAACCAGGACGAGAAACCAAGATAATCCCACTGGCGTCCACAGGCTCTCCGTTGAGAAATGCTTTGATCTCGACATTTGGGTCTCTATCATCTGCTGCGCTGACCTGTATCTCCAGCGTTTTTCCGTAGTAGTCTCCCATATCCTCTACGCCGTACACGACTATAGTGGGAGGCTCCCTGTCGGGAGGCTGGGCATAGCAATATGCGCCTCCTATCAGCGTCAATACTGCCAACCAAATCTGTCGCCAAATCGGTCGTTCCGTCTTCATCGCTTGCCTCCTACTAATTAATATGCAATCAGAGCCGAAAATTATGACGCTTCATCCCCCGAATCCCCCCGAATTTGCGCCAAAAGACGGCGAATTCGCGCCAACCGCTTCGCCACTCCCGACTGACACAGCCCCAACTGCTCCGCCACCTCCGACTGCGTGTACCCATCACACAATAACCTCACTATCGCCCTGTCCCGATCACTCAACCCCAAACGCTCCGCCAACGACTCCCATTCCGCCTCCTCCAACACACCCTCCAACGCCGCCAACCCCGAAACATCCTCTAGCTCACGCACTCGCCATTCCCCATCCTCATCTAACCCCTCCAACGGCTCACAGTGCCTATAGAACCGATACTCCTCACGCCACCAATCCCGCAGCTCATTCCACATA
This sequence comes from Armatimonadota bacterium, assembly GCA_040289385.1. Taxonomy (GTDB): domain Bacteria; phylum Armatimonadota; class Fimbriimonadia; order Fimbriimonadales; family GBS-DC; genus LDYB01. Next base: position 3,298 of record PSLB01000050.1, read on the forward strand.
AACCCCATCACCGCCCTCCCCTGCTCCTCGCTTAGCTCCACCTCTTCCCATCGCTCCGAGCCGTCAGGGTCGCTAAACTGCTGACACAGCCACTCCCAAGCCGCTCCTTGCGCGATCGCGTTCACCTCGCGATAAGTCTCCGTGCCCAACGCTACCCGATAGCGCCTGGCAAAGGCACGCACCACCCGCAAAATGCATTCGCCAAGCAAGACGGGGGCTTTCATCGTGGTACCCCCCATGCGCCTTTGCCACAGCTTGCAGACCTGCTTTGCGTTCGGGAGCGTTCGTATCGGTTATCCGCGCGCTGGCATCCATCGGTGGATACCTCCTGGTAATATCAGATACGCTCCTTCTGTCAACAATCCTGCTACTTTTCTTATCGATCCATTCCGACTCCGAGCTGGCTTTCGCTGATGCGTTCGTTCTGGATTGCCCAGAAAAGCCATGTGCGTTTGTTTCCAGCGAACTCGATATGGGGCGGATAGGAATCGTTACCGCCTTGGTCTAAAAACAGCCCCAGAGCGAAGGCGCGCTCGCGGAGTGAACCTTTGCCCATAGCGTTCACACGCCCCAGATTGGCCGAGTTGGTTCGCAGACGGTAGAGGTCATCGCCTGCGAGGTCGACGAAGACACCGATGCTATTGGCGTTCCCACCGCCCAGTGCAAGGCTGGGAGCATCGTATTCGTCGTTGCCCTCGCCCTCTAACAGGTAGCCGATACTGAAGTCGTGCCCTGCGCCCATCGCCATATTCATCGAGGCGAGGTAGCGGTCGTTCCCCAGCCGATCCTCCAGATAGCCGATGGCGAAGTGTGCCGCTGCGCCTTGCACATACCAGACCCCTGCGCGTGTATCGTCGCCCTGAATATCCAAAAGTAACCCCACTCCGCCCCAGTAGCCCGCTCCCTGCCCGAAGACTCCACACTGGTACTGGTCATCCCCCTGAACATCGATTAACACGCCTACGCCCCCTGCCAACGAGTGTCCATCCAGATAGTCGGCGCGTCGCCCGAACCCACACCCTTGTGCCAGACTGGCATTCCGCTCGGCGGTTTGCGAGGAGGGGAAGTCAGTAGGTTTATCGTGAGCGAGATAGGTATCGTTACCTGTTGCGTCCAGTAGGAGCCCCACGCCCCGCACGAAGCCGAAGCCCTGTCCCTGAGTGAAGCAGGCGTAGCGATCGCGCCCTTCGCGGTCTATGAGCATTCCCATCCCTACTAGTCCTGCTCCCTGTGTGAAGGCATAGCCATCGTAGGTGTCGTTCCCCTGTGTATCGAACAGAAGCCCCACGCCGAAGCGTCCTGCGCCCAGCCCCGCCGATGCGGAGCGGTAGAGATCGTCGCCCGCAAGGTCCACCAGCACGGCATAGCCCATACACGCCCCCCCGAACGCCATGCCGGAGCGTTGGTCCCGCTCGGCGATCTCGGGAACTGGGGTCGTAAGCATCTTCTCAGTATCTACATAGCGGTCATCGCCTGCCAGATCTATCGATATCGAGACCGCGTTCTCCGTTGAGCGGTTCGCGCCTGCCCCGTAATAGGTGTCGTTTCCGCCTGTATCGATGAGCAGAAGGTAGGGGAGACGCGGGTGGGTGTCGTTGCCGCCACCGCAGATACGAATGCGCCCCCATGGCGTATCCAGATCGTAGGCGAAGGGCTTCTGCCAGCGCATGCGGGTTGCCTCGTCCGCCTTCTGAAGCGCCTCACTCATTTGTTGAACCGCCAGCACGATATCGTGCCCCCCTGCTAACAGGGCATGGAGGTCGGTACGCTGGATGGCCTTGAGAATCGGAGCAAACGCTGTCGGGCTGTTGGCTCCCCAGTCGGCATCTTGTGCGGCGTGGGGCAAGTTGAGCCAGCGGCATAGTGCGTCGCGCTCTTCAGCAGACAACGCTTGAAACGCACGCTCGCGCCACTGGCGCGCCTGCACCGCCACCTCCAACAGAAAGGCAACCTGTTGCCGGAGCAGCGGGTCCAACTCGGATTGGAGCGTACGAGCCGCTTGCAGAACGCTGGGCGTCATCGGAGTGCCTGCACTGTCATAAAGGCGTTTGAGGGCATTCAGTAGCGCTTCCGCTTGCGTACTTTGTTGGCGCATCGGGGCTAAGGGGTCGCCGAGGAGCGTGCGTCGGACGCTAATGCCCAGCCAGCTGGCACCCTGTTCGACTACCAGTGCCGGGCGCGCCACACTGCCGATCACACTGCCACGAACGCGCTCGGCATAGTAGGGCAAGCGTAGAGGTTCACGCACCATCAGATCAAACAAAGCAGTCGTGCCCTCTGTGCGGAAGTAAAAATCGAATAGCTCTCGATCAAACCGAACAGCAGAAGGCGTCAAATTGGCTTGGCTCAACACCTCCTGAAACAGCGTATCAGTATTGATGGGGGCTTGCTCACAGCTCAAGCACCAACAAAAAAACCAAACGCCCCACAGAACGCGCCCATGCATAAAGCTTTAGATTCCCGTTTGAGCGCAATTGTCCTGCCGAACCGCAAACGCGTCGCGCAAACAGGCGTTGCTTCGGCTACGCCGCACTCGAACGGGTACAATTCGCCCACAGGAGTCCAATCATGAGCGTGATTGAAGACATTCTGCCCTATGTGGTTCGTCAGCGCACCGCCTCTCTCGCAGAGGTAGACCCTGAGGTGTACGCACTTATACAGCACGAGACCGAGCGACAGGAACAGAATTTGGAGCTGATCGCTTCCGAGAACATTACCAGCCGAGCCGTGCGCGAGGCGGTCGGTTCCGTAATGACCGACAAGTATGCAGAAGGGTATCCGGGCAAACGCTACTACGGCGGCTGTGAATATTACGATGCGGTCGAAAACTTAGCAATTGCGCGTGCGAAACAACTCTTCGGTGCAGAACACGCTAATGTCCAACCTCACTCTGGCGCGAACGCCAACATGGCGGTCTACTTCGCCGTGTTGAAGCCGGGCGACACGCTGATGGCGCTGGATCTGGCTCAGGGCGGACACCTGACGCACGGCAGCCCTGTCAACTTCTCGGGAATCCTCTATAATGTGGTTCCCTACGGCGTTCGGCGCGATACGGAGACCATCGATTACGACCAGCTCCGCGAGTTAGCGTGCCAGCACCACCCCAAGCTCATCGTTGTGGGGGCAACAGTCTACCCTCGTGAGATCGACTGGGCTACCATGCGTGCCGTCGCAGACGAGGTCGGCGTCTATCTCATGGCGGACATCGCCCACCCCTCAGGGCTTATCGCCGCAGGAGAATACCCCTCCCCCGTACCTTACGCCGACTTCGTCACCATGACCACCCACAAGACCCTGCGCGGTCCGCGTGGCGGGCTGATCCTCTGCAAAGCGGAATATGCCAGCCTCATCGACAAAACCGTTTTTCCGGGTCTGCAAGGCGGACCGCTCATGCACCAGATTGCTGGCAAGGCGGTCTGCTTCCACGAAGCGCTCCAGCCTGAATTCAAAGCCTACCAGCGTCAGGTCAAAGCGAACGCGCGCGCCTTAGCCCACGCCCTTCAAGAACACGGCTTCCGATTGGTCGCCGGCGGAACCGACAGCCACCTGATGCTCATCGACCTTACCGGCTGGGGGCTGACAGGTAAGCTGGCACAGCAAGTCCTCGACTGGGTCCATATTACCACTAACAAAAACATGATCCCCTACGACACACAGAAGCCGTTCGTCACCAGTGGGCTTCGTGTCGGGACGCCTGCTGTGACCACGCGCGGGATGCGCGAGCCCGAGATGCAGGAGATTGCCCGACTTATCGCCACTGCCTTGCGCCACCACCAAGACGAAACACTGCTCGCCCAAGTGCGTCAGCAAGTTCACGAGCTGACCGCACGGTTCCCTGTGCATCGACTCTAATCGTGTGAGGCAGAAGCCCGACGCCCCAAACGCCGCAGAAGGTCATCGACCAGCGTGTGCATGATGGGGATATCGATCAAGGTCAGCACCGTGCCCATCAGTAGCCCGCCGATAACGGCGGTCGCCAACGGCTGGTAGGCGTCTGTTCCCATCTTCGGGAAGAAGGCAACGGGCGAGAGGGCCGCCAGCGTCACCACCACAGTCATCAAAATCGGGCGCAAACGGTCTATACAGCCCTGCACCACCGCCTCCTCGCGCGGCACGCCCTGTGCCCGTAGCACCAAGATAAGTTCGATTATCAGAATCGCTGCGGTGATGTCCATCCCAGTTAGCACGATAATGCCTAAGAGAGAGACGGTGCTGAAGGCTTGCTTCATTAGCCACAGGAAGATAAAAACCCCAGAGAGCTCCAGCGGAAGGCTAAAAATCATCTGCAACGGCTGCAGGAACCCTCCAAATGGAGCCACCAGCACCAGATACATCAAGAGCAGTGCGACGCCGAACCCCACCAGCATCCGACGGAACGAATCCATCATCTGCGTCATGTCGCCGCGCACTTCCATGCCGTATTCACGCGGGGGCCAATTGAGTTGGCTCATCGCCTTCATCATCACATCCATCGCCACATCCATCGAAGGGCGTGGGGGTGCTTGGGGCTCGACATAGGCGTGATCAGGTGTGCCGTCGCCGTTGAGGTCGATCTGCGGAGGGCGATAGTCGCCACGCCGATAGTACCCCATCACGCTGACCACACGACGGAGCCCATCGCGCTCAATCAACGTAGGGGTGAGGGTGCGCTCCACACGCGCAACCGCCTTGAGTGGAACCGATTCACCTTGCGCGTTCACCAACATCAATTGCTCCAAGTCTTGAGGGTGAAGCCGCTGCGACTCCTCGTAGCGGATGAGGATTGTGGTCTGTCGGCGTCCACCCCAATCGGGGAAACGGTAAAACTCATTGGTATACCCCCCCTGGAGGGCATAGAACGCCTGCTGAGCGATTGAGTCGGCGGTAAGCCCCATTTGCGACGCTTTCTCTAAATCGATACGAAGCCTCCAAATCGGTCGACTCAGCGACCATGAGGTTCCGGGTTGAAACAGGTCAGGCACTTGGGTCCTTGCGATCTGGAGGGTCTCCTCCGCAAGCCGACTGGTGAGGACGAAATCGGGTCCGTAGATCAGAATTTGGATGGGAGCTGCAGCAGTTGCCATCACATCGACGCCCATCTCTTTGATCTGCAGGAGGCGGATGCCGGGAATGGTGGCGGTCGCCTCTGCATGGATAGAGTCGAGGATCTGCCAGATATCGCGTCGGCGTTCGTCTTTGGAGGTCAGGGTGATCATCGCGGTGGCTGTATTCTCGCGCATGCTGGCGTAGCCCGTGAAGTACGCTCCCTCATAGTAGCCGGGACCTCCTTCTGCGCCCACCTCCCACGAAACGCGTCGGATCTCGGGGTGCTTCTCGATGATTTTTTGGAGTCGTGACACCGCTTGTTCGGTAGCGGCATAGGAACTGCCTGGAGCCATCTCCAGCCGAAGGTACGCCTGTCCGATGTCGCCCAGCGGCATCATCTCGCTCCCGATAAAGTAATAGAAGCCGAAACCGACGATGAGGGTCGCCATGATTCGGATTAAATTAGCCAATCGGTGGCGGAGCAGATAGCGAATCAGACGCCCATACCCTGTCTCCAAGCGGTCTAATCCCTTTTGGAAAGGCAGAACCAGCCACCGCTCCAACGCGCTTGGTGGCGGCGAATCGGAACGGAGAAAGTGCCCAGCCAGCGCTGGGGTCAAAGTCATCGATACCAAAAACGACGCCAATAACCCGAAGATGAGCGGCCAGACCAGCCCCACGAACATCTGCTCCACAATCCCCCCTGCAAACAGCAGAGGAGTGAGTGCAATCACAATCATCAAGGTACTCGCCGCAACCGAGCGACGCACCTCCGTAATACCATCGACCGTCGCCTGCACGGGGGTCTTGCCCATCCGCAAATGACGACGCACCGCATGCAGGTCAATAATCGCATCGTCAACCAGGCGTCCAATCCCAAACAGTAGACCGATTAACGTGCTGGAGTTGAGGCTCATGCCCATTGGTACCAGCGCCAGAATCGCCATCGCCATCGAGGTCGGAATCGCAGTCAAAGCGATGAGCGTCATGCGCCATTCCCCTAAAAACAGCCATACCACCAGCCCTGCCAATAGCACCGCCAGCAAGAGCTCCTCCCACAGGTTTTTGAGAAGCACATCCACGAACTCCGCATTATTGTACGCCACGCGGAAACGCAAGCCCGGATAGTCCTGCTCAATCGCATGAATCTCTTTCATCACCGCTTCGATCACGGTGGGGGAGCTTGCCCACGGGTTTTGTAGGATGTTCAGCGCCAAGGCAGGCTCGGTGTGCCACTGCCCTGCCTCTTGCCATTGGTGGAAGTAGCCGCTGCGCTTCTCGTCGTAGGTATCGATGACCCGTGCCACATCTTGGAGCCGTACCACCCGATCGCCGACTGCCTTGATGGGGAAGTGCGCGACCTGTTCGGCGGAGCGCGCAAGCGTATCCACCCGCACCAGCTCTTCATAACCGCCTGCGGTCAGCCGTCCAGCAGGGGCACTTCGGTTCTGCGCGTCGATGGCTTGCTTGATGTCCAGAATGTTTAGCTCGTAAGCACTCAACTTGTTGCGATCCACAATCACCTGAATCTGGCGTCGATAGCCTCCGAAGACGGAGACGGTATAGATGTCGCTGCTGGTGCGTTTGATCCGGTCTGCAATCTCGTTTTCCAGCACCTCGCGCAGGCGGGCAGGTGTCCAGCGGGAGTCGCCTGTTACGGCAAGGGTCAACACAGGCAAGTTTAAAGGGTCGATCAGGAGCACCCACGAGGGCTGGGAGTTCGCTCCCTGCATCGGCAAATCGTCCTGCACTGCCATAAGGAGTGTCTGTACCTCCGTCAGCTTTTTCTGCATCGCCGTGCCGTAGGGAAACTCCAACACGACGATACTGTAGCCGTCTTGGGTCGTACTGCGAATGTAGCGCACCCCTGCAACGGCGGTCATACGCTGTTCGATGGGCTTGGTGTAGTAGGTCTCCATATCTTCGGCGCTCAAGCCCGGCGCGCGCGTCACGACCCCGATTTGAGGGCTCTCGATGTACGGCATCATCCGCCGTGGAAGATAAGCGACAATGCTCCAAACGGCCAATGCCAACACGGCTGTGTAGAAAGCGTATATCGCTGAAGGGTGCTTCACGCTCCACTCGATAAGGTTGAAGCCTCTCAATGCGGATGCCCTCCTTGTTGCGGGGTGAAGTGAGGGGGATTGATCTGCACTGGTCCGTTAGCGCCCCAAGGCGTGGGAAACACCGGATCCCCATCGACAAGCGATGCGAAGCCGAAGACGATGACCTGTTCGCCGGGCTTCAGTCCGTCAACAATCTCGATGCGCTCCCCGTTGGTGGCACCCAACCGAACGCTCCGTTTGCGCGCCACATAGTCGCCCGACTGCGCTTTGGGCACGAGAGCCATCTTACAGATCGGGCATGTGCCCGGGGAATCCTGTTCTATCTGGGGGTGCATCGGGCAGGTATAACGGGTCGTGGCATGGCGTTGGGGAGCTTTGGCAACGACCCACACATAAGGTCGCTGAAGCTCGTCGTATTGAACTGCACGCACGGGAACCGTGAGCGCCGAGCGCGGAGCCGATTGCAACGCAAGTCGCATCTCTGCATATTCGCCTGGGAGCCAATGCCGCTGCGGATTCGGTAGGCGTGCCTCTACCGTCACTGTGCGCGTTGCCGACTCAGCTTCGCGAAAGATAGAGGCGATGCGCGCCGTGTAGACCTTCTTCGGCTCTGTATAGCGTTTAATCCAGACGGGGTATCCGGGCTTAAGACGGACGGCATCCATCTCTGCAACGCGTGCCTGAACACGCACCTGCTGCATGTTCTGCAAGCGGAAGATCGGGGTGCCAGGCTCTACCAGCGTGCCCGGTTCGGTGAGTCGCGCCGTAATAGTGCCTGGGTTCAGCGCAACGAGCTGGGTATAGCTCTGCTGGAGTTGGGCAACTTTCTGGTTTGCTTGAAGTGCCGAGCGTTCTGATTGGGATCGGCGCAGTCGGGCATTAGCAGACTGGAGCCGTGCCTGTGTGGACGCCGCTTCGCTTTGCGCCTGAGCAAGCCCCGATTCGGCGCGCTGGAGTCGGGCACGCATCGCCTCGCGCTGGGCAGTGAGTTGCTCGAGGCGAGCATCGGTCGCTTGGAGCCCCGCCCGCGCCGATTCCAACTGCTGACGCGCTTGCTCGCGCTGGGTCTCAGCCTGTTGCACCTCACGCTTAGAGACGAAGCCCTTAGCCAGGAGCGCATTGAGTCGTTCGGCTTCAGCCTGCCAGTAGCGGTAATGGGCGGTAGCCGATTCGATCTCCGCTTGCTTTTGAGTGCGTTCCGCTTGAACCGAGCGAAGTTCCGCTTCGGAGGCGCTCAGCAACTGTCTTGCTTCGGCAACCTCTGCCTGTGCTTGGGCGACTTGCGCCCGCGCCGATTCCAGCCCTGCCTGCGCTTCATGAACCAGCGATTCCGCTTCGCTCACCTCGGCTTCGGCACGTGTGCGCATGCTCTCCGCCTCGCGCACCCGCTCCTGATACTCCTCAGGCTCAATCTGCGCCAGCAACTGCCCTGCTCGCACAGTATCTCCCGGATAGACGAAGGTCCGCACCAACTTTCCCGTGACTCGTGCGCGCACGAGCTCCTCGTTGTAGGCGCGCACGGTGGCAGGATAAGACACGGTAGGCAGAAACAGGCGCATCGCTACGGTTTCCACCCCCACAGGAAATGCCCCCTTCGGAGGCTTCATGACCGACATGTCCATCGCCTGCGCTTCAATCGGGGTCATCGCCCCAGGCGGGCGCTGGGTCTGCACTACCCACCAAGTCGCCCACGCCAACAACACTAAAACCACCATGCTACTCAGCACGGGGATCCATCGTCGCATTGCCATCTCCCTCCAGAGGGGCTTGCCAGTCGGCAAGCCCCGTAAGTGCATGGGCTTAGTAGGAATGCCCCGCGTGAGAGTCCTTAAGAGTCCTTATCCGACTTGTTCCAAGGGAGCAGTTTGGCACCCGCGTCCGCTACGGCTTTCTGAATCTGGGCATAGCGCACCTTTGCATCCGACTGGAAGGTCAGGCGCAGAACGGTTCGCTCACGCGTCTCCACCTTCTGAACACCCCGGATCGATCGAAGCACTTTCTGAACTTTGTCGATCTTCCCCTCTGTGCGAAGCAGTAGCGCACCCGTGTATTTCATCGACTTGCCCATCGCATGGGGGATTTGCGCCACATGGTTCACCAGCTCAGAAACGGTGGCGCGCTCCTCAGTGAATTTAACCTGCGCCACACCCGTTCTAAAGTCCAGACGCACCGATTTGACACCCGCAACCTGCTTTAACCCTGCTTCCACAGGCTCCACACAGCCTTGACAGTGAAGCCCTTTGACCTCGATGGCAACGGTATACTCGGGCGATTGGGCAATGCTCACGCACGCCAGCAGAATCGCCATTAGTCCGATAAGACGCATGATTGATTCCCTCCTGTTCACTACTGACTCCGCACGGATGACCGTACAGAAGCAGATAATAGAGTGTTGTCTCGCAAGGCGAGAGCCAGCTTTCAGCTCGCCCTACGCACTACCGCAGCCACATCGAACAGGAGGGGCACGCGTGAGGGGGGAATGCTTCGGAGGACCATGAATCCGAACGGTCTCTGCAGGGATGACCACCACGCTATGTGGGCTAAGCGGAAGCGTGGGCGCCTGCACAGGGGCACCAAGCGTCCAGCCTTCCGAAGGCGGGTCCAGGAGTGTCGGCAGCGCCGCCTTGGACATCGGGCTCGCCTGACAAAACCGACACGAATGGGAACATGGCGCCGTCTCAGACGAGGAAGAAGTTTCCGCACAGCACGCGTGGGGCGTAGAGACCTGCGAGCGTGCAGGCATACACGGGCACGCCCTCCCGAACCCGCTTCCTATGGCAATCATCAGCATCGCTAACGGAATGCCAAGATACGCCCGTGTTCGCGCCATGCAACGCTTAAATATCACTATCTCGAAGTACGCTGGAAAACCCAATCGGGTTCCACTATCATTAGAGAAAGTGGGGGAGCGCGAGGGGGGATCATCATGACAGGTATCTCCCGTGGTCACTAGCCCGTAGCTTGAAGGGGAGGAGGGGCCGTGTGGCGCGGCCCGCGGTCGTGTCATTCCGTCTGGGGTGGAACGGCGTCGCCGAACCGGAGCGCAGGGATAAAGCCCTGCATGCATCCGGAATAAGGATGCCCCTCAATTGATGGAGAGGAGGACGTCACAGTAGTTCCCAAAGATTATCATCGGTTGACGGCGGCGCGGAGACCCCGGCCTTTAGGCCTGGGGAGGAGCACCGCCTTGACTCCTCTCGGGTGGTATCATCTCCTC
>PSLB01000051.1:0-12836 GCA_040289385.1 Armatimonadota bacterium
CGACGCTGAGCCTTGAGAACCGAGATCCGTTCGCGGATACCCTTGAGGTCTTCAAGAGCCATCCCGCGACCGGTGTCTTTGACCTTCGCGACCAGCCGCCTGCTGATGACGTGGTTCACGTCCCGGGCAAACCGCTCCATCGTCTCCAGGAGTGCGGCGTGTTGCTCCTCGGTCGGCATGAGCTTGACCATCAGCGTCCGGTTTGAGGTAAACTAAGTAGAGGAGGCTTATCGATGGAACGCCCGGAGAGCGCACTGAAACAGCGGAATCGTCAGTTGGAGGCGGTTTTTCGGATCACTTCTGCGTTGTATGCGCGTGCGAAGGAAGGGCTACGCGCCCCTGCGTTACATGTCCGAGCGAAACTCGTAACGGATTGGCAGGGACAGCGTCCAATACGGTGAATAGCACAATCTACACAGAGGAGGCATACACAAGGCATGAAACGATGGATTATCGGCACAGGGATGGCAGTGTTGACCTTAGTCGCTCTGAGCGGTTGTGGCAGTGTCGGAACGGCAAGTGGCGGACAGCAGGCGTTAACCGGCTACACCGCCGTCATACGGGTAGTGGACTCGGAGACGAATAAGCCTCTGAACGATGTGGAGGTCTACTATATTACGGACGGAGGTCAGCTCCCGTGGCAGAGGGTGGTCGCTTCCAGCACAGTCAACCAGAAAGAAGTGGCGTTGAACATCGCCCGCACGGTGAAGGAGGATCTGCGCGAGGGCGACTTTCTACTGCTTAATATTCCGGACACTTTATCGGTAAGAGGGATTTGGATTCGGCGACCGAGCGGATACACAGCTGTTGCACGCCACACTACCCCTGAGAAGATCCAGCGTACTATTCAGTTGCCCGATGAACCGAACACATCGAGCGGGTGTCTGATCGCGTCGGATAAGCAGGGCGTCATTAGGGATGTGTTCGGTGCGCAGAGGGTCATCGATTTCGGAAAGGTCGAACTGTTTCCCGATCGCCCTGGTACCCCGCCCCCTCCAGTCGATGATCTCTGCCCCTGAATTCGCTTCTGAGGAGGTAAGGAAAAAAGTACGCCCCCTCCTCCAACTTGCAATATGCTTTCTGGGGGGGTTGGCGCTCTTATGGGGTATCGAAGCCTTGCGCCAGCAAGACCCCTTCGCTCGCTTTACCCGACGCTTAGCGCAGTCTGGCTTGCAGAATGTGGAGCTACTTTTGGAGCGTCCCCAACTGACGATTCGGGTGGGCACGCGTCCCGTTGCGGTTCTGGAGATGGATCGAATCGCGGTGGATCGGACGCGCATTACTTGGTGCGCCCAGAATCTGCGTCGGGCAGAGTTCTATGATGATACAGGACAGCTGATTGCCCGTGCCCACGCCCATGAACTGGTCTACAATCAGCCTGCACGCCGAATTCATATCAGCAGGCAACCCGAGCTGACCTATCTGAACGCTCCCCTCGTGAATAAGCCAGTACGCGTGCAAACGGCTTGGCTCACTTGGGATCTACAGGCGCGTCAACTGATTATTCCTTCTGCGCTGATATTCCGTTGGTCAGGAGGGGAGGGCAGAGGTGAGCGATTCACATGGGACTTAGGAAAGGGGGAGGCGGTCCTTTATGGCGGGTTATTCCGCTTTCAGGTTGCCTCTCCCGACTTGCCGAGCCAAACCCGTGAGGTAGAGGTTCAGTTCAAAGAGGCACGCGGCACCCGTGAAGCTCAGATCGGTATCGGCTTGACCTTCCGAGATCGGGAGGCACGTGCCACTGCCGGCAAAGCAGAGGTCTACGATCGAAAAAAGTATGTGCTGGCGACTGGCACGCTTGTGTTTGAAGATCCTCGTGTGCGCATCGAAGGCAGTAAGATGGAAATCTGGTACGACTCCCAAAAGCGTGCCCTGCTACACGGTAAGGTTCGCCTGCAAGTTAAGCCTCAGAAAACCGAGCCACCGACTGAAGCGGAAACGGAAGCCGAGAAGGCAAAGCGCTATCCCATCGATGCCGAGTGCGCTGAGATCGAGTATTACTACCGCAAAAAGGTCGCCTATTTACGGGGGGGAGTCAAGGCGGTTCAACAGATAGGGAATCGCACGCGCACGCTCACCGCCGACAGCGCCGAATACGACCAAAAGAACGAGCAATTAATCCTGAGGGGGAACGTCGTCTTAGATGACCCAGAGCGATTCCGAATCACGACCCATCTACTAATCGTGTCGACAAAAGAGGATCAGGACGAGTTCCGGATGCCAGAGGGAGGTTCGGGCATTATCTATTATAACGAAGAGGAGGGGACCAGCCCTGAAACGCCCCCAAGCCGTTAACACCGTTCGCGAGCGCGTGGTACTGGAAGGTATCGGTCTGCACACGGGTGAGCCTGCTCGGCTAATTATCCACCCGTCTGACAAGGGCATTTTGACTGTTCGGCTGGGGGCTCAGCGCGTGCCTGTGCGCTGGGACTATGTGGTGGACACCCATCGGGCGACGGTGATCGGCATGGGGGGGCAGCGGTTAGCGACTGTGGAGCACCTGCTTTCAGCGATGTGGGCGTTGCGTGTCGGCAGTGCGGTGATTGAGGTCGTGCAGGGCAGAGAGGTTCCAGCGATGGATGGGAGCGCACTCCCCTTTCTGGAGGCGATTGGGGCGGCAGGAGTGGTTGCATGCCCAAACGCCTTCTGTAAGCCTATTCACACGATGCTAACTGTGCAGGAGGGGGAGCGCGTGGTGAGCATCCAGCCTGGTGAGGAAACCGTGTTTGGCTATATTCAGTTTTCGGAACCTTTGGGCGTGCAGGCAGGAAGTTTTGTGCTTGCCGATTATGCGCAAGCTATCGCCCCGGCACGCACTTTTGCTTTCTTGCACGGAGTCGAAGCATTACGGCGGCAGGGGCTGGCTCAGGGGGGCTCGTTGGAGAATGCGCTTGTAGTGGCTCCGAACGGGTATTATAATTCCGCTCGCTTTGCGGACGAGCCGTTGCGACATAAGATTTTGGACGGCATCGGCGATTTGATGTTATGCGGTGCGTGTCCCGTCGGGTTTCATTTGACGCTGGTTAAGGCGGGGCATGCGCTCCATTGCGCGTTCGCGCGTGCGTTGGCGGGCTTGTGGCGTCATACGGAGGCACACTATGGAGGGATGGCACCTGAACATTGAGCAGATACGGAATCTGATCCCCCATCGGTATCCGTTTCTCCTTGTGGATAGGATTTTGGAGCTGGAGCCAGGAAAGCGTGCCGTCGGACTGAAAAATGTGACGGTCAACGAAAGCTTCTTTCAGGGGCACTTTCCTGTAAAGGCGATGATGCCAGGCGTGTTGATTCTGGAATCGATGGCGCAGATTGGTGGGGTCATGGTGATGACGATGCCGAACATGCAGGGGAAAGTCGCTCTATTAGGGGGGCTGGACGATGTGCGTTTTCGTCGTCCTGTTGTGCCGGGCGACACGCTCATCTCGGAGGTGGAGATGCTCTGGTTTCGGCGGGATGTGGGGCGTGTGCGTGGGGTGGCTCGCGTCGATGGGGAGGTTGTCGCAGAAGCCGAAATCACCTTCGCCTTGTTGGACCCTGAACGGTTCCAGAGCCCACCTCTACCCGTCTCGACGATATTGACCCAGAATGAGGGCTAAACGATGGCAAGCATTCATCCGACCGCTATTGTCCATCCGAAAGCGGAGCTGGCAGAAGATGTGGAGATCGGTCCCTATTGTGTTATCGGGCCGAATGTGGCGATCGATTCGGGCACGACGCTGGGAGCCCATGTCGTCATCGAGGAGAACACGATTATCGGCAAAGCGAACCATATCGGGCATGGCGCAATTTTAGGGGCACCGCCACAAGATCGCAAATTCAAGCACGAGTGCACCTATCTCCGTATCGGCGACGGGAACCTGATTCGCGAGTATGTGACGCTGCACCGTGCCAGTGGTGAGGAGCAGGAAACCCGTATCGGGAACTATTGCTTTCTCATGGCTTATGTGCATATTGGACACAACTGTGAGGTTGGCGATGGCGTGGTGATGGCGAATTCAGTAGGCATTAGCGGGCACTGCGTGATTGAGGAAGGGGCGAACATCGGCGGGATGACGGGCGTGCACCAGTTCACGCGAATCGGGCGGTTGGCGATGGTCGGGGGAATGTCACGTATTGTGCGGGATGTACCCCCCTACCTGTTGGTAGAAGGCAATCCTGCGGTTGTGCATGGGGTTAATTTGGTGGGGTTGAGACGCGCTGGAATCCCCGAAGCGAACCGGACGGCTCTACGGCTGGCTTGTCGACTGCTCTATTTCGCCGACCTGAACCTCTCGCAAGCGATGGAGCGCATCCGAGCGGAGGTGCCGTTAGTGCCCGAAGTGGAGCATCTTCTCCGATTTCTTGAGGAGACGCGGCAGGGGCGCAACGGGCGCTATCTGGATCGACCCTCACGCAAATGACTCGTCGTGTGGTGATTGTGTCGGGCGAGGCGTCGGGCGACCTGTACGGCGCCGACTTGGCACGCCATTTGCAAGCGCAAGTTCGCTCAGTGGAGATTCGTGGGGTCGGGGGCGTGCGCATGCGTGAAGCAAGGGTCCATCTGATAGCGGATAGTCGGGCTTGGGGCGCTATCGGGATTATCGAATCGCTGAAAGTGGCTCCGCGCGTCTGGCGCGTTTTTCTCAAAGTGAAGCGAATCTTGCGAGATTGGCGCCCCGATCTATTGGTACCTATCGACTTTGGGGCGTTTAATATCCCGCTTTGTCGTTGGGCGAAGTCGCGGGGCATCCCTGTCATCTACTATATGCCCCCCTCCAGTTGGCGTCGGGATCGGCAAGGGCAGGATCTGCCCAATGTGACGGATGTGGTGCTGACGCCGTTCCCTTGGTCCGCCGAGATACTCCAAGCGATGGGGGCTCAGGCTGTGCGGGTTCGCCACCCGCTTCTGCGCCTGACTCATCCCAATGAGACGAAGATTACCTTCTGTCAGCGTTTGGGATTAGACCCCGACCGCCCAATCGTGGCACTTTTGCCTGGCAGTCGTCATCACGAGGTGCGTGCTTTAACCACTCTGTACGCTCGCGTGGCAAACATCCTCACCGAGCGCGTGCCCGAAGTGCAGTTCGTGCTGTCTGTGGCTCCCCATTTTCAAACCGGGTACCTGCATGGGCTCTGGGCAGACGGTCAGCGTCAGTGGGTACCGACCGAGACACGCCCAGTAGCGGATATGCTGGCGCATGCAGATTGTGCGGTGATCTGTTCGGGCACGGCGACCCTTGAAGCGGCGCTGTTGGGTACGCCGATGTTAATTGTCTATCGTGGCGACACCTTGATGAGTTTAGAGTACCGTCTGCGTCGGCGACGACTGGCGCTGGAGATGATTGGATTGCCGAACCTGATTCTGGGGCGGAAGGTCATTCCTGAGAAAATTCAGGAGGCGGCCAACCCGCACGCGGTCAGCAAAACTGTCTTGGAACTGCTCCAGCGTGGCGAGTTGTACCATCAGCAGAAGCAGGCATTTCAAGAGATCCGCCGAACTCTTGGCGAGGGAGAGGACCTATGGGAAGCACCAGCGTGGATCGCGCACTACTTGACCGAATCGATACCGGTGCGCATGGATTAGAGCGACTTTTCGTTTTAATAGGACGCAAGCGAAGTCGTCTGTTTTTGCCTGTGCCTCTGCTGATAATCGCTTTTGCGACACCTTCCACCGAAGCGATAGGGTCGGGCTGGGCATTGGTGCTAATCGGTTCGCTTTGGCGGCTGTGGTCGGCAGGCTACCTGATTAAGAACGCGGAACTGATTACGGCAGGTCCCTATGCGTTCATGCGCCATCCACTCTACTTCGGGATGGGGCTGGTTCTGCTGGGATGGGTGACGCTGGCAGGGTGGTCGTGGATAGTGACGGGGCTCTTGTTGTATGCTGTGGGTCTCTACGGTTGTGCGATTCTCATGGAAGAGCGCAGACTGGTGTTTTTGTTTCCGGAGTATGCTTGGTATCGGCGGCAAGTGCCTCTGATTATTCCACTGCCGGGGCGAGGTGCTAAAGTGCGTATGGGGCAGTTCGGTTGGCGCACACTCGCTCAGAACGGGGAATGGCGCGTTTTGATGTGGAACGTTGTCGTTGCGTTGCTCATCACGCTCCGCATCGAGGTTTAGAAAAACGGGGGATCATCATGACAGGTATCTCCCGTTAACCCGTACCTTGAATGGGAGGAGTGGTCGTGTGGCGCGGCCTGTGGTCGTGTCATTCCGTCTGGGGTGGCACGGCGTCGCCGAACCGGAGCGCAGGGATAAAGCCCTGCGTGCATCCGGAATAATGATGCCCCTCCATTGATGGAGGGGAGGACGTCACAAGTGTGTGCGCCCCTCCCCATAGAGAAGATGGGCGCACATATTTATTGGAACAGCGGAGCGAAGACCAACGCCACGATGCTCATCAGCTTGATGAGGATATTCATGCTGGGACCGGTGGTGTCTTTGAAGGGATCGCCGACGGTATCGCCCACCACGGCCGCTTTGTGTGCTTGACTGCCTTTCCCGCCTTCGTGCCCCTCTTCGATATATTTTTTGGCGTTGTCCCACGCGCCGCCGGCGTTTGCCATCATCAGCCCCATAACGACGCCCATACCCAGTGAACCTGCCAGAAAGCCCCCTAACGCCTCCACACCCAGCAGGTAGCCGACCGCAATAGGAGCGATGACCGCAAGTGCACCTGGCACCAACATCTCGCGCAGGGCAGCACTCGTAACGATGTCGATACAACGGTTGTAGTCGGGCTTTCCTTTGCCTTCCAGTAGACCCAACTCACGGAACTGGCGTCGTACTTCGGCGACCATCTTGTCGGAGGCACGCGCCACCGCATTCAAGGTCAAGGCGGCAAACAGACTGGGCATGGCGATCCCAATCAAGAGCCCAATGAGGGTCTGCGGGCTGACGAGATTGATGACTTGTATTTTTGCCTGGCTCTGGTAGGCGGCGAAGAGGGCTAACGCAGTGAGTGCCGCACTACCGATAGCGAACCCTTTGCCAATCGCCGCAGTGGTGTTGCCTAATGCATCGAGTTTATCGGTGATGCGGCGCGCCGTTTCGCCGAAACCAGCAACCTCTGCGATTCCCCCCGCGTTATCAGCGATGGGACCGTAGCTATCGGTGCTCATCACGATGCCGATTGTTGCCAGCATGCCGACGCCGGCTAAGCCAATGCCATACAGTCCAGCCGTGCTGTAAGCAATCCAGATAGCCCCTGCAATCCCCAGCAGCGGCAAGACGGTGCTGAGATAGCCCACAGCGACCCCGGAGAGGATGTTGGGTGCTATCCCAAACTGCGACGACTTGGCGATGGCTCGGATGGGCGCCCCACTGGTGTAGTACTGGCTTACCGCACCAATAAAGACTCCAGCGAACAATCCTGACAGGACAGCCCAGTAGGTGCTAAGCGAACCCACCATCGTCTGGGTTAGCCATGCGCTTCCCAGCAAAAAGAGGGCAATCGCAACAAGTGTGGAGCCGTTCAACGCCCACTGCGGGTCCATCTGGCGAAATATGCGAATGGAGAAGACCCCAACAATCGAGGCGACGAGCCCCAACGCAATCAGAGCTAGCGGCAACACCACATACGCAAACCGATCGCCGTTAGCGACAGCGATACTGGCACTGATGACCGCAGTGGCGACCACCGAGCCCACATAGCTCTCAAAAAGGTCCGCCCCCATGCCGGCGGTATCACCTACATTATCGCCCACATTGTCCGCCAGCACGGCAGGGTTGCGCGGGTCATCTTCTGGGATCCCTGCTTCCACCTTGCCTACCAGGTCTGCACCGACATCTGCCGCTTTGGTATAGATCCCGCCCCCCACGCGTGCAAAGAGCGCTACCGACGAGGCTCCCATCGAGTAGCCTGTAAGGTACTGCACCAACACTGACAGCTCCAGTGACCGACTAAGCAGAACGATCAAGCCGATACCCAGCAGTCCGAGCGCAGCAACCGATAGCCCCATCACCGAGCCTCCCGTGAAGGCGACCACAAGCGCTTCGCCCATGCCGCCCTGCCGTGCGGCTTCGGTGGAGCGCACTCCACTGCGCGTCGACGCCTTCATGCCGATGTAGCCTGCCAGCATCGAGCTGAATGCCCCGAACAGGTAGGCTATCCCGATAAGGGGGGCTTGCTCGCGAAAGAAGTAGGTCAACACTGTGAAGAGGATGACCGCAAATATCGTAATGGCTATATATTCGCGCTTCAAGAAGGTCATCGCTCCGTCGTGGATGGCTTGTGCGTAGGTCCGCATCGTCTCGGTGCCTTCCGGACGGCGCGTGATGAGCCAATAGTTCAGTCCGGCTAACACTATGCCCCCTGCGCCCAGCACTGGCGCGACAAAAGGTATAAATTGTACGATCTCCATATCACCTTATACCTCCTTGCTCTATTATAAAAACCACGCTCTATTATAAAAACCACCTGCCAGCTTTATCAGAGATGGACAGGTGGCTAAGTATACCTGTTGCGGGCAGGCAGACTTTACTTGCCCCCACTGCCCGCGATCGGTGGGGCAATTTCGGGTCCGCGCTGGAGTTCCCTGTCTGGCAGGAGGTGCTTCTCCTTAACTTCGGGGTAAGCATCCTGCGCGACGCTCCCTGTTGCAGCGCGCGATCCTCCTGTTAGGAACCATGCTAACCCTAAGGCGACAATTGCCACCACTACGATAATCGCTATCGCTACTGGCTTCGGGATTTCCATTTTCTGCCGCCTCCTCAATAGTAGTCATCCAAATCCCAGAGGTCAAGTCGCATTCCTGCGTGAGCTGACGGGGGGTGTAGGGTTTCACATGACCAAGTGTACCATCCGCGAGCGTTTTCCAGCATCCAGCATGTCGCACTGTTGCACGACTGTCCACGATAGCCGTACCATCCCGTCGCGCCGGAGTTGCACTCGTTGCGTAGAATCGTGAAGGTATCGATGCGCGCTCCCGAAGGCGAGGTCCAGTAGTGGCATGGAGGCATCACGATCCAGTTGCCGCCGCATAGAGGCTGGCGGGATTGGGGATCACGCCACCAGAGACTATCCACCTCAGGATGGTAGAGGCAGGTTGCTTAATCTGGGCATCCGTTGCCGGCACATTGTGCCATCCGCTAAAACAGTCGGCATAACTGGGATAGCATGGGCACTGATAGGGTTGTGTGTGATTCTCGGTTCTGCAGGCTTTGGGAAGAGCGATTCCGACCCGGTCGTCCCGATCTTGCGGTGGGCACTGTGGGGTGCAGGACTGGTGATGATCTTTCTGTTTGCGCTACAGTGGAATCACTATCTGCATCTGAACGGGACGATCCTTCGTGAGTTCGATAAGGCGGTTACTATGGGGTTCTTTTGCGTCGGTCTCATGCGTGCGATTTTATCGCGCTCCTGTGCCGTAGAGGCGATCGCCGAAGTCGCCCAGCCCTGGTAAGATGAATTTGCGTTCGTTCAGCCCCCGATCCAGCGATGCAGAGAGAATTCGCACTTGCGGGAATCGCTCGTTGAGGTGGCGCACCCCTTCGGGCGCAGAGACGACGCAGAGATGCACAATTTCCTCAGCACCTGCGTTCACCAACACTTCTACGGCCTGGGAGGCAGATCCCCCGGTGGCTAACATCGGGTCCAGTAACAGCACGCGACTGTTGTCCAAAGGGGGGAGCTTGCAGTAGTAGGCGCGTGCGATTGCCGTCTGTTCATCGCGTTCCAGTCCAATGTAGCCCACGCGCAGATCTGGGAACAGTTCCGTGAGCGCCTCTAACATTCCAAGCCCTGCCCGCAGGATGGGCACGGCAACAATCGTCTTTGCCAGTGAGTAACCTTCGGTGATCTCCAGGGGGGTTTTAACCGAGTGGGAGCGGACGGGCAGGTCGCGTGTCGCCTCAATTGCCAGCAGGAAGGTCAGCTGGCGTGCCAGCGCACGAAAACGCGCAGGTTCGGTGCGCTCGTCGCGCAGTTGAGTCAGGATATGTTTGACCAGCGGGTGCTGGACAATCTCTATCGGCATCGCAAAGAACCTCCTTGTCTTGAGGGCTTGCCTCCTGCGAGATTATACCCTTCTGGGGGTACAATTGCCCCGTGAGCGCGATTCCCAAGTTTCTGGCTCTGATGCGGATTTATATAGAGGACAGCTTGGCTTATCGAGCGAATGCGTTCATCTGGATGTTGACGGATGTGACTCACTGTTTGGTGATGCCGTTAGTGTGGCTTTCAGCTTACAATGGTAGGGAAGCGATAGCGGGCTATCAGCCGGGTGAGATGGTGACCTACTATGTGTTGATGGCGTTCGTGACGAACTTTATCGTGAGCCACCTGATGTGGGATCTCTCGGTGGAGATTAAGGAGGGGGTGCTATCACAGTGGTTGTTGCGCCCCGTGCCTGTGGTCTGGATGATGTTTGCTCGGAATCTGTCGTGGCGTGCGATGCGGATGGTGCTTTTCGCTCCTGTGGCTGGGGTAGCGTTGTGGTACTACAGTCGGCTTACTGTGCTGAGCTCCCTTCATCTGGGTTGGGAGTTCTGGTTGAGTATTGTGTTGGGGCATTTGGTGTCGTTTTGGGTAGCGTATGCGCTGGCGTGTCTGGCGTTTTGGCTCCAAGAGGTGCAGAGTGTCTTCTCGCTCTACTATGTGCCAATGTTGCTTTTGTCGGGTTGGGTGGCGCCGATTGTGCTCATGCCGAGTTGGCTTCAAGGGGTAGCGACTGTGATGCCGTTTCGGTACACGACCGCCGTTCCGGCTGAGATTGCACTAGGCAAGCTCACAGGTGTGCTTCTGTGGGTTCAGATAGGGGTTCAGTGCCTCTGGGTTCTGCTGGCGATGGGTATGGCGTGGGCTCTTTGGCGCGTTGGTCTCCGTCGATATACGGGGGTGGGCATGTGAGGCGATGGCGATTTTACTGGAGTCTCTATCGTGCGTTCTTGCGCACCAGTTTGGTTCGTGAGATGGAGTTTCGTGCCAACTTCTGGGCGAAGGTGCTCTACAACGCCATCTGGTTGGGCTTCTTTCTGATTACGCTGAAGATTATCTACCGCCACACCACGTCGATAGCAGGCTGGACGGAGTCGGAGGCGCTGGTACTCGCCAGCACGTTCTACTTCATCGATGCCCTGATAGCGACCTTTTTCTACTTTGGGCTTTCCGAGGTGCCCACGATGGTGCGTCAGGGCACGCTGGACTTTGTGCTGTTTAAGCCTGTCGATTCGCAGTTCTGGATTTCGCTAAGGCGGATAAATCTGGATCAGTTGGGCTCGCTGGTGGTTGGGGTCTTGCTGGGGGGCTATGCGATGTTCCAGCTGGAGTATGTTCCGCCTTTGCTGAATGTGGGGGTCTATTTCGGGATGGTTTTGACGGGTGTGCTGATATTCTATTCGTTTCATTTTATGATGATGACCTTAAGCATTTGGCTGGTGCGTGTGGACAACCTGTGGGTGTTGTCGGAAGTGTTTGCGCAGATTGGTCGTTTCCCGACTGATGTTTTTGATGCGGTGTTGCGTCGGGTGTTTACCTATCTGTTGCCTGTGGCGTTTTTGGCGACGATTCCTGCGAAGGCATTGCTGGGCAAAGCCACGCCCGGGTTTCTGGTATTTTCTGTTTTGTGGGGTGTGGGATTTTTTGTGATGGGACGGATATTCTGGCGGTTTGCGCTGCGCAGTTATACCAGCGCCAGCTCTTGAAGGGGTCAAGATTCTGGAAGAGTAGACGAAGGAGCGGTTTCCCGCTTCGTTTCTGCAACGAGCCAGTCGACGACGGCGTGGAGGTCGCCCCCCGATTCTTCGTAGATGCGGAGCTGTTTGTCGGCACTGGTGCCCTCTTTGAGGATACGGCGGGTGCGTTTGACCTCGTTCCAACAGCCGAGATGCTCTGCGTAAGGGCGCAGTAGCGCCAACAGTTCATCGACCAACTCCTCGAAAGGCACCTTTTTGCCTAGTCCAAAATCGATCAGCTCTCCGTGAATGCCGTGTCGTACCGCCAGCCATTTGTTCTCGCGAATCAGATCGCGATGATAGATTCGCCATGAGCGGTTGCCTAAACGCAGATCCACCAGAAGCGCCACCAGCGACTGAATCACGGCGACGATACAGACTGCATCGTCGATGGAGGTGCAAATGTCGCACACGCGGAACTCCAGTGTCTTGTATTTGGGATGCGGGCGCACATCCCACCAGACTTTGGTGCGGTCGTCTATCACGCCGACTCGTTCCAGCGTACACATAAACCGGTCGTAGTCGGCGTACGATTCGAACGAGTCGGGGATGCCTGTGCGGGGCAGGTTCTCGAACACCACACTGCGGTACGATTTTAATCCCGTGCGTCGCCCATCCCAGAACGGCGAGCTGGTAGAGAGCGCCAGCAGGTGGGGCAGGAAGTAGCGCGCTTGGTTGAAGATATCGATGGTTAGCTCCAAATCACCGATGCCCACATGCACATGCATACCGAATATCAGCAGGCGTCGGGCGATGTCTTGCATGTTCTCTTCCAGAGCTTTGTAGCGCAAGCGGGGGGTAATCACCTGATCCACCCAGCGCGAGAACGGGTGCGTGCTGGCGGCCACGATATGTTTGCCTTGCGACTCGGCGATCTCGACTAAGGCGCCCCGAAGTCGCTGCAGCTCGGTGCGCACCTCCTGCACCGTCTGACACACCCGACTGCCCACCTCTATCTGCGACTCCATGAACTCCTCTTTGACGTGGTC
This sequence comes from Armatimonadota bacterium, assembly GCA_040289385.1. Lineage (GTDB taxonomy): Bacteria > Armatimonadota > Fimbriimonadia > Fimbriimonadales > GBS-DC > LDYB01. Next base: position 12,642 of record PSLB01000051.1, read on the forward strand.
TTGGAGGCGAACACGCCCGTCGGGCAGAATTTTCGACACATAAGAGTCGAGGGCGCGGGTCGTCCCGTCAACAATCTGATACTCTTCCTCAACGCCCAAAGTGAGCGGGATTCCCTTAAACATAACGAGCTGTTAAATACAGCGCGGCTTGAGAGAGCCCTACCAATGCCTCATCGAATATCGGCGGCGCGGAGA
>PSLB01000052.1:0-12834 GCA_040289385.1 Armatimonadota bacterium
CCGAGAGTAGTCAAGGCGGCGCTCCTCCCCAGGCCTAAAGGCCGGGGTCTCCGCGCCGCAGTACACGGATGATACTGATCTGTTAGGGGTTCTCTTCGCTTTTGGCGCAGGATGCTAACGCCAATGTCACGGCATGGGGGAAACAATGTCCCCCTGCATAAAAAAACCCCAATTTCCCCATTAGTTCGCGCCAAGTGGCAGGAAACTGTATGGGGATGGGTTATAATTGCTGGAACCACTGCAAAGGCGCTATCGTCTAATGCAGTGGGGTATCTTAACCCAATAAGGAGGTCTGATGATGCAACGCAAAGCCTTTACGTTGATCGAGCTTCTGGTCGTTATTGCGATTATCGCCATTTTAGCGGCGATATTGTTCCCTGTGTTCTCACAGGCGCGCGAGAGTGCGCGCCAAATTACTTGTGGCAGTCGTTTCCATCAAGTTGCGCGCGCCGTGGTGATGTATACCAGCGACTATGACACCACCCAACCACTGACCCAGTGGTTCGCCTCTTTTGCAGGGCAAGAGAACTGCAATGACCGCATCTTGGCGCAACTGCTCTGGCCTTACGTGAAAAACTGGCTTATGTTCCGATGCCCTTCGGATCCTCAGGCGACCGATGCCATTTTGGATGCCTGCCCTGCGGATAACGAAGCGCCTCCCACTCAGCAGTGCATCCGAGAATATCGCTGGGCGCTGAAAGTCAATCTGGGCTACAACTATGTGTATCTCTCGCCAATCTTGGAACGCGCCAACACAGGACGCTGGTACAACGCTCCTGCTACCGATGCCCAGATCAAAAACCATGCTTCCACGATACTTTTTGTCGACAGCCTCTGGTGGCGCGACCCTGCAAGTCGCCAACCCCTGTGTGGGGGCAACTGGATTGTGATGCCCCCCGCACGCTACTACCGCACGCCAGCTGGGAATGTGGTGGATACCTTCACCATCGTACGCCAGCAGTGTGACAGTGGAACCGCCAGTCGTTGGTACGACTACGCGGCAAACAGTTGCAGCATGGGCGCACGCCCAGCATGCTGGCGCCTACAGACCGCCACAGGGTGGTATACATGGATGGAGTTCGGTGGTGCATGGCCTTGGCATCGGCGTGAGCGCATGATGGTGGCTTTCGTGGATGGGCATGTGCGCTCCTATACTCCCTCTCAACTGACTCAAGGATGCGATGCACGCCCCCAGTGTGGCGGTTTCATCCTCGATCCCCAGCAGTATCTGTGGGATTTGGATGATTACTACTAAGCGAGGTGAGGCAGATGGAAATTCCGAAGCCTGTGGCTATAGCGGTTATCGCTCTTGTAGTCGTGGTGGCGCTTGCGGTAGTATGGTACCTCTCGTCAGGCAGCAGTAGCACGGGAGGAGCAGTGCCTGAGAGTGCCTATCCAAAAGCGCAAACAAATCAGCCTGGCGTCGAAGCGTTTGGGGTACAACCTCCAGATAACCGAGCCGCTCCTGCCACCTCGCTACCGTTGGAAACTGGCGGCAAACACTGACCCTACACTTGCCCCCTCGCTGACTCCGGTCATGCGGGGGGCATTAAAGCATCTGTTCCCATGTGTAGCCCACGCGCAACACGGTCGGCTCGTCGAACGGCTTGCCGATAATCTGCAATCCTACCGGTAAGCCCTCAGCCAAGCCGCCGGGCACCGATAAACCCGGCAACCCCGCTAAGTTGACCGGGATGGTCAGCACATCCATCAACTTCATCGCCAGTGTATCGTCCACCAGCTCGCCTAAGCGAAACGGCGGGGTCGGCGCTGTGGGGCAAACCAGCACATCCACCGTCTCGAACACACGCTCGAACTCCTGACGCAAAAGAGTGCGCCCTTTCTGAGCCTTCAGGTAGTAGGCGTCGTAGTAGCCTGATGAGAGTGCATAAGTACCGATGATGATGCGTTGAATGACCTCGTTGCCGAATCCAGCAGCTCGCGTCGTCTCCATCATTCCCACATGTCCTTTGTCTGCACCCACACGCAATCCATAGCGAACCCCATCATACCGCGCCAGATTCGATGAACATTCCGCAGGCGCCAGAATATAATACATTGCCAGCCCCTGCTCTACCATCGGAATCGAAACCTCTTGCACCTGTGCCCCTGCTGACTCTAACGCCGAAATCGCCTCACGGACTCGTTGAGCCACCTCCGGATGCACTCCATGCCCAAAGAACTCTTTCGGTACGCCAATGCGTAGTCCCTTCACATCGGGTCGTAGGGCTGTGCTATAGTCTGGTACGGGCACATCGACGCTGGTGGCGTCCAGTGGATCCTTGCCAGCGATCGCCTGAAGGATCAGCGCGCAGTCCTCAACGGTTTGGGTAATCGGTCCAATTTGGTCTAAAGAAGAGGCATAAGCAATCAGCCCATAACGGCTGACACGCCCGTAGGTCGGTTTCAGCCCGACCACCCCGCAGTAGGCGGCGGGCTGGCGGATGGAGCCGCCTGTGTCTGAACCTAAGGCGGCGATAGCCATGTGGCTTGCAACCGCTGCGGCGGAGCCTCCAGACGAACCGCCGGGCACGCGCTCAGGGTCCCGAGGGTTTCGTGTAGGATGGAAAGCGGAGAATTCGGTCGATCCGCCCATGGCGAACTCGTCCATGTTCGTCTTTCCGACTATTACCGCCCCTGCCTGTTTCAGTCGCGCCACAACCGTGGCATCAAAGGGAGGCACATAGTTCTCCAGAATCCGCGAGGCGCAGGTGGTGCGAACCCCACGCGTGCTGATGTTATCTTTGATAGCAATCGGGATGCCCATCAGTGGGTTCCACTCGCCGTTGGCGATTCGTGCATCCGCCTCTTGTGCCATCGTGCGCGCCAGCTCTGGAGTGAGAGTAATGAACGCCCCAATCTGGGGTTCGGTGCGATCGATGTGTGCGAAGACCACTTCGGTCAGTTCCACTGCCGAGATTTCGCGTCGGCGTAGCTTTTCGCTTAGGGTGCTAAGGCTCAGCGTGTGCAGTTCCATCTACTCCTCCACGATTCGGGGTACGATAAACAGCCCGTCGCGTGCTTCAGGGGCATTCGCCAGCGCCTCTTCGCGTGAGAGCGATGGAACGATCACATCTTCACGGAAGGCGTTGAACACGGGGATCGAGTGTGAGGTTGGCTCTACCGTATCCAACGGCAGGGCTTGAAGCTTCTCGAAATGCGCCATAAGGGCGTTGATAGGCGTCATCAGAGCCTCCAGTTGGGCATCTTCTAGATCCAGTCGTGCCAGCTTGGCGATGTGGCGCATCTCATGCAACGTCAGTGCCATAGCGCAGGGAATTATACCGTTTCGTGAGGGCAGACAGAAAACTCCAAAAAACAGGGTTTTGAGCCATCCCGCTTGGCAGGAATTTGGCTGAACTCGGTGTATATTCTTAGTACGGAGGCTAAACCCATGCGAAGAGGCTTTACCTTGATTGAGCTGTTGGTGGTGATTGCGATTATCGCCATTTTAGCGGCGATTCTATTCCCAGTGTTTGCGCGAGCACGTGAGAGTGCACGCAAGACCCAGTGCTTAAGCAACATGAAACAGTTGGGTACAGCGATTACGATGTACGCAGGTGACTACGATGAAACCTTTCCCGAGCTTGCCAGCGGCGGCTGCTGGGGACGCGCCTCCATCGCAAACTCACTGTGGACTCGTCAGATCTACCCCTATGTGAAAAATAAAGGGGTCTACAATTGCCCTTCAGCGGCACAGTCGCGTGCGGGCTTCCGTTTCAACGCTTCTGTAGCCGTTCCCGAAGAGCAGGAGATTGACCCACCGCCTTGTGGCAACTGGCATACCGATCGACGCCTGCAATCCATCGGGATGAACAAATTCTTCGCCCCCTACTGGCAGTGTCGTGAAGGGGTAGATCCGGGCTGTCAAGCAGTGTGGGATCCCTGCGCCACTAACGCTGCAAATTGCGATGGAATATGTGCCAGTCAGTACATTCGCTACGCGCGCATTCGAGAGGCGGCAAATATGGTGGTGCTGACCGACGGAGTCACTACCTGCACTGGAGGCGGAGGCTACTGGATTAATGTGGCCATCCCAGTCAATGGATTGTTCGGCATCTCTGGACGCCATGAAGGTCATGTCGTCGCTTTTGCTGATGGGCACGCCAAATGGTTCCCTGTGCGTCAGGACGCTCAGATTGCCCAAACAGGTGGCGATCCGAACCTGCGCGTTTCGTCTACACAGCATCGTGGCATGGTACTGGAGCGTGTTCAGTCGGGCGCACAGAACTTCACCTGCGTGAACTTCAACCCTGCTGGCGTCCACTGGAACCCAATGGTTTTTTATCCGGGCGATAATCCCACGATTGACCAGCAGTGCCGTTCAACGATGTAGGTACATTCTCTGAAGGGGAGAGAGAAATTCTCTCTCCCCTTTTGTAAGGAGGAAAAGCGATGAAACAGGAGGTTCCCACCTGGCTCGTTGTGGTAGCGATTGCATTGGTTTTGGCGTTGGTCGCTGCCTGGTTATGGCAAGGCACTTCCAAAAGCAACGATACCGTCGTGGAAAAGACTTTTGGGGATGAATCGAATCCGTGGGGCAATCAAGGTGCCCCCGCACGCCCCCAGCAAGGACAGGGTGCGAGCGGACCGTAGGAAAACTGTGCAACACGGCGAAGTGGACAGAAACCAACCATTAGCGCGTGTTTCCCTACTCCACCGGCATCCAGACGCGCATGGGGCAGGGCTGACGATTGTGCCACGCAAAGTAGGGGATTGCCCGAAACACGACTTGCCGACGCGGTGCCAGTGGGCGATAAAGCTGTGAGCCCCAGGCATCGTCCTCGTCCAGAGCGAGGGCATCCCCTTCCACGACGCCGATGCCCCCCAGCAAGTTCGGTTCCCAGCGGTAGCGGAGCGCACGGCACGAGCGGAATGCCATCCGCTCCAACGCAACGGGCTGATCGATCGCCTCCAAGCAATAGACCAGCGGTCCGCGCTGAATGGCTCCATGCCAGCGGTCTGCCTCTACACGCGGATGAGCCTCCATCATAACAGGCGCCATAGTCAGTTCTAAGTTCAGTCGGTCGCCTGCTCGCCAACGCCGACGCACAACCGCATAGCCTTTTTCCCGTTCCGCTCGGAGTGTCCGACCATTCCACAGCAGGCGGGGCTCTGCGCACCAGTCGGGGAGACGCAGATGCAATCTGAACTCTATAGGTGTTCCCTCTACGACTTGAACTTCGACCGTGCCTTGCCACGGCATGTTGGTCTGAACCTGAAGCACCACAGGCTGGTTATGAAGCGTGACCTTGACTCGGCTCTCCACATAGAGATTTATCCAAAGATCGCTTTCTGTTTGCGCGTACAGATACCCTCCCAGCGACGCGAGTAGCCGAGCGATATTAGGGGGACAGCAGGCGCAGGCGTACCAAGTTTGGCGATGATGCGTGCCATCGCTTTCCAACGGGTTGACATAGTAAAAGCTTTTACCATCCAGCCCTATGCCTGCAAGGGCGCCGTTGTAGAGAGCGCGTTCTAAGGCATCGAAGAATTGCGCCTCTTTTAGCAATAAGCCCATCCGATGAGCCCACAAAATAAGCGCAATTGAGGCGCAGGTCTCTTGATAGGCGGTTCGGTTGGGGAGCTCATAGTCGCGCGTGAAGCCCTCATGGCGTGCTTCGTTGCCGATGCCTCCTGTGATGTAGGTTCGACGCTGGATTGTGTTCTCCCAGACGCGGCACAGCATCTGCAAGAGTTCGGAATCGCCCGTCTCTGCGACTAAGTCTGTGGCCCCAGCAAACAGATAGCCTGCCCGCACGGCATGCCCCACAATTTCTCGATGCACTACCAAGGGCACATTATCCTGCCAGATGGTGCCATCGTACTGGTCTAACGGAATCCCATGCTCTTTGGCGAACAGCTTCTTACCGCGATTGACGAGGAAAAAGCGTGCCAGGTCGCGATAGCGTTTTTCGCCAGTGGTTCGGTAGAGCCGAAAGAGTGCCAGCTCAATCTCAGGATGTCCACAGTAGCCAATTCGTTTCCCGGGTGCGTCGCCGAACACTGAGTCGATATAGTCGGCGAAGCGCGTGGCGATTTTGAGCAGACGTTCGGAGCGTGTGGCTTCATAGTGGGCGACACCTGCCTCAATGAGATGTCCCGCACAATAGAGTTCGTGGTCATCACGCAGGTTCTGCCATCGGCGTTCAGGGGCGATCACCTGAAAGTAGCTGTTTAGGTAGCCTTCGGGTGTTTGGGCACGCTCCAAAATGCTGATAACCGCGTCCAGCTGTTCGCGTATGGGATCGTCGGGATAGAGTGCCAGCACATAGGCTGCCGCTTCCATCGCTTTGTAAAGGTCGGAATCCATGTATACCGGCCCCTGATAGCCTTCGCGCTTGCCCTCGCTCGCAAGAAGCAGATTCGGAATGTTGCCGGCACGCTCCAGCTGTGCAAATAGATGGGGAATCGTGATGACGCGATTGGTTTGCTGGCGCGGCTCCCAGAACTGGTCGCGAATCTCCACTTGGGTCATCGGCACGGCTTGCATAACGCGATTATACCAGAGCAGGAATCGAAAAGCATTGGACGAAGTCGTCTTCTATGCGACTGCAAGAGTGGAAACCGAAGACCGATAAGAAACTGCTCATCCTGCATGCAGACGATCTGGGCATGAGCCATTCTGCAAATCGTGCCACGCTCAAAGCCATGGAGGGGGGCGTGGTCAGCAGTGCCAGCATCATGATGCCATGCGGATGGGTGACGGAAGTCGTCGAATGGGCGAAAAAGTATCCCGAAGCCGATTTGGGGCTACACCTCACGCTGACGAGCGAATGGGGAACCCTCCGTTGGCGTCCTGTGGCACCTGCTGACAAGGTGAAAGGGCTCGTCGATCCTTTGGGCTACATGTGGAGCTCGGTGGAACAGGTGGTGCGTCATGCCAGCCCGCAGGAGGTCGAACTGGAACTGCGCGCCCAAATCGAGATGGCGCTCAAGCTCGGTTTGAAGCCAACCCACCTCGATTCGCACATGGGCACTTTGTACGCCGATCCGCGCTTTTTCGAGGTCTTCCTCAAGCTCGGAATCGAGTATAAAATCCCGCCAATGGTGTTTAGCCCGACACCCGAAATTATGCTGATGGCGAGCGCACGCGGGATGAACTATAAAGAGGTGTACCAACGCATCCAACAGGCAAGACTGCCTACCATCGATACCCTTAACCCGCAGTATGAGATCGGCGAATCATACGACAAGCATCGCGCACGCCTGCATCAGTATATTCGTCAACTCAAGCAGGGCGTGAACGAGCTGATTGTCCACTTAGGCGAAGCGGATCCCGAAGGGCGTGCCATCACCTCTCATTGGCAGTACCGCGTGGACGAACTGCGTATCTTGATGGAGCCTGCCTTCAAAGAGCTGCTCCAGCAGAGCGGTGTGAAACTGTATACCTATCGTGAACTGGCACAAAACCGCTTCTAATCGGGTACACTGAGAGTGTGAGGCGCTCGATTAGCACAGGAGTGGTGTTGGGAATAATCTGTCTTTTGTGGAGCCAAGCAGGGCGCTCCCCAGAGGAATGGATCTCTGGCATGTTGACTGCGTACAGCCGTCCAGGGTCTTTCCAGCAAAAGGCAACCGTCTCGGCTTCGATGATGACTTCGCGCAACCCACAGGGTGAAGTGCTTCAACAGATGGTTTACACCTATACCCTTGAAGCCCCTGCAAAGCTCAACCTGACAGTGCAAGATATGTTTTCGGGCAAGACCACGCGTGCCCAATCTGACGGAACCTATCTGTCGGTGCAGAAACCGAACCAAGAGGCGCAGAAGGTGCTCATCGCTGGTTCAGGTCTGGCGCTTCTGGAGCAGCTTATCGCCCACGATATCGTGCCCACCTACGATATGGTCTTTGTTTTCGGAGGCAAAGCCAAGCAGGAAGAGTTCCGCAAGCAGATTAGCCAGGTCCGGATTGACACCGAAGATGAGAAATCAGTGGTATTGACCGCACGCATTCGCAATGAGAAGAACCGTGAGGACGAACTCCAACTTGTGTTGGACAAGGCTACTGCTACGATGCGTCGTTTCCGCGTGACGACCCATGCTAAGATCGAAGGCAGTGAAGGCGCTTTTGCTCTGCTGATGGAGTTTGAACCGCTCAAGGAGGGAGGCGAACCGAAGCCTCTTCCCCCCGCTCCATAGCAAATTGTACGCTTTTGGGGTGTTTGGGCACTTTTTGGTAGGCAATTTGCCTCAAATGGCCACATAACACTTGACGAACACAATCCCCATTAGGTATAATAGTGCCGTACTACCCTAATGAAAATAGGTCTTACATTGCCCAGAGAGCCCGTTAGGGGAGTGATCTCTGTAGGTTTTTTGTGAGACCTATGGAGGTGAAACCTATGACCGATCAACGCAGGGCGTATATCGAGGGTATCCTTAAAGCGTTCAAGGCAGGTGAGATTGATATGGCAGAAGCAGTCAAGGCAGTACGGAAGCGCAAGCCGAGTCAGGCGAAAGTCGAAGGAGCGAAAGAGTTCGCGCAGTTGATCATGTCTGGCAAGTTCGAGGAAGCGTTTGCGAAGTACCGCTTTGGCCTCAAAGATGTGCGTCAGCGTCGTCGGAAGGCGAGCACCGCTTCTTGATCGGGCTTTCAGGCGGCTCTCTCAGGAGAGCCTCCAGTGCTTGTGTATGCGTAAAGTCACCCAAGGCGAGGCAATTCGCAGAGCCATAAAGATTTAGGGGGCTATGGAGCTGAAGCGGCGTCGTAAACCGCTTCGAAACGTCAATGAGCAACATCAACAGCAGTTGACACACATGGAGCGGATAGCCTTGGCAGTTACCCAGCGGGTGGGGACCATAGGCTTCTTTCTGCTGATAGCCGGCTGGAACTTCGTTTGGCTGTTGTGGAACCTAACGGCACCACGTCCCTTGCGCTTTGACCCACCCCCGGCGTTCGTCTTCTGGCTGTTTATTTCCAACATGATTCAGATACTGCTGATGCCTCTGCTCATGGTCGGACAGAACGTGTTGAGCCGATACGCGGAGCTCCGCGCCGAGCACGATTACGAAGTGAACCTGAAGGCCGAGCAAGAGGTGGAGGTGGTGCTACAGCATCTTGAATATCAGAACCGCTTGCTAGAGCGAATTGTCACGCTCCTACAAGCCCAGCAGGGGTCGCCCGACAGCGAGCAGGCATAGCGTTTGGCTACTGGGGCACGCGCACGCTACCTCGGCGTTCCAGTTTGCTCCAGCCGGCACGTGCCCCTTGTATCGCCGTCAGCACAGACTTCATCATGACGAGGCACATCATTTGACGATAGACGAAGCGCTGCCAGAACAGCCACCAGAGCAGTCGTGTGCGCTCTCGGTCTAACCGAAACGCCACAAAACTAACCATAAGTTCCACTGCGAAGAACAGGGCATAGAGAAAACCGATCTGGGTCAGCGCCTCCATCGCCTGGGGCAGGGGCTGCCAGTCCTGACGCAAGAGCCCTCGGCTGAGCCACGCTTGCCCCACGTTCGCAACCGTCCACGCGATCTGCGCATCCACCAGAGGAGACAACACTTGAAACACCACCTGAAAGAGCCACAGCGAAGGCAACACCAGCCAGCCGAACCATCCATACCTGCCCAGCGCGCCACGGTGTTTCCACAGACACTGCAAGGTGCCGTACGCCCAGCGAAACCGTTGGCGGAACAGTCCTTTCAGGGTGTCTGGTGCCTCCGTCAGAGCGATGGCATGGTTTACAGTGCCAATCTTCCATCCCGCACGACGCACACGCCACGTCAGGTCCATGTCTTCCGCCATTGTATCGGACTGGTAACCACCGCATTGCGCGACTGCCTCGCGGCGCCACGCTCCCGCTGCCCCCGGCACTACAGGCACTCCGTTGAGCAAGGCGTAGGCACGCCTATCCATATTCTGGTTGGTGATGTACTCGATAGCCTGCCATCGCGTGAGCACATTGACGCGGTTGCCTACCTTGACGTTGCCCGCTACCGCCCCGACCCTGGGGTCGGCGAACGCTTGCACCAGCGCCCCGATAGTGTCCGGCAGGAACAGCGTATCCGCATCCAGGGCAACGAGCACCTCCCCCGAGGCATATTTCAGGGCGTGATTGAGCGCCCCCGCCTTGCCCTGGTTTGTCTGACGAAGAACCCGCACGTTGGGCAAGTGTCCAAATAACCGCTCAACCTCGTCGGCAGTGCCGTCTTGCGAGCCATCGTCCACCACGATGACCTCCAAAGGCTGGTATCGGCTGGTGAGCACAGCCTGTACGGTGCGCCCGATCACTTTGCGCTCGTTGTAGGCGGCGATAATGACGCTAACCGATGGACGGTAGGATTCGGGAGGCGGTGTACTTTTGCGCTCTCGGAGCCACGATGCCAGCGCCAGGGGCACGATGCTGATTGCCCGCAACAGGCTCAGCACAATCGCGCCCAGGAAGGCGACACGCAGGAACAGGTCGATTGCGTTGCGGACCTCGAAAACCACCCGGTCGACTCCAACCAGCACCATATCCCTCGCCGAAACCGGGGGCATGATGGAATCACGTCCGCTACCGAGGAGCTGAGACACCGTCACGAACCGATAGCCGCGCTGTTGGAGGTACGGGATAAAGATGGCGAGGGCGGCAACGGTCTGCGAGCGATCCCCACCACCATCGTGCAGAAGAATCACGTTGCCTGTACCTGCCAGAGCCTGCTCGATGACCTGCCGAGCGATCTCCTGCGCCGTGCGCCGATGCACGCCACCGCCCGGCAATCTGACCTGAAGGTTCCAGTCTTGGGGGTCGATGAACTCTCCAATGGTTAGATAGCCCATTTGCGACGCCAGCAGGATGGGGCGTACCTCTTCCGCGCTGGTCGGCTCCGCATCGGCGTTGTAAGGGGGACGGAAAAGCAGGGTGGAGCGTCCTAGAATACTCTGGATGGCACGCTGGGTCGCGATGAGCTCCAGTCGGGCACGCCGTTCCGAGACGGTTCCCATGTTCGGATGAGTGAACGTGTGACTGCCGATCTCATGCCCTTGCTCCCAGATTTTGCGGAGGATGCCCGGATGGTGTGCCGCGTTCTCACCGATGACGAAAAAGGTAGCGTGTACTCCGAAACGTTTTAGAACTTCCAGAACCTTTTCCGTGTATTCGCTTGGTCCGTCGTCGAAGGTAATGCACAGCCATTTCCGATGATAACCCGTCCTTTTGATAACGAAGGCGGAGGGGAAACGGGTATATTCTTCATCGGTACACAACCCGCTGGATGGGTCTACCTCGATGCGGCGGTAGCCCGTTTGAGGCATCTGCTCCACCGAAAGCACCTCTCCGTCCCCGACAAACTCGATATCGTAGGGATAGGTAATCTCGCGCAAGGCGTTGATGTCTGGAGGGGAGTAGATGCGTCCCCGCCTCAGGAAGTTCCAAATGGAAGGGTCTTCGGAGCCTAAAAGCCATAGTGCAGAGCCCCGTAATCGCATCTGTACGCCCATCAACCACTGGTTAGCCGCAGTGACCGCATCCAGTAACCATACCTCATGCAGACGCCCCGAATCGTCATAGTAGGTGAAGGTCGGATTCAACGCCTGAGGGTCAAAATCCACGATGCGTTGTGGAGGCTCGTCGGGGCGGTTGTCGCGGGCGCGTAGAATGGCCTCCTGGTAGGTGAGCGACTCCGCCGTGCGAGCGTTCTCCCGCCAGTCATAAGCGTAGTTGCCGATGCCCAGCACCAGTTTCTCGGGCGGAATGGCACGCACTGCCTGAACCAACACCTGTCGTGTCCACGATAGCTCCGCAATCGGACCCGGCGGACCGCCCGCATAATGCTCGTCGTACGCCATCAGCACGACCCAGTCACACGCCTCGGCGATTTCCCGCCATATCCGCCCATCGACGCCAGCTTCGATATCGGCGCTGACCTGCAGTCCGGCAGTATGCAGATAGCGTCTCAACTGCTGAAGCCATCGTGCATAGAACGGATAGTCCTGGGGGTAAAGGTTCTCGAAGTCGACGTTGACCCCTTGGAACCCCTGCTGGACCAACCAGCTTCGCAACTGCTCCGCTAGTGCTTGCTGGGCTAACGGGTCGTGTAGCAGCTTGTGGGCGCGTTCGGGGTCAAACCGCCCTTCTTGCGCGTTGTTGAGCACAGGCAGTACCTGTAACCCGTGCCTGCGTGCAATCTGCAGGACGTCGCGGTTGTGCGGGATGGCGGCGGGGTCCCAGTCATACCAGTCAATACCGTTTCCTTGCGGATTGAGATGAAGCCATTCGGGCAGGAGATGGGTTAGCTTATCGGCGTTCGCGCGCAGAGAATGCAGTCCAGTTTCCTGCCACGTGGTGTAGAACGCGGCGACTATCGGTGAAGGAGGCACGATACCAACCCGTTGGTGCACTCGCCGTTCGTCGGCGGCAACCTCCTGGAAAAGTGCCGTGCGCGCCTGAATGAATATGTGGCGGCTCAACCGGGACTGCCGGTTCGGCAGGTGGAATACCGGTGTGTGCCACAGACGGTGCGGCTTGTGCGAAGACAAATGGGACACAACGGGAACCAGCAGAAGGCTCAGGACAAAGAGCGTGGTGGTTCCCGCGAACAGCACCGTGAACACCAATCCAATGCGCCTCAAAAGCCGCCTGCGCCTGGCGGTGGAGTCATAAAAGATCATCAGCAGACCTGCCTCTCACCTCTGGACGATTACCGTTTCTCGTGATACGGAACAGGGCTCTCTTACTGTTCCACACAGGAGATGCTTTCCCTGCGCGTGAGAAGAGGAATCCCTCGCTTCGCGTTCTAACTTTTGTAAACATGAGACGGATATCACGGATTGTCTTGTGGCTTGCGCTGCATGTACTGGTAGCGCAGAGTGGAGGGTGGACACAGCTTCCTGTGCCGCCTCTGA
>PSLB01000053.1:0-12618 GCA_040289385.1 Armatimonadota bacterium
GCCTGCGGACATGTGTCGAAGGCCAACTACGCAGGCGCAGTTTCGTTGCGTCGGGTGCGGCTTTGCTGGGTCGGCCGACGCCATCGCTGCGGAGAACATCTGCAGGGCCGCCCGTATGCGGTCGTACGCGGCAGGCCACCCGTCCTAGCTACAAGCCCCTGGCTTTAGCCGTGGGGTTCATGACTGAATGGCGAGGGGAGTAGGATGATTGGAACGGTTTATGAGAGCTTATGGGGTTGGTGCGTGGGAGGCGGCGGGCTTCGAGGTGGTGCGCCCTTGAGCGGGTACAATTGAGCCTCTCGGAGGCGATTTGTGATTCGACAACAGATAGCTCAGTGGGTTCAACAGGCGATAGAGTCGGCGAGACACGCAGAAGGGTGGTCGTTGGAAACGCTCCCCGCCTTCGAAGTGGAGATCCCGCGCAACGCTGACTTCGGCGATTATGCCACCAACGCGGCGATGGGGCTCACCCGTGTGCTGCGGCTCAATCCGTACACGATTGCCGAACAGATCCGTGCGCACCTGCCTCCCCAATCTAACGAGTGGGTCGAGCGCGTAGAGATTGCGGGTGCCGGTTTTCTAAACTTTTATCTGCGTGCAGGGTGGGCAGGCAAGGTGGTGCATCATATTCTTCAGCAAGGTGAGCGTTTTGGCGAGACCGATGTTGGCTCGGGGCGGCGCGTGTTGATCGAGTTCGTCAGTGCGAACCCCACGGGACCGCTCTCGCTTGGACACGGGCGCAACGCGGCGGTGGGAGATACTTTAGCGCGCGTGCTTCAAGCCAACGGTTATCAGGTGGAACGCGAGTTTTACATCAACGACGGGGAGAACTCCACGCAGATTCGCAACTTTGCACTCTCGGTGCTTGTACGCTACCGTCAGCTTCTGGGTGAGCCTGCCGAGATGCCCGAAGAGGGCTACTTCGGCGACTATGTGGTGGCGATCGCCCGCCGGATCCGCGAACAGCACGGCGATCGGTTAGCGGAGGGAGATCCCGAAACGGTGCTTCGGCGGTTCGAGCAGATAGCCAAACAGTTGATGCTGGAAGAGCAAGCCCGCGATTTACACGACTTTCGCGTGGAGTTTGACCGCTGGTTTGCAGAGCAGAGCCTGTACGAGCAGGGGGCGGTCGAAGCGACTCTCCAACACCTCAAGGAGCAGGGCTATGCCTATGAGGCGGACGGTGCGCTTTGGCTCCGATCGACGGCGTTCGGTGATGAGAAGGATCGCGTGTTAGTGCGCGCCAGCGGGATGCCAACCTACCTTGCTGCCGATGTCGCTTATCATCGCGATAAGTTCGAGCGCGGGTACGATTTGCTGATCGATCTCTGGGGTGCTGACCACCACGGCTATGTTGCCCGTGTGAAGGCGGCTATGTCAGCTTTAGGATACGACGTCAGCAAACTCCAGATCCTCATCTATCAACTGGTCAATCTCTATCGGGGAAAGGAAGTGGTGCGCATGTCGAAACGGGCGGGCGACCTAATCACGCTACGCGAGGTGATGGACGAGATCGGCACCGATGTGCTCCGATTCTTCTATCTGCTCCGATCGCATGAGAGTACGCTCGATATCGACCTCGAACTGGCGAAAGCGCAATCGGAGGAGAACCCCGTTTTTTATGTGCAATATGCGCACGCGCGTCTCTGCAGTATCGAGCGAACCGCTGAGGAACGGGGGATCGCATGCCCCGACCGGGCTCAGACTGACCTGACTATGCTTACCCATCCGGCAGAGGTTGCATTGATCAAGCAGTTAGCCGATTTGCCGCATGAGGTGATGTTGGCAGGCACGCAGTATGCGCCCCATCGGCTGACTGCCTATGCGCTGGATACGGCGCGTGCCTTCCACAGCTTCTATACCGAGTGTCGTGTGCTGGGGGCAGAGACCGAAGCGTTGCAGTCGGCACGCCTGTGGTTGGTGCGGGCTACACGGCTGGTGCTGGCAAAAACGCTTCAGCTTTTGGGCGTCTCTGCACCTGAGCGGATGGAGGGAGCGTCCTGCGCAACCCCGTAAAGGTCGTACACATCGGCACGCTCTATCTGCACCGCCACGAACTCGCCCGGCAAGGCAGAACAGTGGCGTACATAGACCAGTCCATCCACTTCGGGGGCATCGCGATGGCTACGCCCAATAGCCCACTGACCCTCAGCGGCGTCGCCCTCGATAAGCACACGAATCGTCTTGCCGACCCACATCTGGTTGCGTCGAAGCGAGATGGACTGTTGGGCGCGCATCAGCGCGTCAAAGCGGGCACGCTTGACCTGAAACGGAATCTGATCGAGCATCTCGGCGGCAGGAGTGCCCTTCTCGCGCGAGTAAAGGAACGCGCCGACCCGATCTAGCTCAGCTTCCTCCAAAAAGCGGAGGAGGTTGCGGAATGCTTGCTCGCTTTCGCCCGGAAAACCCACAATCAAGGTGGTCCGAATCGCAATAGTGGGCATCGCCTTGCGAAGTTTCCGAATCATTCGGAGGTAGCTCTGACTGTCGCCGGGACGGCGCATCGCGCGCAGAACCTCACGATCTGCATGCTGAAGGGGAACATCCAGGTAGGGCACGACCTTTGGTGTGGTTGCCATCGTCTCAATTAGCGCATAGGACACGCGCGAAGGATAGGCATAGTGGATACGGATCCACTCTATCCCGTCGATAGCAGCGAGCTCCTTGAGCAGGGTAGGAAGCATAAACTGCTTGTAGAGGTCGTAGCCGTATTGGGTGGTGTCTTGGGCAATGAGGTTGATCTCTTTCGCGCCGTTCTGCGCAAGCCAATGTGCCTCTGCCAACACGCGCTCCAACGGTTTGCTCCCATGGGGGCCGCGAAAGGAGGGAATGGTGCAAAATGTGCATTTGTGGTGGCACCCCTCAGAGATTTTGAGGTATGCTGACCAGGGCGTTCGCGTGCGCAGCCGTGTGGCGACCTCAGCCCAGCGGTGGTGGGGGGGCTGGATGTCGGTCAGTGGGGTCTGACTGCGCCGTACCGTGCCGACGATCTCGGCGAAGCGCGCCATCTGTCCGACCCCGACGAAGGCATCCACATCGGGGAAGAGCTGGCGCAGGGTCTCACCCTCGCGCTGGACAAGGCATCCTGCTACAATCACTTGTCTGATATGTCCCGCTCGCTTCTGGCGCACCGCCTCTCGGATAACCTGCAAGCCTTCGCGCTTTGCCGACTCGATAAATCCGCAAGTGTTGATAATCACGATGTCGGGGTTCTCGGTTTGACCGTCGAGGCGGTAGCCTGCCTGTGCCAGTACGCCAGCGATCTCTTCGGAATCGACCTCGTTTTTGGCACACCCCAAAGTGATCAGGCGCACGGTTGGGGCAGGGTTCTGCTGGACGGCAACTGGCTTTTTGAGCATCGGTGGCAATTGTACCCGCTTAGCCGACGGGGGAAACAATCTGCCATCGTCCCGATGGGGTGCGTTCCAATGTGATGAGACCGAATCCTTCGCCGAACGGCGGTGCTTGAGCGATCCAGACGCCGTTGCGCTGTTCAGGAGGCTGGATGGGCGTATGGGAGTGCCCGCCCAGAATTAGATCCAGCTGGGGGCAGGCTTCTGCGAGGAGACAGTCTTGCCGATAGCCGATGTGGGTCAAAGCGATCAGCAGGTCGGCTTCATGGCGTAATTGGGAGATCCACGCTTGGGCAACCTCTATCGGAGGGTCAAACAGATAGGCAGAGAGGAGGGAACTCTTCATGCGCGGGGTGACCATCGGGATCGTCAAGCCGATTACGGCGACGCGTACCCCGTGATGTTCCGTATGCCACACGGGTTGAACGGGAAGAGGAGTGTCGGGTTGTTTAGGACGCAGGTTCGCACAGAGCACCGCGCACGGTGCCCCGCGCAACTTTGCGAGGAGTCCGAACGGCGTAATATGGAACTCGCGATTACCGAGTGCGATAGCGTTGTATCCTGCATCGCGCATGAACGCCCACGCTGACTCCTGATACAGCGGGATGCCCATATTCCCTGCGCGGATGCAATCGCCTGCGTCGAACAACAAGGCATTGAACTGTTGTTTTGCTGCGCGGATCTGCTCGACAAACGGCTCGCTCCAGCGGTTATGCACATCGTTGGTGTGGATGAGGGTTATTCGGCGTGGCATGCGTTCATCCACTCGCGGATTGTCGCTTCAGGTGTGGCAGCGCGCATCAGGCTTTCTCCCACCAGAAGGGCGTTCACTCCTGCCCGCCAGAGGCGTTGCACTTGCTCGGCGTTTTCAATACCGCTTTCGCTAACGCAGACCACCTCTGAGGGGATGCGCGGCAAGAGGCGGAAGGTCGTCTCCAGCGTCGTTTCGAAGGTTTTCAGGTTGCGGTTGTTGATGCCGACGACTCGCGCGCCCGATTGGAGAGCGATATCGAGTTCCGTTTCGTCGTGAACCTCCACCAGAGCGGTCAATCCCAGCGATTCTGCCAGCGCGCGCCACTCTTGCAAGAGGGTCGGGTTGGATGTGCTGGCAACGATGAGCAAAATAGCATCGGCGCCAGCGACGCGACTCTGATAGATTTGGTAGAGGTCTATAATAAAGTCCTTGCGGAGGAGGGGCAACGGCACGGAATTGCGTACCTGCTGGAGGTATTCCAGCTTGCCCTGAAAGTAGGGGGCATCAGTAAGCACGCTGATCGCATCGGCGCCGCCGCGTGTGTAGGCAAGCGCCGTTGCGACGGGGTCGAAGTCGTGCTGGATAACCCCTTTGCTGGGTGAGGCACGCTTGACCTCCGCAATGAGGGCGATGGGATTAGGCGAGTGGCGGAGTGCGCGCTCGAAGTCGCGGGGCGGCGGCATGTCGGTGCAGCGGGCTTTCAGCTCACCGAGAGGAACCTGCGCCTGCTGGGCAGAAACCTCAGCGCGCTTGGTCTCCAGTATCCGCTCTAACATTTTGCATCCCTCACCTTTCCATCCCTCACAGGTAGGCTACAAACCCACCCCCCCGACGGAGGTCGGTGGCAAATTTGAGTTCCAATTGTCAAGGTTCACAGCGTGCCCTTTGGTGGTTTAATCATACCCCCTCGGTAACAGTGAAGTCAAGGGAGGGTGGTGGGTTGGTGGAGACAAAACACTGGAGGGGAGAGATGGGGTATCCTCTTGCCTGATGCGCCTGCTCGATCGGTTGGTTGTGCGCGAGTTGATCCCTCCCCTGCTGTTCGGCGTGGCGTTGTTTACTGCGCTGATTTTTGCAGGGGGCTATGTGTTCATGATTACCGAGTATGCGGTCAAGGGGGTTCCGCTTGCGCTGGTCATCGAACTGGCTTTGTTGTATCTGCCCCAGATTGCGGTCAAGACATTGCCGATGGGGATGTTGTTAGCCACCTTGCTGGGGTTCGGGCGGCTCTCTTCAGACTGGGAGATTACCGCGTTGCGCGCCGCGGGGGTAAGCCTACGACGAATTATGATGCCTGTGTTTGTTTTGAGCCTCTTGGTGAGCCTCTTTGCGATAGGGTTCAACGAGTCGCTGGTGCCGTGGGCTACCGAGCGTGCGAATGCGATCCGCGCGGAGATTCTTAAAAAGTTGGAGCTGACCGAACAACAAGCGTTCGGTTTTGCTCAGTTCAATGGAGGTCGCTTGGATTCGTATGTGATTGTGGCGGGGGGGCATGATTCCCAGACCCAGACGCTCTATCAGGTGACGATTTTGAAGTACCGTACGGGGGCGGTGCGTACGCCAGAAGCCGTCGCCTATGCCCAGCGCGCCGAGTGGGCTGGCGAGAACGAGTGGGTGCTGTATGACGGCTGGATCCGCACGATGGAGGGACAGACGCTGAGCTTTCGGGTGTTTCGTGCCGAACCACGCGCTCAAGTGCGGATCGAACGCACTCCCGTGCAGATTGAGGCGTTGCTCACTCAGGTCGATGAACGCTCGTTTCATCAATTGCGTGAACAGATTGCCTTCTATGCGCGCGAAGGTGCCGACCCTCAGGTCATTCGCCAACTGACTGTGGAGTTATACAATAAGATTAATGTGCCTTTAGCCAGCCTCATTTTTGCTTTGTTGGGCGCACCACTGGGCATTCGTGCTCAGCGTTCGAGCCCAGCTACGGGCTTTGCGCTCAGCGTGGCCATTATTTTCCTCTACTGGGTGTTGGCGCGTTATCTGATTATATTAGGTCGGAGTGCGCTCCCGCCTCCGGTTGCCAGCTCGATTCCGAACTTAATTGGGTTATCGTTCGCTTTGTGGCTTATCTTTCGTCGCGAGCATGCCTGAAGACGGTATAATCTTGCCGATGTTATTAGCCATCGATGTGGGCAACACGCACACGGTGCTGGGACTCTATGTGGATGGAGGTTGGCATGCGTGGCGTGTTCACACGAACTCGGCGCGCACCGAAGACGAGCATTATGTGCTCTTGCGTGCCCTCATGGGTGCTGAAGGGCTTGAGGGGAGGATTGAGGGGGTTGCTATCAGTTCAGTGGTGCCTGCTTTGGAGCCGATGTTAGCGCAGTTGGCGCGGCGCTGGCTTGGGTGTGAGCCGTTTTTTGTGTCCATGGCGCTCGACTTGGGTTTGGAAGTGGCGTATGACCCGCCGAGTGGGGTGGGAGCGGATCGCCTGGCGAACGCTGTGGCAGGCGTCGCACGCTATGGCACGCCCCTGATTGTGGTGGATTTCGGCACTGCCACCACGCTGGACGCTGTCTCGCGGGAGGGCGTGTATCTGGGTGGGGCGATTATGCCGGGAGCGGAGTTGATGTTGGAATCGCTGGCGGGTCGCACGGCGCGGCTGCCTCGCGTTGCGCTGAATGAAGCCCATCAGCCCATCGGGCAAAGTACGCCTGCCAGTCTACGCAGTGGGGTACTGTTGGGGTCTGTAGGAGCCATTGAGTACCTTGTAGGGCAGTTCAAGCAAGTGTTGGGGAATGAGGCACGCGTCGTGGCGACAGGGGGGCTGGCAGAGACCTTTGCGCCGCGCTGTCCTTCCATCGAAAGCGTCGAGCCGTGGCTCACGCTGGAGGGACTCAAGATTCTGTGGGAACGCCATCACTGATTCACCGTCGCATTGCGATCCATTCGGCAGGCTGAGCTAAAAGGGCTTCGCTGTCGCCTTCGGCGAGTCTTTTCAAAAGCCAAGTGCGACACTCGCTCGTGCTCAGCAGGGCTATTCGTTGCTTGGCGAGCGGGACCGTCCCCGATGGCACAAAGATCGCGTGGGGGGTAGCCGCTAAAGCCACTACCAAAGGGAGAGGCCCTGCGTCGGGGAGTTGCACCGCTCGGTACGGCCCCAAGGTAAGGGCTTGCTGTTGGGCATGCCAAAAATCGTCGATCGATCCGGCAGAATTCCATAAGCAGACTCTAACCCGTTCGGCATCGGTCTCAGGCGGAACCCCCAGCCAACCCAGTTGGAGGGATCCGAGTGGCCCATGCTGGAGGCGCAGTTCCGACTTGACGCGTTGCATCGCTTGCCACCAGCTCTCCATTCCTTCGGGCGGATTGGGCAGAAGGGTGAGCGTCATCTCTGCACCCCATCGCCAGAGCGATTCCTGTAAAGCGGGCTCGTCCAGCAGAGCGCGCGGTACGATCCACCATAACGGTTTGCCTCCCAGTTGATGTGCCAGTTGAGGGACTTCGCTCGGATTGGTGGGGTCGGGTGCTTCGCTTAGTAGAATCTCGGCCCCCTGTTCTACTGCGAAGCGAAGCTGATCCCAACGAGTGAGGGTACTCTCTACCTCGATGCGCTGGTTATCCCAGGTCCGAACAGGGAGGTGAGCGCTCTCGATAGGGTAAGTTGACTCTCGTCGCGTGCAAATAGGCGCGGGTCTAACCATTCGGGGGTGCCAGATGTCGGCAGGTAAAGAGGAGCGCCCATACCCATCGCAATACCTGGTCGGACGGGCACCCCAAAAAGAACCCATTGCGCCGGGGGTTCAGGCGGAGACCCCGATGACCTCGATAGCATAGCCTTGTTGGCGGTAGCTGGACACGCTCGAATCGTACCCAGCGCGCTCCGAGTAGGGAACCATCACCACGAGACGGTACTGTTCGCCATACTGGCGTACCAGCGCTGGGAGAATGTCGATTGCGGATTGGGGCGCATCGGTCTGGAGCGTTGCAAGCCACCGCAAAAACTGTCGTACGGCGCGCCCCTCCGCGAGATCGAAAGGCAGTACGACCCCATTCCGATCTACGACGTGCAGGCGGACGCCGTGGCGCGGCGCCTCAAACGCCAGCCAAGCAAGGTGGCGCACTGCTTGATCAAAGTCGCGCCCCTCCTCGGCGTGCCAGCGCGGTGCCTGCTCCAGCACAACTAAGATGGGAGCTAACTGGCTCGTCTCGAACTCATTGACATGCCATTCGCGATGGCGCGCCGTGGCACGCCAGTTGATGCGTCTCAGCAGATCGCCAGGCACATAGGGACGGGTGCCATGCCAGTCGGTGCCCTCGCCGCGCTGACCGTGCATGGACGAGGACATAAGGTATCGCCCTCGTCCCCCTCCGCTCCAATCCCAGCGGGGCAGCGGCACGGGGCGGGGAAGTACCAAAACCTCGCAGGTGGCGTCTGTGGTAACCACACCCTCAAACAGACCGAACCAGTCGGAGAGGGCAAGTTGCGCTGGCCCCAGCCTATGTCGCCCACACGTGTGCGCTACCATCTCACAGCGTACCTCCTGTTGACCGCCAGTGTGCGGTCTCAACTGCCAACGCTCCACTGCAAAGGTGTGGGGTCGGTGCAGATCGGCATCGGTGAGCATAATCCCCCAAGTCGTCTCCACCCCTATTTTAAGGATGCATGCGAACGGCTCACCCTCCGATACCTCTGCCGGGCACTCGAGAGCCGCTTGTATCCGACGCTCCTGCCATCGAATTAGTGCGTAGGTTCCTGCCAGTATAAAGCACAGAATGCTCGCCATCCAATACATCTGGCGGTTGTTGGACATCAATCCGGACACCAGTAGGAACGAGGTTGCCGACATCAGCGTGACCAGTTTATATTCGCGCATCACGCCTCCCCCCAAAGTGGCACGGGCACCTGATTGAGAATCTCTTGGATGACTTGTTCCGCTTTGGGGATTCTGCTTTGTCCCTCGCTGCGGAGCATCAGGCGATGGGCGAGTACGGGCACTGCCAGGCATTGCACATCGTCGGGTGTGACGAAATGGCGGTCGGAGAGGATTGCATTCGCCTGAGCGGCGAGCATCAGTGCCAGCGAGGCACGGGGGCTGGCTCCCAGAGCGATCTGAGGGTGATGGCGTGTGGCGTTTACCACAGCCACCATGTAGCGTCGGACAGTCGGGCTGATATAGATTCGGCGCACCTGGGCTTGGAGCTCAACCAGCACTTCTGGGGTAAGCACAGGCGTCAGCGTGTCCAAAGGCGAACGGGTCTGGCGGGTCGCCAAAATCTGCTCTTCCACTTCTGGGGAGGGGTAGCCTAAGGCAATACGGGCAAAGAAGCGATCCATCTGCGCTTCAGGGAGGGGATAGGTGCCCACCATCTCGATATTGTTTTGGGTAGCGATAACCAGAAAGGGTTGGGGGAGGGGATGCGAGGTGCCCTCTACAGAAACTGTTCGCTCCTCCATCGCCTCCAGTAAGGCGGACTGCGTTTTGGGGGTCGCGCGGTTGATTTCGTCTGCCAGCACGATATTAGCAAAAATCGGTCCAGGATGGAACTCGAACTGCCCCCTGCGCTGATTGTAGATCACAGACCCCGTAACATCGGCAGGCAGGAGATCGGGGGTAAACTGGATTCGGCGGAATTGTCCACCGATAGCACGGGCTAACGCACGCGCCAGCGTGGTTTTGCCAACGCCAGGAATGTCCTCAATCAGCAGGTGTCCCCCGCTTAAAATGCCGATGACCATCAAGCGTACTGCCTCGGTCTTGCCCAAAATCACCTGTTCAACCGTTTGGATAAGGGTGTGTGCTTGCTGGGCGATTGCGTGTGCCTCCGATTCGGTCAGCCACTCGTGTGAAGCGGTGGTCATAACATCCGAAGTATACCCACTTTGGCGGGGGCAATCGGGTACACTCTAAGTACAAGGAGGTATTCGGATGCAACAACGGATTCGTGCAGCGATGGTGACCGATGTTGGCGGGATTGGCGACGAGTCGTTTAACGCTTCGGCGTGGCGCGGGTTGGAGCGGGCACGCAAAGAGCTGGGCGCTGAAGTGCGCTACTTGGAATCGCGTACGGCTGCCGACTATGTCCGGAATCTGACCGCTTTGGCACGGCAGGGGTTTGATGTGGTTTTTGCCATTGGCTTCTTGATGGAGGATGCGCTGGCAAAGGTCGCCCCACGCTTTCCGAAGGTCTACTTCGGGATAGTGGACGGCAAAGCCCCCAACCTGCCGAACTGTGTGTCGTTGATCTTTAACGAGCAGGAAGGTTCCTATCTGGTGGGCGCATTAGCGGGCGCGTTCACCAAGACGAACATCGTGGGCTTTGTGGGCGGCATGAATGTCCCGCTCATCAAAAAGTTTGAGTATGGCTACCGAGCAGGTGTGCTGACCACCCATCCTAAGGCGAAGGTGCTGGTGGGCTATACAGGTAACTGGGACGATGTCAGCAAGGGACGCGAGTTAGCCCTCACTCAGTTCAATCAGGGAGCAGACATTATCTACCATGCGGCGGGGCGCTGTGGAATAGGGGTTATTCGCGCAGCGCAACAGAAGGGTAAAGGCTATTACGCGATCGGTGTCGATAGCGATCAGGACCATCTTGCTCCCGGTTCTGTACTGACCAGTATGATGAAGCGTGTCGATAATGCCGTGTTCGATGTGTGCAAGCGCGTGGCGGAGCGGCGGTTCACAAGTGGAACGATCGTCTATGGTGTCAAAGAGAAGGGCGTTGGGCTCAGCCCGATGCGTTTCACGCGCCGACTTGTGCCGCAGCCCGTGATGGCGAAGGTGGCAAAACTGGAGCAGATGATCGTGCAGGGCAAAGTCGTGCCCCCTTACAACGAGCAGACCTTTCAGGCATTCCGCCCGCCGAAAGTGTGAATCATGAGCCGCCCCAGCTGGGATGAGTATTTTATGCAGGTGGCGTTTGTGGTTGCCACCCGCGCCACTTGCCCCCGCCGAAGTGTGGGAGCGGTGATCGTGTTGGACAAGCGTATTCTGGCAACAGGCTACAACGGTGCTTCGCGGGGATTAGCGCACTGTACTGAGGTGGGCTGTCATATGGTAGCGGGGCACTGTATTCGCGCGCTCCATGCGGAGCAGAACGCCATTCTGCAAGCTGCGATGAACGGTGTCTCCACGCGCGGTGCCACAATCTATGTCACCTACCAGCCGTGCAACCACTGCGCGAAGATGATCATTAACGCAGGTATCGAACGCGTGGTGTTTCAAGGTGACTATCCCGATGAGTTTGCGCTTGAGCTTTTCGCCGAGGCTGGGGTGACTCTGGATCGGTTCGCCGACGGGCGTATCGAACCCCTCGATCTCGTGCCTTACCTTCCGAAGCGATGAAGACGATTACGGCGGTCTTTCTGATTGCGCTCACAACGAGCTACCTACTCACGCCGTGGGTGCGCGCGTTAGCCATCCGTTTTGGGGTTCTCGATATGCCGGATGCGCGGCGCGTCCACACAGAGCCGATTCCGCGCTGGGGTGGGCTGGCGATCTATGGCGGTGTTCTGCTTGCGGTTCTTGCGGGGATGGCGCGACTCTACTTATTGTCTCCAGTGGATGCAGTCTTTTGGCAGCGGGTCGTGCCGTTTGCGGGGCTTTTGGCGGTGGGCACGCTGGTGCTGGTTGCTGGGATGTTGGATGACCTGAGGGGCTTCTCGGCGCCGTTGCAGGCGGGGGTGCTTCTGCTATCGGGTCTGCTGGTTCAGGTGTTCGGGGTGCAGATTGAGGGGCTTGCTGCGCCGTTTGGGGGGAACTTCAGCGAGGCGCGTTGGATTCCGCTGGGCGTGTGGTCGATCCCACTGACTGCGCTTTGGATATTTGTTATCAGCAAGACGATGGACACCATCGACGGCTTGGATGGGTTGGCGGCGGGCGTGAGCGCGATAGCGGCGTTGGCTTTAGCCCTGATGGCGTTGCAGGCTGCCGATATTCTGGATCAGCCCTACCCGAACTGGCTGATTGCGATTTCTGCTGCGGCGATTGCGGGCGCGGCGGGGGGGTTCCTGCGCTACAACTTCAATCCGGCGCGCATCTTTATGGGCACTGGCGGCGCGCAGTTTTTAGGCTTTATGTTGGCGGGGCTGTCGGTGATCGGTGCATTCAAGACGGCGACCGCGTTTGCGATATTGGTTCCGCTCTTGGTCTTTGGCTTGCCGTTGCTGGATGCAGTGAATGTGGTGGTGCGTCGTCTGGTAAGTGGGCAACCTATTCACAAGCCCGATAAGCGTCATATCCATCACCAGCTTTTGGAGCGGGGACTGACCCAGCGTCAGACGGTGCTTTTGCTCTATGGGATTGCGATAGCGATGGCGATTGTGGCGGTATGGCTCTTCAAGCGTGCGATTGGGTAGGGCATAAGGGCTTGTGAGACGCAGAGCCAACAGTATCTGGGAGCTGAATTTGCAGAGCGTTTCGGTAGGAATCGGGTGGGGGCTGTCGAATAAAGGGAATGCCAGCACAGTAGCCGTCCCTCCCCGCTGGCGTGGCACTTCACCGTCGCCGCCGCCCGGAAGCCCCCGCCTTCAAGCGCGGAGAGGAAGGGCGGCTT
>PSLB01000054.1:0-12404 GCA_040289385.1 Armatimonadota bacterium
TATAGCGGTTGCGGATATTCCTGGCAGCGTTGATGTCCGCATGCTCGCATTATACCACATGATGATGGAAGGGAGCAAGCGCCGCCTCCTCCCCAGGGCTCAAGCCCGGGGCTCCTGGCGGCGCGTTTTGGAGGTGGGGAGACGCCAGTGTTCGCCTGGGAGCAGAATCCGCAAGCACACCGAGTCGCATCCCAACAGTTCCTCCTGAGATTTTACCCGTCCCTGAATTTGGGCGACGACCACCTGTCCTGCCTTCACGGTAAGGGTTCGGTTGTGGACGATGGCCCAGCCGTCTTCATCGATGCCGAGCCCCGTGAGGTGCTGGTGTTCGAGGCGTGCGCCGAGCATGCGCAGAAGTCGCTGGCGCTTGAGAAAATGTTGATCGACCAGCATGGTAGGGAGTATTCCCAGCACGGGTGCCAGCGTACAACCCACGCGCGCCAGCGGTTTCTGATCCGGCTGTTGTCCAGGTTGTTTAAGGAAAGTTGCGGAGCGGCGCGCTCCCTCCCCGACAGCGCGTTGTGTGTGCGCCAACACAACAATGGGACGGTTGGCACAGAGTCGCGCCAGCGTTTGTGCGATTTCGGGCGCGGTTTCGCCCCCTCCAGCCAAAATGACGGTTCCAGCAGGCACGGCAGAGAGGGTACCTCAGAAGCAGCCGGTGTACTGCTCCCCCATTCACGGGTGAGCGGCATAGTCTGCCTCTGCTTAGGCATCGTAGTAGAGGGCGAACTCGTACGGGTGGGGACGCAGAAGGATCTGATCGACCTCACGCGTGCGCTTGTAGGTGATGTAGGTTTCCAGGAGGTCTGGAGTGAACACGCCGCCCTTGAGCAGGAACTCGTGATCGCGTTCTAAGGCGTCGAGTGCGTCGGCGAGGGTTGCAGGGGTGGTGGCGATGCCTTTACGTTCCTCTGGAGGCAGTTCGTAGAGGTCTTTGTCGATGGGCTCAGGGGGCATGATGCGGTTTTGGATGCCGTCTAGCCCTGCCATTACCATCGCCGAGAACGCCAGATACGGATTGGCGGTGGGGTCCGGCGCGCGAAACTCGATTCGGCGTGCTTTAGGGCTACTGGAGTAGGTGGGGATACGGATGCATGCACTGCGGTTGCGCTGGCTGTAGACGAGGTTGATGGGCGCTTCGTAGCCGGGCACCAGTCGCCGATAGGAGTTGGTGGTAGGGGCAGCAAACGCCAAGATGGCAGGCGCATGCTTCAGGATGCCCCCGATGTAGTAAAGGGCGGTCTCCGACAGCATCGCGTAGCCCCGCTCATCGTAGAACAGGTTCTCACCGTTCTTCCAGAGGCTTTGGTGGGTATGCATCCCGCTCCCGTTGTCCTGAAAGATGGGTTTCGGCATAAAGGTCACGGTGTAGCCATGGCGCCAGGCGACATTCCGCACCACATATTTGTAGAGCTGAACCTTGTCAGCGATACGCACGAGGGTGTCGTACTTGATATCGATCTCCGCCTGACCCGCAGCGCCGACCTCATGGTGTTGCACTTCGACCTCGACCCCTATCTCGTGAAGGGTGAGCATCATCTCGGTTCGCAAATCTTGGAGTGTATCGGCGGGGGGGCATGGGAAGTAGCCGCCCTTGAGACGCATTTTGTAGCCGAGATTGGGTGACTCTTCACGCCCAGTGTTCCATTCGCCTTCATCCGAGTCGATGTAGTAGTAGCCGAAGTGAGCGCCTTGCGCATAACGCACATCGTTGAAGATGTAGAACTCCACTTCGGGACCAAAGTAGGCGGTGTCGGCAATCCCTGTGGCACGCAAATAGGCTTCCGCTTTCTGAGCCACATAGCGGGGGTCGCGAGGGTAGCGTTCCCGAGTAATCGGATCCACGACATTACAGATAATACTCACAGTGGGGACTTCGGCGAACGGGTCGAGATGGATGGTGCTGGGGTCGGGCAGAAGCAGCATGTCGGACATGTTAATCGCCTGAAACCCACGAGTAGAAGAGCCGTCGAACCCGATGCCGTCCTCAAAGAGGTCTTCCGTGAGCAGTTCAGCAGGAAACGAGAAATGGTGCCACATGCCGAACAGGTCGGTGAACTTCACATCGACCACGCGCGCATTGCGTTCTTGCGCGAACTGAATCGCTTGTTTAGGACTCATATGAACCTCCTGTCAGTGTGTTTGTGCGATGGCGAGTAGCCATTGCGCGCTCGCGCAGTTGCGAGCAATTGCGAGGCGGCATCGTTGCCGACAAAGCGGGCGACGGTGGCGGCGCAGGAGACCTGCTTGCGCCGTTGCAAGACAGCGAGGAGCCATCCTCCCGTCCGTCAGCAATTATACCCTGCGTGCCATAGGGAATTGCAAGGGGGTCGGTGTTTGGGTTGGTTTCATAAGGAAGGACGACTCCAAGGCCCCTCTTTTACGAACATCCTCAGGGGGTCTATCGCTTTCTCTGGCGTGCTCGGATTTGGGCTACGATTAACTCCAGCATCGCGACCGTGTAGTCTATATCCTCGTCGGTGGTGTGGCGTCCTAAGGAGAAGCGCACCCCTTCTTGGGCGGCGGTCTCGTCCCAGCCGAGTGCCATTAGCACATGCGAGGGTTCCAGCGAGCCTGCACTGCACGCTGCGCCGCTGCTGGCGCCGACACCGACGCGATCCAAGGCAATCAGCAAACTGTCGGACGGCACGCCCACGAAGCGGAAGTGCACATTGTTCGGTAAGCGTTCGGTCGGATGTCCCGTCAGATGGGTCTCGGGGACGGCATTCAGCACTTTCTGGATGAAGGTGTTGCGTTGTTGGGTCAGCCTGAGGCACTCACTCTCGCGCAGTTGCTCTGCGATGCGCGCCGCTTCTGCGAAGCCGACGATGCCAGCGACATGCTCCGTGCCCGCACGTCGGTCGTGTTCCTGTCCGCCCCCCACCAGAAGCGGCTGGAGGGGTGTGCCTGCCCGAATGTAAAGCGCCCCGACGCCTTTTGGTCCGTATACCTTATGTGAGGAGAGGCTTAGCAGATCACACGCAAGCGTATCGACCGTGACAGGCAGGAGACCGAAGGTCTGCACCGCATCGACATGGAACCAGACCTCTCGCTCCTTGCAGAGTTGCCCGATGGCTTCGACGGGCTGGACTGTGCCGATTTCGTTGTTGGCGTGCATCACCGAGACAAGCCATGTGTCGGGGCGCAAGCGTGCATGCACTGTATCTGGCGAAACCTGTCCGTACCGGTCTACAGGCAGGAGTTCCACTTCATAGCCAAAGTGGTGAAGCCATTCGCCTGCCTCCAGCACACAGTGGTGTTCTATTGCCGAGAGGAGAACGTGGCGTCGGTTTGGAGGCGCTTTGAGGGCACACCCGATAATCGCTAAGTTGCACGACTCGGTGCCAGAAGAGACGAAACAGACTTCTTCGGGGGCACAGCCCAGCACGCTGGCGAGGGTCTCGCGCGCCTCATCGATGGCTAAGCGTGCTTCGCGCCCCCATGCATGCAGGCTGGACGGGTTCCCAAACACCCGCTTGAGGAACGGCTCCATCGCTTTCAGCGCACGCGGGTCTAAGGGGGTTGTCGCTGCATAGTCTAAATAGACGCGACGCATGGTTACGCTCTACCCCATGCTCCGAATACTCACCTGCGATGCCAACTGCCCCGCAATCTCACGGAAGGCTTGGGCATACGCAGAACCTGGCGCACTACTGACCAGAGCAGGCTTACCCTGATCGCTGGAGATACTCACCTGCGGATCCAGCGGCACCGAACCGAGAAAGGGGACGCCCAGCCGCTGCGCGAAGACACGCGCGCCCGGACCGGGGAAAATCGCCGTGCGCTCGCCACAGTGGGGGCACACAAATTCTGCCATGTTCTCTACAACGCCCAAAATCGGCGTGTTCAGTCTACGAAAGAGTGCCACCGATTTGCCAGCAATCGTGCTGGCAACCTCCTGCGGGGTCATTACAATCACCACGCCGGTTAGGGGCACGACTTGCGCGGTGGTCATCGGGGCGTCGCCTGTGCCGGGAGGGAGGTCTACCAGCAGATAGTCCAACGCACCCCAACGCACATCGGCAAACAGCTGGCGCACCGTGCCCGCAACAATCGGACCGCGCCACATCGCCGCCTGATCTTCCTCCATCAGGAAACCAAGCGACATTACCGATAACCCATAACGCCGAATAGGAATCAGCGACTGCTCCTGAACCAAAGGCTTCTCGTGCTGACAACCCAGCATTTTGGGAATGCTGGGACCGTAAATATCGGCGTCCAGCAGCCCGACACGGGCGCCCGACTCGGCTAGGGCAATCGCCAGATTAACCGAGACGGTCGACTTACCGACTCCGCCTTTCCCACTGGCGATAGCGATGATATGTTTGACTTCAGGGAGCAGGTCTTGCGCTTCCATCGCACGCGAGCGGATCTGGGCGGTCATCTGCACATTGACGGTTTGCACCCCCGGCAAAGATGCCAATATCTGTTCTGCCTGTGCTTTCATCAGGTCTTTTACGGGGCACGCAGGTGTCGTCAGCTCGATAACGACTTTGACCGCGCCATCGCAGATGGCGACCTCTTTGACAAAGCCCAGCGAGACGATGTCGCGGTGCAGGTCGGGGTCGACGATGTTTCGCAAAGCGTTCAGCACTTGCTCGCGCGTTAGGGATGGCATGCGATTCCTCCTCAAAGGTTAGCGTGGCTAAATTGTACCCGATGGTTCACCTTTTATGCCAGCGTGGGAGGAATCGCCCAGTGCGTTGTTGATATTCGGTGTACTCTGGGTAGCGTGCCAACAGGCGACGCTCCTCCTCGCGTGCCTTTAGCTGGAAAAAGAGCGCCAACACCCCTGACACCGCCAGCCCCCACCCTTTCTGAAACAGAATCGCTAATCCAACCTTCAGCAGAATCAGCCCCAGATAGATAGGGTGGCGCACATAGGCATAGACCCCATGCTGGATCAGCCCCAGTTGTGGGTTCGGTTCAGGCAAAGGGGTCAGCTTGCGCCCGTGCGACAGCAAAGCGGGCATCAACAGAACCGCCGAAATGGCAAGGAGCGGTACACTCCCCCACCGCCAGACCCCCCAATGGCTTGCAGGGGTAGCGTACAGCACGACGGCGTACACCGCAAACAACGCCACTTGAACCAGTACCCAACTCAGGATGGCTCACCTCTTGCCGTGCTCAATCTTCTTCCAGTAGGTGTCGAAGTCGAAGTTCGGGCTGTGGGCGGGCACATGGCAGTTCAAGCATATCGATTCGCCAAGCTTGCCCATGCGGTTGTTCTCAGGGTCTTCCACATGCTTGCGTCCTGCGCCATGACAACTTTCACAGCCGACATCCTTGAGGGTGGGTGTCTTCTCAAGGCTCTGGAACCCGCCTTGATACTCCAATCCCACCACATGGCAACCGACACATTCTGGGTCATTATGGTGGTGGACCTCGACGAGGGTTTGCATCGCTTTGGCGTGGGCGGTCTTTTGCCAGATTTTATAGTCTTCTGAGTGGCACGGCATGCAGGCGCGAGTGCCCACGAATGCACTGCCGTTGGGCGTGGGGCGTTTCGGCACCACTGCCAATAGGTTTTCTGCTTCGACCTGTGCCAGATAGCCCATCTTAATCTGGAGAATGGCCGAGTCGTCGGCAAACTCCTCGCCGAGTCGGGTGGCAAAAGCGCGTTCGATAGCGGAAGCCGTGTCGTTCACCACTGCGACGCCGACATGCTTGGCATCCGAGCCTGCGAAGACCAGCATCGTATTGCCGATTCGCTTGGGTGTCGCCGGTCCGTCGCCGCTATTGGCGTAGACAATCAGGTGGAAGTAGGGATGGGCTTGGGCAATCTGCTCCGCTTGGGATTGATTGCCGTACAGCAGAAGCACGCGCAAATCGCCTGTGGTCTCCAGCTGGGCGCGCAGGGCGTCCAGCTTTTGGCTTACTGGGAGTACCTGCAAAGCGGGGTGAATAGAGCGCAAGGCGTTTGCGTGCGCTTCTGAGAACATCCCGACAACCAACACCTGGATGGGGCGTCCCAGATGGGTGGACTTTATCAATGCGAATGCGCTGAAGGGAGGGTTTTCACCTTCCATCACATTCCCGCAGAGCATCGTGCCTTTGAACCGAGATTGCAAGGTACGGAGGTAGCCCATCCCCAGTTTGAAGTCGTGGAGTCCCAGGTTGAGTGCTTCGTAGCCCATCGTGTTGAGCATTTCGATGAGCGTTTCTGCTTTGAGTTCGTCTTGTCGTCCGCTGGCTTTGGTGAGGTCGCCGTTTTCGAGTTTGAGGAGCCGATACCCTTTGCTTAGCTGTTTGAGGTAGGTGGCGCGTCGGGGGATTCCGCCTATCATCGGCTTGCTACAGCCGCAAGGCGTGATGTAGCCGTTGATTTCCGAGCCGAAGACGATGGCGAGTGGACGGTCTGTCTGTGGCGCTGTCGCCTGATAGAAGCCCATCGTCGTTAGGATGACGATGGGGAAAGCCCAACCGAAGAGCCGTCGCATAGCAGAAAGATTATACCTGCGCCCTGCTCCCAGACGAGCAGGGTGTGTGGTAACTGGCTCCATTCGACGCGTAAACGCAAACAGATGCGTCGGACGCCCTTCGCACACGAAAGCGTAGCCGAGCATATGCGGCGTCTCGAAATGTTCGTCTTGCCGTGACGTCCGCCTCTCCATCAATTGAGGGGCATCCTTAGGATGCACGCAGGGCTTTATCCCTGCGCTCAGGATATGGTTCTGCTTGGCGCCCACCAGTTGCTCGCTATCTGGGAGAAGCACAGGCAGCGTGGCACGATTGATGGCTAAGAGAGTGTTCACACTGCCCGATTCGGTAATCTCGCGGATCTCAAGAAGTTGGCGCTCGATGGCCTCGTCCATAATCAGAGAGGACGGCTTGTCATCTCGCTGGGTAATCACTGGAAACACTGTCAAGTTGCGCTCGACCATGCGATCTCCTAAAGGTAGATCAGAGTAATCGGTTTGTAGCCGGCTTCCTTTTGCTTGAGGGAGAGTGCGGAGGTGCTATTGACACGGGGTATACTTTAGGGCGACATGGAGGTCTACCTGTGCGCGGTGTGATTATCGCTGGTGGGCTTGGAACGCGATTGCGCCCGCTGACTCTGCACCGTCCGAAGCCGTTGCTGCCGGTAGCCAATCGCGCCTTCCTGGAGTATCAGGTGGCGCAGTTGAAGTCCGCAGGGGCAGAGGAGATTGTGTTCGCGGCCAACTATTTGGCGGATCGGATCGAGTCGCACTTTGGCGATGGGAGCCGATTTGGGGTTCGGATGCGCTATGCCGTCGAAAAGGAGCCGTTGGGCACAGCAGGCGCCATCCGAAACGCTGTGGAAGGGCTTGCCCCGATGCGCGCCATCGTCTTCAACGGCGATATTCTGACCGATTTCGATATCGGGGCACTGGTTCAGATTCACAGCGAACGACAGGCGCAGGTCTCGCTGACGCTTCACCGAGTACGCCGACCGCACCCGTACGGCGTGATTCAAATAGCAAACGATGGGCGCGTGCTGGCATTTATAGAGCCGAGCGAGCAACAAAAACGCGCTGCGGATCGGGGCGAGCCGATGGAAGAGGAGGATTTTATCAACGCAGGCATCTACATCATCGAGCCAGAGACCCTCACCCGCATTCCCCTCCGCCCCTGCTCGATTGAACGCGAGTTCTATCCCCAAATTTTGGCGGAAGGAGTGCCCGTCTATGGGGCAGTAGGACACGGTTTTTGGCTCGATATCGGGCGTCCTGCGCAGTACCAGCAAGCGACGCGTGCCCTGTTGCGCGGGGAGGTCCGAACCGCTTTACCCCCGGGGGGCGCCTGCACACCCTTCGGCTATTATGTGGACGGAGAAGCGAGGATTGCGCCCGATGCAGAAATTGAGGCAGGCTCCCTTATCGGCGCCAACGCAACCATCGAATCGAAGGTCAAAATCGGTGGGTATACTGTAATCGGCGCGAATACAACCATCGGCGCAGGGACTAC
Source organism: Armatimonadota bacterium (assembly GCA_040289385.1). GTDB lineage: Bacteria > Armatimonadota > Fimbriimonadia > Fimbriimonadales > GBS-DC > LDYB01. Next base: position 7,933 of record PSLB01000054.1, read on the forward strand.
TCTGCAGGGGTGCATCCTCGGTCAAGGGGTGCAGGTCGGCGAGTCGTGCCATCTTGTCGACTGTATTCTGGATGACGCGGTGGTCATCGAATCGCATGGGCGCCTGCACGGTGCGGTGTTAGGAGCGGGCTCGGTTCTTCGTGCCTACAGCGTGGCAGAATAGCGCCCACACCGCCCCCAAACACCGAAAACAAGGAGGATAGAAACACTTTGCAAGTCAGGATGGCAGATTTAGGGAGCCAGTACCGCAAGATTCGGCATGAGGTAGAGCCTCTGCTTCAGCAGGTACTGGAAAGCGGACGCTATGTGTTGGGCGAACATGCGCAGGCATTAGAAGAGGAGATTGCCCGCCTGTGCAATGTGCGTTACGCAGTGGGGGTCAACTCAGGCACGGATGCCCTGAAGCTCGCCCTGCGCGCCCTCGATATCCAGCCCGGCGACGAGGTCATCACCACCCCCTTCACCTTTGTGTCGACCGTGGAGGTGGTGGTGCAGATAGGGGCTGTGCCGGTGTTTGTCGACATCGACCCCGAAACTTACAACTTAGACCCCGATCAGGTGGAGTCGGTGATTACGCCCCGCACCCGTGCGATTTTGCCCGTGGACCTTTATGGTCAGTCGGCGGAGATGCGCGCCCTGCGTGCGATTGCGGATCGCCACGGACTGTTTGTGATAGAGGACGCCGCCCAAGCGATAGGGGCGCGCCATTATGAGGAGCCCATCGGCGCGTATGCCGATGTCGCTACCTTGAGCTTCTTCCCCACCAAAAACATCGGTGGGGCGGGTGATGGCGGAATGGTGCTAACCCACGAAGAGACAATTGCCCGCAAGGTGCGCAGTTTGCGGGTACACGGGATGAACGAGGGCTACTACTACGAAGATATTGGGTACACCAGCCGATTGGACGAGATTCAAGCGGTCATCTTGCGCGCCAAGCTCCGCCACCTCGACGAGTGGACGAGCCGCCGGCGCTACCATGCCACTCTCTACCGAACGCTCCTGTCTAAAATGGAACCGCACCTCCCCGTTGTGCGCCCTTACAACTACCATGTGTACCACCAGTTCACCATACGCCATCCGCAACGCGACGCCCTGCGCAACCATCTGCTCGGTTGCGAGATCGAAAGCGCAGTCTACTATCCGCTCCCGCTCCATCTCCAGCCCGCCTACCGTTTCCTCGGCTACCAAGAGGGCGACTTCCCACACTCAGAGCGCGCCGCTCAAGAGGTGCTTTCCCTCCCTGTCCACTCCGAGCTAGGTGAAGACCAGATCGCTCAAGTTGCTGAAAGCATTCTCCAATTCGTGCGTTCGGAGGTGACCGTGCCGTGAAGGCGATGATCCTCGCTGCAGGGGTCGGTTCGCGGCTGGATCCGCTTACCCGTGCCGTCCCCAAGCCGATAGTACCGATCGTGAACCGCCCCGTAATGGAGCATCTGGTCAACTTGCTAAAAAAGCACGGGTTCACCGACATCATGGTGAACCTTTTTTACTTGGGCGACCAAATCAAAGCCTATTTTGGCGATGGCGCACGCTGGGGTGTCCGAATCCACTACTCGGAAGAGGATCGGCTCTGGGGCGATGCGGGCAGTGTGAAACGCGTGCAAGAGTTTTTCGACGAGACCTTCATCGTGATTGGGGGCGATGACCTGACCGATTTAGACCTCTCGCGACTGGTGCGCTTCCACAAGGAGAAGAAAGCCTATTGCACCATCGCCCTCGCGCTGGTGGAAGACCCCTCGGAGTACGGAATCGCCATGCTCAACGAGAAGGGACGCATCACACGTTTTCTGGAAAAGCCCAAAGGCGAGATGATCTTCTCCAACGCAGCGAACATCGGGATCTATGTCTTGGAGCCTACTATATTCGACCTGATTCCGAACGGCGTGCCCTACGGCTTCGGAGCGAATCTCCTGCCGATGCTTATCGAACGCAAACTGCCTCTGTACGGGTTCCTCACCTCCAGCTACTGGAAAGATGTGGGCAATCTCAAGACCTACCAGCAGGCGCACTGGGACGCTCTGGCAGGGCGTGTTTATGTGCAGATGCCGTACCCAGAGCGACGCAAATATGTTTGGGTCGGCGAGAATGTGGAGATTGCCAAAGATGCGGAGATTGGCTATCCTGTGGTGATCGGTTCGGGCACGCGCATCGAATCAGGGGCGCGCGTGCTGGAAAACTGCGTACTCGGCGAGAACTGCATCGTTGAAGAGGGCGCAGTGGTTCAAGAGAGCATCCTGTGGGAGGGAGCGGTGCTGATGCGCGACACGATGCTGGTGCGCTGTGTGGTCGGACGCAACTGCAAGGTCAAATCGAATGTCGCTATCTTCGACGGAGTCATCGTGGATGCGAACCCGACCCCTCAAAAGGGTAGCAGGAAAGCCGATCCTTAGAGCGAGCCGAAGGAGAGAGCCTATGGTCAAGGTTGGTATCATCGGTTTAGGAACGATGGGTCACCAGCATATGGACGCCTATTTGCAAATGCCCGATGTGGTGGTGGCAGGGGCTTATGACCACCATGGGGAGCGGGCGGAGGCGTTTGGTCAAAAGTATGGTGTGCCCGTGGCGTCCACTCTCGATAGCCTGTTGGATGTGTGCGATATCATTGATATCTGTACCCCCACCTACCGCCATGTGGAGTACGCTCTGCCAGCGATTTCGGCAGGCAAGGCGGTCGTATGCGAAAAGCCGCTGGCACGCACCTTGGAAGACTGTGAGCGTATCGCCGAGGCGGTTCATCGGCATGGCACGCTTTTTATGCCTGCTCATGTGCTGCGCTTCTTCCCTGAGTTCCGCACAGCGCATCGCCTAATCCAGCAGGGTGCTATCGGCACGGTCGCCATCCTCCGTACTCGGCGCGGGGGCGACTTCCCACGCACCAAAAGCGACTGGTACGCCGATTTCGGAAAAAGCGGGGGTGCCATATTAGACCTCATCATTCACGACTTCGATTGGCTCCGCTGGACACTTGGCGAGGTAGAGCGGGTTTATGCGAAAGCCTTGACCTTCCACAATCTTAAGCATCTGGACTATGCTCTCGTCTCGCTTCGATTCCGGAGTGGGGCGATGGCCCATGTGGAGGGCACTTGGTGCGATCCTGGTGGGTTTCGGGTGACTTTAGAGGCGTGTGGAGATGCTGGCATGCTGGAGTACGATTCGGCACGGCAAGTGGCCTTGCGGATTGCCACGCGTGCGGAGGAAGGGACAGCAGGCGGGGTTCAGGTTCCAGAAAGCCCTGCTGTGGAGAACCCATACTATCTGGAGCTCCGCCACTTTGTCGATTGTGTCAAGGCGGGCACTCCCCCTGAGATCAGTGTCGTGGATGGGCTCGAAGCGGTTCGGATCGCTCTGCTTGCAATAGAATCGGCTCGCACAGGGAGGGTCTGCACACGATGAAGGTCAAGGTTGGCATCATGAGCTTTGCGCATCTGCATGCAGACAGCTACGCCCACTGCCTCAAAACCAATCCGTTGGCGGCGTTCGTCGGAGTGGCTGACCACGACCGCCAGCGCGCCCAAGCCAAAGCGGAGCAGTACGGCGTGCGCGCATTCGACAGCTACGAAGCGCTGTTAGCATCCGAGGTGCAGGCAGTAATCATCTGCTCTGAAAATGCGAAACATGCACCTCTGGCACAGATGGCGGCTGCTGCAGGCAAGCATATCCTCTGCGAGAAACCACTCATGACCCGCCGTGAAGACGGTAAGGCGATGCTGGCTGCCGCACAGGGGGCTGGCGTCCATCTATTTACTGCCTTCCCGTGCCGGTTCAGTCCTGCCTTCCAAAAGATGAAACAGCTCGTCGACGAAGGTGCTATCGGCGACCTCCTCGCCTTTAAGGGCACAAACCGAGGCTCCAATCCTGGGGGGTGGTTCAACGACCCCGAACTGGCAGGTGGGGGCGCTATGATCGATCACACGGTGCATGTCGCCGACCTGCTGCGTGTGCTTACGGCTCAAGAGATTGTCGAGGTCTATGCGGAGACCAACAACCACATGTTTCACGGAAACTACGAGGACACCGCTCTGCTTACCTTGACTCTCCAGAACAACATGTTCGCCACGCTGGATGCCAGCTGGTCTCGCCCCAAAACCTTCCCGACCTGGGGAGATGTCACCCTCACTGCTGTCGGCACCAAAGGGCTCATCGAGATGGATATGTTTGCCCAGTATCTTGTCCATTATGACGACCGTTCGGGCCGGATTCGTCAGCTTTTCTGGGGAGATGACATCGATGCGCTGATGATTGACGAGTTCCTGCGTGTTGTGGCGGGTGCGCCGCGTGCGGTGCTTGCAGAGGGTGTAGACGGCTACAAAGCCGCGGCAGTCGCCCTTGCTGGCTATGAATCGGTTCGGCGTGGCGAACCCGTCGCCGTCGACCTCTCATAGCAAGGAGGAAGCTCCGTCAACTACCCCATAGCTAAAGCTAGGGGCTTGCACCTAACCCGCTTCCGCGGGCCGGCACGATAGGCCGGTTGA
>PSLB01000055.1:0-12383 GCA_040289385.1 Armatimonadota bacterium
TTTTACCTGCTAGGCGATTCGCTGGCAGAACCTCCTGAACTCTTGCTTGTCAAGGTTCTGAGGAGATGATACCACACGAGAGGCGGCGCTCCTACCCAGGCCTAAAGGCCGGGGTCTCCGCGCCGCCGTAAATTGATGAACAGCGGAACGACACGTCCCCGGCGCGCGGCTTCCCATAGCGCAGGATGGTCTGCGAGGCGCAAGTCGTCGTCAAACCACACTACGGTTGTCTGCATAGCCTTAAATAAAAAAGGAGGGCGACAGGCAAAGGAGAGCAAAACCTGCCGCCCCCAAGAGTTGTTGTTGCTTGCTACTGTAGGATACGAAGGAGGGCGTTCCGAAGTTCCCTGACGGCGTGTGCATTCTGCGGGGCGCGATGCGGTATAATCCTTGTGAGGAGGCTATGCGACGATGCAAATGATGGTCAACTGGAACGGTACGCTAATGCCCTTGAGCGATGCTCGCATCCCCGTGTTTGACCACGCTTACCTGTATGGCGACGGGCTTTTCGAGGGCATTCGGATTTACAACCGTCGGATTTTCAAGTTGGACGCGCACCTGAAACGGCTTTATGGGGGCTGTCGCCATCTGGATATTCAGGGCATGATTCCCTACGAGGTGTTGGAGGCGCGGATTATCGAGACGGTGGAGGCATCGGGTGCCGAGAACGGCTATATTCGCGTCTCGGTGTCGCGGGGAACGGGGATCGGCTTGAACCCTGAGAACATCGACCAGACGCCGAATGTGATGATCGCCGTCACGCGCCTGTCGCTCTATCCGCCTGAGTTGTACGAGTCGGGGTTGCACGCGGTGACGGTTTCCACGCGGGTGATGTCGCCCGATTCGTTGGATCCGCGTATTAAGTCCATCGGGCGTTATGTAAGCAATATCCAGGCGAAGTTGGAGGCGAATCGTCGGGGTGCGGGCGAGGGGCTGATGCTGAACGCTCAGGGTTATGTGGCTGAGGCGACTGGCGACAATATCTTTGTGGTGCACGATGGCGTGCTACGTACTCCGCATCCTGCTTGTGGGATTCTGAAAGGGATAACGCGCGATACGGTGATAGAGATTGCCCGTGATTTGGGCGTTGCTGTCGAGGAAGGTTGGCTCACGCTCCACGATGTTTACACTGCGGATGAGGCGTTTCTCACGGGCACGGCTGCGGAGATTATCCCGATGGTGCGGCTCGATGATCGGGTGATTGGCGAGGGCACGCCGGGGCCGCTCACGCAGCGGATTGTTCGTGAGTTCCACCAGCGGACGCGCGAGGTGGGCGTGCTGGTAGGGCGTTAGCGGATGGAGTGTGCCTACTGTGCGCGTCGGGCGTGGGTGCGTGTGCGTGCGGGTTTGGGCACGCTGGCGCTGTGTGAGTCGTGTTTTGGGGGGTGGGCGCGTCGGCGAGGGCAGGCGTTCGTTCCGCAGTGGTTGAACGCTCTGAAGCCTTCCGCGCATTCCCACACCACCTGCCCCTTCTGTAAAGCCACTCCCGAAACCATTCGCCAGACGGGGCTGTATGGGTGCTGTTTCTGCTACCTGTTTTTCGGCGTGCTGGAGTAGGTGCATGCGAGAGTTTGCGGAGTGGCGGTGGGACGGAGGCGGGGTTGCAGGCGGCGTTGGCGTTGAAGCCTGCACCTAAGGAGCCGCCGTTGCCGCCGTGCCCCCCGTGGCGTGTGCGTGATATTGTGAAGGTTCCTGTGGGTTGGTGAGAGGGTATACTAAGTGTTGATGGTGGAGTGATTCTGCGCCTGCCGGTGGTGAAGGAACAGCTCGCCCGATTGCGCACTCCCTAAATCGTTTGCAACTTTTGTCCAGCATGGGGAATAACCTTAGTGAGGTGAAACCTATGCGATGGGTGGTGACTGTGGGTATAGGATTGTGGCTGAGCGGAGCCTACGCCATTCCGGAGACGGTGGTGTTGACCCCTACTGCCAATCGAAACACGCCCCGATCCCTCTTTCTGGCGATAGAGCAGTATGCAGTGCCCCACCACTACGACCAGACCCGAACCCGATGCCTTTATACCCAGCTGCTGGTTAGCGAGCGGTTCGACTTCGGTGTCGACTCTGTGGGGATGGACACCGCACTGAACCGTCAGACCTTGCTGAATGCGCGTTATGTGGTGAGTCCCGAGACGGCGCGTTTGCCGGGTGTCGCCTGCGGGGTGTGGAATGTGTCGGACGGCACGCAACCGACCTATTATGTGGTGGCGACCCGCTCGACAGGGTTGGGGCGGTTCCATGGAGGTGGGTTCCGCTGTGGGACGCGCACGGGTTGGAGTGTCGCCTATCAGTGCTCGCTGGCAGGCTTTGATGGTGCTGTGGAGCATTTCCGCATGCCGTCGGGCGATACCTATACCAGCTTCGGGCTTGGGCGTGCCCTCAACTCCACGGTCTACCTCTACACCTATTACTCGCGCCACGACAAGTTTCGCGAGGCAGATCTGTTTGGGGTCTACATCGCCTTCACGCCGTTCCGAATCTTCTGAATCCGCTACCCCCATCCCGAACAGTGATGGGGGTATACTCTTAGGGTATGCTGACTCCTGCAGTACGCGCCATCGGGTTCGACTTAGATGATACGCTGTGTGTTTACATGCCCGTTGCGAAGCAGGCGCGGTGGCGCACCTTTGAGCAAGTTCTGGTTTCCCACCTGAATCGGAGTGTTGAGGAGATTGACCGACACTATCGCCATGCTTTTGGCGAGGTCCTTCAGGCGATCCACACTGAGCCGTGGTACAGCCTTTACAAGCGGGAGGGGCACCCCACCCGTACCGAGACGATGCGACGAATGCTGTGGCGCATGGGCATGGAGGATGCAGATTTGGCAGAGCGACTGAGCTGGCACTATCTGTCGGAGCGTGAGCGGGGTCTCCACCTGTTCGGGGATACCTTGCCGACGCTGAATGCCCTCAAAGCCCGCTATCCGCTGTTTGTGATCACGAACGGGCCCGCTTACGAACAGCGACGCGAGTTAGCCCTGCTGGGGTTAGAACCTTTCTTTGAGGTGGTTGCGATCGAGGGCGAGGTGGGGATTGGCAAGCCGCACCCTGAGATCTTTCGGTTTGTGGAGCGTGCGCTGGGCTTACCCCCCGAATCGTTGCTATTTGTGGGTAACTCGTGGGAGCACGATGTGAAGGGCGCCTTAGGAGCGGGTTGGCATGCAGTCTGGTTAAACCGAGAAGGCTTGCCCCATCCTGAGCCTGAGACAGGTGTGCCAGCGATTAGCGACCTCTATGCACTGTTGGATTAATTGTCGCCCTCTGCTTCGAGGGTTAGCATATGCCCCAGCTTCTCCGCTTTGGTTCGCAGATAGATGAGATTATGGGGGTTCGGTGGGGCGATTAGGGGCACATGCTCCACAATCTCAAGCCCGTAGCCTTCGAGCCCGGCGATCTTTTTGGGGTTGTTGGTCATCAGTCGGAGTTGGCGCACGCTGAGGTCGACCAGAATCTGTGCGCCGATGCCGTAGTCGCGCAGGTCGGGCTTGAAGCCGAGAGCGCGGTTCGCCTCTACCGTGTCCAGCCCACGCTCTTGGAGGTGGTAGGAGCGCAGTTTGTTGAGGATGCCGATGCCCCGCCCCTCTTGAAGGATGTAAACCAGCACGCCGCGCCCCTCCTCAGCGATTCGTGAGAGCGCTAAATGCAGTTGGGAACCGCAATCACAACGCAGCGATTCCAATAGGTCGCCTGTGATACAGCTGGAATGGACGCGCACCAGCACAGGCTTGCCGTCATCGACCTGCCCCATCGTAAGCGCAAGGTAAGGGTTCGGGTCCACCTCGCTCTCGTAGGCATGCACATAGAAGGTGCCGTAGCGTGTGGGGAGGTGGACAGGGGGAGCGGCGCGTCGGACCAGCTTCTCCGTACGGCGCCGATAGGCAATCAGTTCGGCGATGGTTAAAATCTTCAGTCCGTGCTTGCGTGCGATCTCGATGAGCTGGGGCAGGCATGCCATCGAGCCGTCTTCGTTAAGGATTTCGCAGATTACCCCTGCTGGAAATAATCCCGCCAGTCGTGCCAGGTCGACCGCCGCTTCGGTATGCCCTGCGCGTTTCAACACGCCCCCAGGCGAAGCCCGCAAGGGGAACACATGCCCTGGACGGACGAAGTCTTCTGGTTTGGCGTCGGGGTTGCAGAATAGCCGAATGGTGTGGGCGCGATCGAACGCCGAGATGCCAGTGGTGATGCCATCGCGTGCGTCGATGGCTTCTGCCATCGGTGTGCCGAACTGCGCAGTGATGGCTTTGGTCATCATCGGGATCTGCAGTTCATCGAGTCGCTTGCCCTCTGTCGGCAGGCAGAGTAGCCCGCGCCCGTGCAAGAGCATGAAGTTGACCGCTTCGGGAGTGACCTTCTCAGCCGCCATGAAGAAGTCGCCCTCGTTTTCGCGATCCTCATCATCGACCACGATCAGCATGCCCCCCTGACGAATAATCTCGATCGCCTCCTCTGCGGTGGCGAACACGGCCGGATCGCGCTCTGATAGGGTGCCTAACTCGGTACTTGTCCGACTCATCGTTAGGATTATACCCCACACGGCTGGGGTATAATCGCAGATGTGGGAGGTTGATAGCGATGGCAGGCGAGACACCGAATCAGGAGGTCGCGACCCGTATCGATGAAGTGCTGGCATACAGTTTTAACCTATTCGCCAGCTTTGCGTGGCAAGCGATGGGCTTTGTGCCCGACCCCGCTACAGGCAAGACCCGAGTTGCCCTCGAAGAGGCCCAAATGGCGATCGATTGCGCCGATTTTATAGCAGGGAAACTGCGTGCCCGCGTCGAACCCGAAGCACGAAAGGATATCGAGCGGATCCTGCGCGACCTGAAGGTGAACTTCGTGGGCAAGCGCGCGGAGACAAGCAATAAGGAGGCATAGCATGAATGTGCTAACACTGGCGCGGGCATTAGTAGACAGTACGGGGCGACTCCTCTGGAAAGGAGTGCTGGCGTTTCGGACCGCTGGGCGCCGAGTCGCTGCTACGATGCGTGCTTTGCCTAAGACGGCCTCGGAACAGGTGCATACTTGGTGCGGTCACTCCCTTGCGATGCCTGTTGCAGAGCAGCGCCAGCTTCTGGCGGAGTTCTATGAGAAGTTCGAAGCACTGGTGGAGCTGATCTGCGACGCAGGCTTTGCAAACGACGCCACCCAGTTTCAAGGACGCTATGCTGAAGTGCGAGCATGGTTTCTGCGTGCCTACCCGCTCATCAAGCCCTATCTCACTGCCCACTTGGTCCATGATCCCAGTGACGCCGAGTTTGGACTACGCACCGTTGGGCATGCCACCGACGCGATGGAGGCACTGTTCTGTGCGGAGCAACTCCATACGGTTCTGGAACTGGACGGGGGCTATCTGATTGCGCGCATCGAACGCGCTCGAAGCGGGCTTTATCGCTATGCCGACTATCTGCGGAGTATAATTAGTTTATGAGTGCTATCAGTCGGCGTGAGTTTCTGCGTCAATCGCTTATCGGCACTGCGACGCTCCAGTTCGGGTTATCCGCTTTCCCACCAAAAAGCACTGGCGCCACGCCTCCAAGATTCAGTGGATCGAGAAGATGTCCGAGTCAGAACTAAAGAGTCTCGTTTGGCTTTACTATTTTGGCTTTACTATTAGCTCTTTTTTGGCTTTACTATTAGCTCTTTCCTACGAAATCGAAGCAGGGGAAGCGTCCGCCGATCCCAAAGACAATCAAGGCACTTCAGAACCAACAATATCTCAGAATACACAAGATGGGTCAGGAGCGTCTTGTAGGAGTGGCTTCCGATGCTGTGCATGCGGATGTACAGGCGTTTTTGGACGCGCATCCGTCCGCCCGCTACTCCTTCGAGAGGTTGCGCGACACAATCTGTGGCTACGAGAGCTTGGCAGGACTTCAGGCGCTCAAAGATGTCTACGAGATACGCAGCACGCTTGAGCGGAGCACATATTTTGATTCCGCTTGGAAGGCGTTCGGCAAGGCTCACTCGTCTGCAAACGATTGATTGGGCTTAGTCGGCTTCGCTCCAACCTGAACGATATGCGGTTGCGAGCGGTAGATGCTGGTTGCGACGCGTTCTTTGCGTACCAGTTGCCCGTTCTCATAAGTCCAGCGCCACAGCACCACTCGCACCCCTGCGGAGCCTTTCTGCTGAACCTTGAGCGTGCCGAGAGGGAGGGTAGGGTCTGGCACCTCTTGGGTCGGAGGCGATTTGAGAAGTGTTCGCTCGGTTGTGAGCACGATGCGACGGCTCGGTTGGGGGACCCCAAGGAGGATCACTGTCACGCTGGAACGCCCCACTTGCGTGGCGATGGCAATCGGATACGGATATGGATTCTCAAGGACCAGATCAAGCCCTGTATCGGTTACGGTGGCGTCGCGCCCCAGCGGAACATAGGTGACGGGGATGGAGTGATTAGCACGCCGAACGATTTTCAGCCCTCCCAGTAGCGCCGCGTTGTAAAGGGTGGAGGAGACCTGACAGATGCCGCCACCGATTCCCAGTCGCTTTTCGCCCCTGATAATCACAGGAGCGAGTCGGAACCCCTGCTTGAGCGTGCGTGCCCCTACCGCTTCGTTGTAGGAGAGCCGCTCGCCAGGCATCAGGATGCGGTCATTCAAAGCCTGTGCTGCCAGACAAATGTTGTGGTTGCGGTGCACTTTATAGCCTGGGAAGCGGGTAGTAAAGCGAGCTATCTCGCCTGTAATGTGCTGAAGATGCTCGGCACGCACAGGCGGGGTCAGTGTCTTCATCACTAAGGCGAACCGCATGGGGGTTTCCCCTGAGGTTTCGTGTAATTTGCTCACAAGGGCACGCAGAGAACGCTTGGCGTCCAGTTGGCGTCCGAGTGTTTCGGGGATGACGGTTATTGTGCCTGCCTCGTAGTGAATGCGGGCAGGCTGGGGCGAACGCTCCAAATGGCGGTATTGGGCTAAGGTTCGCTCAAACATGGCGGGATCAAGACGCCACTGGGATCGAATACGAATTGTAGGCTGTGCGAACACACGCTCCCAGAGTGGCACAGAGCGCCATGCCAAGTAGGCACTCTCGATAGTGGCGGGCACATCTAAGCGAACTCCCCATACCTTAAGGGGATAGGTTTGCTGAGGCGCTTGCTCTACCTGGATGGGGAGTTGTTCCAGCTTCTGTGCGATTTGGCTTAGCGTGGGTTCAAGAGCATGGAGGGTATCGATCGGAATAGGGGAGCCACCGAGGTAGAGCTTCACGACACCATGACTGAGTCGGTAGTACCCTACTCCGCAACTTAGCCCGAACAGACTTAGCCCTGCGAACAGCGCGGCTTTGGAGCATGAGCGCGACATATCGCCTCAATTATACATCAGCCCTGCTAATCGCGCAGATAGGACAACACCTGCTCGGCGAGACGGCGTGTCATGGTGGGCACTGAGGCTAACTCTTCGACGCTGGCTTGCCGAATGCGCTCAATAGAGCCAAATAGGCGCAAGAGCATCTTCTTGCGTCGCGGCCCGATGCCGGGGATTTCGTCCAATGGGGAACGGTGGACACGCTCATCACGCAGCTTACGATGATAGGTTAGAGCGAAGCGGTGGGCCTCATCGCGAATGCGTTGGAGCAGGTGGAGCGCCTTGGAGTGACGCGGCAACTCCACTGGTTCTGGCTCGTCGGGGAGAATAACGAGCTCATGGCGTTTCGCTAAGCCGATTGCGGGGATCTGAAACCCCATAGCCTGCAACGCTTCCAGTCCTGCGTTCAGTTGCCCGCGCCCGCCGTCAATCAGGATGAGGTCGGGCAAGGTACGCCACTTCTCGTCGCCTTCTAATGCCTCACGCAAGCGGCGGGTCAACACCTCACGCATCATCGCAAAGTCGTCGGGCGACTCGGGATGCCATCGGATCCGAAAGCGTCGGTAGTCCGATTTTTTGGGCTGTCCCCCCTCGAAGACGACCATACTGCCAACGGGCGCGATACCTTGAATGTGGGAGATGTCGTATGCTTCGATTCGGTTAGGCAAAGTGGGGAGCCGTAGTGCCTCCTGCAGTTCCAACAGAGCCGATTCGAGCCATTCTGCTTTCTGTTCCCGCTCTTGTCGAAGGCTTTGCAACACCAGCTCGGCGTTGTGGGCTGCCATATCGATGAGGCGGGCATCTTCGCCTCGATGGGGGACGCGTATCTCCACTGCGCTCCCACGTCGCTGTTTGAGCCACTGGGCGATAATGCGTGCCTCCTGAACTTCGTAGGGCAACAAGATGCGCTCAGGCACTTCGGGGGCGTCTTGGTAGTATTGTTTGAGAAACTCGCTCATCAGTACGCCGGGCTGATCTTCGGCGCCTTCACTCAGAAAGAAGTGGCGTTGTCCTAGCAGTTTACCCCCCCGAATGAAGAACATTTGCACACAAGCGCCGCGCTCATCTTTGACAAGTGCAATCACATCCTCGTTGATGCCCTCTGGATGTACCACCTTCTGTTTTTGGAGAACCTCTTGTAAGGCACGGATCTGATCGCGCAGTTTGGCGGCGCGCTCGAACTCTAAGGCTTCTACAGCTTGATGCATCTGCATTTCTAACTGTCGGAACAGGTCGTCGCCTTTGCCCTCCAGAAAGAGGATCACATTCTGCACGATAGCGCGATACGCTTCGGGGTTCGCCAGACCTGCACAGGGTGCCAGACACCGTCCCATAGAGTGGTACAGGCATGGGCGCTGGACGGGTTCACCTGACCATACTTTACCGCACGGGATGAGGGGGAAGGTGCGATGGAGCAGTTGATGGGTACTCCAGACGGCTCCTGAGTTGGTGAACGGACCGAAGTATCGGCTCCCATCTTTTCGCACGCGGCGCGTTACCAGCAGGCGCGGAAACTTCTCATGCATCGTGAGGCAGAGGTAGGGATACGACTTATCGTCGCGCATCAACACATTGTATTGGGGACGGTGCTGTTTGATGAGGTTGCACTCCAAAATAAGGGCTTCCAGCTCGCTATCGGTAACAATCCATTCAAGATCGGCGATTCGACGCACCATTCGAACCACTTTGGGGCTCTGTCGGGCGGATTTCTGGAAGTAGGAGCGTACGCGTTGGCGCAAGTTGACCGCTTTGCCAACATAAATCACCGATCCCTGTGCGTCCTTGAACAGATAGCATCCTGGTTGTTTCGGAAGGGTCTTGAGTTTCGCTTGCAAATCGGTGGGCATCGGATTGATTATACCTCGATGGAACCGCCCGAAGGGGATAGTCTTCATGAAAAGCATCAACTTTTAGAACGGAGGTGCAGAATGGCTCGTTTCAGGTTATTGAAGGGTGTTTTATTTGCGTGTGCGCTTTGCTGGATGTCGGCACCGGCGCAGATGTGGACTTTCCACGACATGCTTAGTGGTTCTCAGGAGGTGCCACCGAACGACAGTCCTGCCAGTGGTATGGCGATGGGAACCTACAATCAGTCGACTCGTACTCTCCAAATCATGGTGAGCGCCAGTGGGTTTCAGGGCAACCTGACCGCTGGGCATATCCACCGAGGAGCAACAGGTACTAACGGTCCCGTAGTGTTTTTTCTGACCAACACCACACAGATCCGCGCGTGTGGATGTCAGACAATACCTTCACGCTGACTCAGGCGCAGGAGATGGATTTCCTCGCTGGGCTGTGGTATGTGAACCTGCACAGTCAAGCATTTCCTGGTGGAGAAATACGCGGGCAGTTGAACCCCGTACCGGAGCCTGCCTCGATTGCGGCGTTGGGAATAGCAGTCGCAGGTATGCTTGCAGTGCGTCGACAAAGACGCTAATTTGGATCCTAAGCAAAGGGGGTGGGGAGACCTGCCCCCTTCTTCTGTGAGGATGGTGCGCGGTGGAGGACTCGAACCTCCGACCCCTTCCACGTCAAGGAAGTGCTCTACCACTGAGCTAACCGCGCACTTTGGTAGGGCCAGGGGGATTCGAACCCCCGTCCTCCTGGCTGAAAACCAGGCGTCCTAGTCCCCTAGACCATGGCCCCGTTGGATAAATCCAATTATACCCTATGCCGTCAGTGCGGTTCAAGGGGCGGATGGGATTGTGGAGACCTCCGCTTCAGGAGACGGCTCCAATAGAGAAGGTTCGCCTTCCTCTTCCAAGTCCTGAACTCGGCGTAGGGCGGTGACGGCGACTTCGATCTGATCGTCCGTCGGTTCGCGTGTGGTGAGATACTGCGTCCACAAGCCCGGGGCAATCAGAACGCGTGTGAAAAAGCCTGTTTTGAACATGCCTGCCAGTCGGATCACCTCGTACACGAGGCTGGCGATTACAGGCAGGAGCGCCAAATGGAGTGGGATGCGCAGATACCATGCAGGACGCCCCAACAGCGCGAACACAAAGATGCTCACCACCAGAACCAGCAGGACAAAGCTGGTGCCGCATCGCGGATGCAGCCGAGTCTGTTGGCGGGCGGTCTCTATCGTCACGGGTAAGCCCTCTTCCAGAGCGTTGATCGCCTTATGTTCCGCACCGTGATACTGAAAAACGCGCCGAATATCGGGTATCAAGCCGATTAAGCCCACATAGAGCAGAAAGATGGTAATCCGCAGGACACCGTCCAGCAGATTCTGTTCGAAGCTCCCCCAGTGCGCACGCTTGAGCCAGTCGGTGAGTAGGGTAGGAATGACAAAAAATAGTCCAATACCAATCGCCAGTCCAGCGATTGCCGAGCCCCCGATAGCAATATCCTGAACGGGTTTTGCTGCGGGCTTGTAGTTCGGATCGTTTTGCAGTTGAACCTGACTGGAGAACATCAGTGCCCGCATCCCCAAGACGAGGGCATCCACCAGCATGAAGACCCCACGCAGGAACGGTCGGTTCAGAAACTGGAGTTTACCGACCAGTGTGTTTTTGATTGGTTCTGCCCGCACGATGATCGAGCCATCGGGCGCCCTACACGCCACCGCAAAATAGCGGGGGCTGCGCATCATCACGCCTTCGATGACCGCTTGTCCCCCGTAGCGCCAGTAGCGCTTTTGCGGTTCCGAGTTTGCCATTATTGCTGACCGTAGTTCTTATATTTGCGCAGGAAGCGTTCCACACGCCCTTCGGTGTCGACAACGCGTCGCGTGCCCTCTCCCGTAAATACTGGGTGGCATGCGGCGCAGACCTCCACACGGATCTCCTCTTTGGTCGATAGGGTCTCGAAGGTGTTGCCACATGCACACACTACGCGCGAGACCACATATTTCGGATGAATTCCCGATTTCATCGTCTATAGCCTCCAACGGAGGTATATTATACCTGAAGCAAAGCCGAAAATGAGAGGGATACCCATGAGACGGTACGGTTTCACCTTTGGAGTAGGCTTAATGCTGGCTTTAGGGCTGGTGCGCTGTGTGCCGACCATTGGCGGGGGCACTTCATCGGGGAGCCAGCAGATTGTTTGTTCGTTGGACGCGTTTGTGCCTAACTATAGCCGAGAAGTCGAGCGTCTCTTGCGCTGGCAGGCATTCCCTGTGCGGGTCTATTTTGTGCGCGATGAGCACTACTCGCCGGAGTGGCAGACGCTTGCCTTGCAGGGCTTCGATCAATGGATTGAGGTCTTTAGCCCTCAAATTCGCTATGAGGTGGTGGTTCAGCCTGAACGGGCGCAAATTACAGTGCGTTTCGACCCCACGACCGCCAACGGGCGTGTGGATTTCGAGTATTATCCCAGTAGCGGTGTGCTGATCAAAGCGGAGATGAGGATAGGGACACGGGGCGACAACCCCGTCGATATTCAGAGCGTTTCGGCGCATGAGTTTGGACATGCTTTGGGCATCTCAGGACACAGCAGGAACCCCAACGATATGATGTACCCGACTTATGTCTCCAATGTGCTGCTTCAATTGACCCAACGCGATATCAACACGATGAAGACCGCCTACTGCCATCTGTTCACGAATCGCTCCGTCAGCCGTGCAGCAGAGCATGAGACCCCTGTGCGGCAGACAATCTACTGCAATTGCCCATAGAATTGTCGCCAATTCTGATGGAAAAAAGGTCAAACCCCTTGACAAAGGCGTTTGCGTCGGGTATTATATAGACGGTTCGGGCAAGTCCCGGCACACATTACAGAGGAGGTACAGCCGATGAAAAAGTGGATGCTGTTCGGTCTGTCGTTGATTGCGCTTAGCGCGTCCCTTCTGTTGAGTGCCTGCGGTCATAAGGAAGAGACCGGCACGACAGAGGGCACCTCGACCTCTACCCATACAACACCTGATCAGAGGGGTGGTGCGGCTCCCAGCGCGCCTGCGACAGGTGGTGCGGCTCCCAGCGCGCCTGCGACAGGTGGCGAGAGTGGCGGCAGCAGCGGTGGACACTAAGCCGCAAGCGCAAGACGATATAAAGGGGGAGCGCTCTCCCACAGAGCCTCCCCTCGGCGGAAAGGCCGGTGAGGGCCTCCACCTCGGAGATGGTGTATAGGGGGCG
>PSLB01000056.1:0-12357 GCA_040289385.1 Armatimonadota bacterium
CCGTCTTGCCAGCGGTGGCATGTCTGCCGCTGGTGGGCCGTTGTCAACCGGCCTATCGTGCCAGCCCGCGGAAGCGGGTTAGGTGCAAGCCCCTAGCTTTAGCTATGGGGTAGTTGACCCCAAGAACCTTACCAGTTTTTGCGCCGACCTCTGAAGAGATGGGCATCATCCACCAATAATGGCTATGCGGAACTGCGGAGAGAGACGATGGAAATCTATCGACTATACGAGCCGGCGCAACCCCAACCGATGAGCATCGAACCTTCTCGGCGCAATGTGCTGATTGTTGACGACGACGATTTAGTGCGCGAGACTTTGCGTTTCGTGTTGGAAGATGTGGGCTACCAGGTCTGGTCAGTTTCACATGCGATGGATGCCTTGGCCATTTTAGAGAGTCAGCCGATCGATATTGTATTGAGCGACATCTTTATGCCAGGCATGAACGGGTTCGATCTCCTGAAGCAGATTCGACAGCGTGTGCCCGATATGCCCGTCATTTTGATTACTGGCTACGGTAACATAGAGATGGCGAAGCAGGCGATGCGAGAGGGCGCCAGTGACTTTATCACCAAGCCCTACAACATCTCGGAGATTCCCATTTTAATCGAGCGGAACTTAGTCCGCCACTCGATCCAACGCTCGCATACGCGCCACTTAGAGAAGGAGGTTCAGTCTGCCTACCGTGCCACGATGGAGGCGTTGCTGACAGCGTTAGACACACGCGATACCGAAACGGAAGGGCACTCGGAACGCGTGGCCGCCTATACTATGGCGATTGCCAGTCGCCTAAAGATAAGCGAGCAGGAGTTGCCTCATATCGAGCGAGGGGCGCTCTTGCACGACATCGGCAAGATTGGAGTCCCTGATGTGATTCTCTACAAGCCCGGTCCGCTGACCCCTGAAGAGTGGGAGATTATGAAAAAGCACCCCGAAATCGGCTATCGGATGTGTATGAAGATTGACACGTTGCGCCCTGCCGCCCCAATCGTGTTGCATCACCATGAGCGCTGGGACGGCAAGGGCTATCCCTACGGGTTATCTGGGGAGGAGATCCCTTTGGGTGCTCGGATATTCGCCATTGCCGATACACTGGATGCGATGACCTCCGATCGACCTTATCGTAAAGCGCTCAGCTTCGCTCAGGCGCGTGAAGAGATTGTGCGCCATGCCGGCACGCAGTTCGACCCCGACTTGGTCAAGGTTTTTCTCGAGATCCCCGAAGACGAGCTTCGGATGATCCGTCAGGTCAGCTTATCCCAGCATGCGGAACGCGCTGCCTAATCGGAGATAAAAACGGGGGAGCACGAGGGGTCCGTGTATCCCCCCAATTCATTGGGGGGATACACGGACCCCGTCGCTACAGCATTGACAACCGTTTTGCGGCATGTTAAAGCCCTGCGCGCATCCTGAATAAGGATGCCCCTCAATTGATGGAGGGGAGGACGTCACATGGCTGGAAAGTCTCTACAGCTCGTAGTTGCGCGCGATGAGGGCGAACTCCAGGCGTTTTCCCCCCCGCTCGACTACCAGTTTCAGAGGGCGTCCGGGCTGGGTGTAGGAGAGGCGATCGACTAACTGCTTCTCGCTCCAGCCTGTAGGGGATTGCCCGTCGATAAGCACAATTTTGTCGCCTTTCCTGACCCCTTGCAGATCGGCGTCTGAGAGAGGCATCACCCAGCGTACGAGCAAGTCTTTGCCCTGTTTACGCCACCAGATGCCGTAGCCTGCATTATCGGCGGCGCGCTCCTGCTGGGTGTTTGGTTGCCACACCATTTGCTGACGGTAGTAGTTAAAGGTGATCTTGTAATGGCGCATCACCGGAATCCCCAGTAAGCCGTGCTTCGTTTTGAATGCAATGATGGAGTCGGCGCGCGCGCCCTCCGAAAGCTTCTGGAAGGCATAGAGCGAGTCGAACACCAGTGGTCCCAAGCGCATCTGATGCAGACGATAGACCCGCATATCGCCTGTCATGAAGCTATACTCATCGCCCTCGAATACCTCGCCAAGCCGCTTCGTCCACTCTTCTAAGGTCATCCAGACGCCGTCGCTTTTATCGGGCTGGTAGCTCGGTGGCAGGAGATTGACCGACGCGCCCGTGTCAACAATCATGCGAATCTGTTGTTTGCGCCCAATCCCCATCGTAACCAGAATATGGTCACCAAACATTTCGTAGGGAATGACCGTGCCTTGTGGAGGTTCCGCGTCGGGAGGTTCTAAAGTAAGGGTGCGCTCGGCGAAGTTGACGGTCATCTGAAACGCCGAGAGGGTCTCGCGCCCCAGCAGACCAATCACCTTTTTGCCGTCCAGCGTATCGTTGCCAAGAGGGGTGTTCTGAAGTTCGCCAACGCTAATGGTTAGGTCGCGCACCTCGGCGTTTCCAATCTGTAGCGTTTTCACCTTCGCCCGATAGGAAGGGAACGCTCCATACACCATGACCCCATAATAGTCGCTGTTGGGAATTTTCTCCAGACCTGCCTCTTTCGCAACTTGGGCATCGATCCACGTGCTAGCAGCGCCTGTGTCCAGAATGATCCAGTAAGGTCCTTTGCCGTTGAGTTTGATCTCCACATAGAGCGAGAACCCTTTCATGCGGAAAGGCACTTTGGCTGGCAAACTCTTGCGCACAATTGGCGGTGGTTCCGATGATGGGCGTTCAAATAGGCTGTCGGGCACTTCGGTCTGGGCATCAAGCGCAGTCAGAAAGTAGGTAGCTACATGGCGACTTCCTGCGTAAACTCGTGTTTCGAGGGGCATCCGCACCACGCCTGCAGGAGTCGGCATGTCGCAATAGTTGTGATAGATCTCGGCTGCTTGGGTAATCTCGTCAGTTTCGTAGTCCACCAGCTCATACATGATGCCGAGAATCTGGTTTTTGTCGTCAAGGTAGCAGTAGGCTTTGTTGGAGGGCGTTTTCGGGAGCCGTTGCTGTTCCTCAGAGAGAGGGAATTGGAACTCGATTCGGAAGGCGGGGCGTCCATCGGGCATTTTGGCGTTTTCTCCCCCGATGAGCGTCGCTTGTTCCAGCCAGAAGGGGAGCATCACGAAGTCGCCGTGTCGGGTATCACGCTCCGCCCAGAGCTCCTCTTGTGCGAGCCCTGTGACTAAGTAGCCGTCCTTGCGCCAGCCCGACTGCCCGTCGTAGGTGATGATGGAGCGTTCCTGTCCGCGAACGACTTCGGTGCGATGCCGTTCACCTTTGCGGTACTCCACGCGCTTGGCTTCGCTTTTCCCACCGTGTTCGCGAGTGATGTCATATTGGGCTTTGAAGCCGTTTATGAGGAGCTTTCGGTAGGCATCACCCCCGTGCTGTTGCAGCGCGAGTTCGAATCGTTCTCGAACCGTGCTCGGGTGTCCCCAACTCCAAGCGATTAGAGTGCACCATCCCCACAGATAGATGCTCTTTCTCATTGCAGACCTCCCGGTATGCCGTACAGTATACCCTGTGCCAACAGGTACAATAGGGGCGGTGATTATCTTAGGTGTCGACCCGGGCACCGCCACGATGGGCTATGGAGTGCTGGAGAAGGTCGGCCAGCACTATCGTGCCTTAGGCTATGGGGTTCTGGAAACGCCCAAATCCCTGACTCCGCCCGAACGGCTTCTGAGGTTGCATGCAGAGATTCAGAAACTGCTGGCGCACTATCAGCCGGATGTGGTAGTAACCGAGCAGTTGCTGTTCAGTACGAATCGGCGCACGGCGATGCAGGTGGCACGGGCGATTGGTGTGGTGCTGTTGGCGGTGGCTCAGGCGGGGCTGGCTTGGTATGAATATCCCCCGCTTCAGGTCAAGCAGGCGGTGACGGGCTATGGGGGTGCCGACAAAGCTCAAGTGCAGCGCATGGTGCAAAAACTGCTGGGACTGGAGACCGTTCCACGCCCCGACGACGCCGCCGATGCTCTCGCCCTCTGTATCTGCCATGCCCAGCACGAATCGCTGATGCGCCTGACAGGAGACACACGATGAACTGGGGCTTTATAGGGGTGTGTTTAGCCATCATCGGCTTTCTGGGGTGGCGTATTGTCCAGCGCGTGCGCCTGCTCAATCAGCGTATCGAAGCGCTTCGCGAGGAACAGGAGCGCAACCCCTTAGATCCGTTTTCCGCATGGATGGAACTGTGGCGAATCATCGATAAACGCTAAGGTACAATCCAGCAGGAGGCACAACGCGCATGCACACTTTCGAGGTTTTTGCAGAGTGGACAGGGGATAGCAATAGTGTGGGTACCCTCCGATCGCCGAGTGGGCTCCACTGCCAGTTTGCTGTGCCCACCGATTTTGGCGGACCAGGGGGCTGTCCCAGCCCAGAAGAGTTGCTTCTGGCAGCTTTAGCGTCGTGCTATGGGATTACCATCGCCTACATGGCTGAGTTGAAGAAGCTGCCCCTCTTAAAGCAGACTCTTCGCGTGCAGGGTATCGTGGAACGCGATCCACAGACCCGACGCCTGCGGTTCACCCGCTTCAATCTTGCGCTCCATTTCACCGTGTCGGTAGCGGCAACCGAGGCACAAGTAGAAAGCATTCTCAAACTGGCGAAAGATGCCAAAAGCTACTGCCTCGTTTCCAACTCTTTAAGCGAACAGATCCAGTTTGAAGTGCACTCCGAGTGGAGCCGAGAGACGCCTCTATGAAAAAGGCCCCCGAGTGTTTCCGCCCGGGGGTGGCAGGCACGGCAGGGACGATTCCCCGTTCGGAGGTAAGCTTCGATACCTACCCTTATTGGCATCCCGATCAATAGACCTTACTGGCTTAATAATACACTATAACGAATCCGTCTCGATAGGACTTAAGTCCTTTTGGGGGCTTTGGGCGACGATTTTTCTCCAGTCACCGCGTCCATCACTCCCAAAGCCTTGCATTTAAGACTTAGGTTCCCTCCTAACCCACTTTAGGGAACTGCGCGGTTCCCTACTCCCGAACAGGAGGTGATTTGTTGGAAAGGATACACCATCCTGTAGGGACAGCAGTAGGGACTTATTAAGGGTACGGTTCAGGCGGCGGAGAAGCGGATTTTCTCTTGGATGACCTGCAGATTGTATTGGGCTTGGGCGTGTTTGGGGTCTAATTGGAGCGTTTGTTGGTAGGCGATTTTGGCGGCGTCGTAGACTCCCATGCGCGCATAGCAGTTGCCGAGCGTGAACCAAGCCTGCGGATTGTAGGGATCTAACTCTAAGGCGACGGAGTAGGCATCGGAGGCTTCGGCGTAGGCGCCCAACTGATAGAGGGCATCCCCTGCATTAAGCAGGGCGTTGGGGTTCGTGGGTTCCATCTGGATGGCGTGGGTAAAATGCTGGATTGCCTCCTCGTAGCGTCGGTGTTGCCACAGGGCACGCCCCCAATTGATGTGGAGTGCGGCGTTCATCGGTTTCTTCTGCTGAGCGTACCATTCGAACGCTTCGACGAGGCGTTCGGGATCGTCTGCTTGTTCGCAGGCGTGAACCCATCGGTGCCACCAGCTTTCCTCGTAGGGCATCTGTTGGCAGAGGTTCTTGAGCGCAGGGATGGCACGGGCGTAGTGCCCTGCTTGCCACCAGAGGTCTGCGATCATGCGCCACGCGGTCTCAGCGTAAGCGGAGTTCTGTGCCAGCTGTTCGTAGACTTGGCATGCCTCCTCCAGCCTCCCTTTTGCCCGAAGCCAGCCCGCATAGAGCCACAGGAAGGTTGGGTTATGGCTATGGTGGTGCACAAGATAGGTGAGGTGCGGTTCCGCCTCGTCTATCCGTCCAAGCGCAATCAGGGTATCGGAGAGCAGGTGACGCCACTTATAGGTCACGACAGTGAGATCGCCCACAAACCCGCTTCCAGACTGAAGCGTTTCACCATCTTCTGTGAGGAGTCCGAGCCGAATAGCGCTTTGAGGCACCTGCTTTAACGCCGCAACCGCCTCCTCGTCCTGATGGAGCATCCGATGCGCTTGTGCCTTTTCGAAGTAGACCGCAGGATGGTCTATCCCTCTCTGGAGTGCCAGCTCCGCAACATGGACGGCTTCTTCGGGGCGACCGATATGCCGAAGCCCTGTAACCCACAGAGACCACGCGTGCGGCACATGGTCTTGGCGAGGGTCCGTCTCGGTGCAGACGCGTTCCAGCAGGGGGACAGCCTTGGCGTACTCGCCAGCGGTGTAGTAGGTATTGGCTAAGTTGAACAATTGGAACAGGTCGTCGGGGTTCTCTGCTAAAAGGGTATGCAAGATGGCAAGGTTGCGCTGGGCTTTATTTTTGCGTTCGATGAGGCTTTTTTCGTAGCCGAGGTGCAGAATCTGGGCGTGTGCCAGCACGGCGATGCGCCCACCGTTCTGGGCAAGGCTAGGGGTAATCTGCTCGTGGATAGCGCCCTCCCATCGTGCGTGGGGGAGCCGACGGAACATGCGCACAGCCCGATGCACGAACTGCTCGTCGGGCTGATCGAAATCGAGAACATTGAGAATCTCGATCTGGTAGCCTGCGAATTGGGGATGGCGTGCGCCTTCCCAAATCGCTTGCCGAGTGCGAGAGCCGTAAATCCGTTCGTCTGCATCCAGCACCAGCACCCAGTCGCCCGATGCATGTTCCAGAGCGAGGTTGCGCGCCCACGCGAAGTCGTTTCGCCACTCTGCGTGCACCACCTTGGCTCCAAACCGTTGCGCGATGTGTGGGGTGTCGTCCGTAGAGCCCGTGTCTACCAGCACGATTTCATCAACGATTCCTTGCACGCTTTTGAGGCACTCTTCGAGCAGTTCTGCATCGTTGCGAGCAATCATGCACAAAGAGATACGCGTGCCTACCGGATCCTCAGGAATGGGATACTGATACTTTTCCAGCCACGATTCAAGGGTGTGTGCCAACCCCAACACCTGATCGCGAACCTTGCCTTTGCGGATCGATTTCAGCTGGAGGGTGCGATCGTTCGCAACACATAAGAAATAGTTGCGCAGCGGGAGAACCACCTCACGAAGCCATTCAGGATCATGGTAGCCGTTTTGTAGGAGTTGAAGCACGATTGGGTACGCCTCCAACTCTTGCGTGTGGTAGAGCAGAACCCATGTTTGGCAGGCGAGTAGATCGTCAGTTGGAGGGTTCTGGCGTTGCTGCTCCGATTCCAGCAGGGTCTTTGCCTCTTCCCAGCGGTCGTTTCGGATCAGCTCAAGCAGGTTCTGAATGGCTGACACGGTGCGTTCCCTCCGTTCGGGGCTTGGGTTAGTGTGAGCGGGCGCGCGAGTGTTTCGGTGTCTCGTGCTTGCCGTTGCTGTTCTCGGAAGGGGTAGGTGGGTTGAACCGCTCACGCAGTTTCCGCTTGGCACCCTCGATGGTATACATCTCATCTCTGACGAGGCGCTTGATCTCCTTAAACACCTCGATGTCTTCGGGGCGATAGCGTCGCTGTCCGCCAGCGGTGCGTACAGGATTGAAGAACTCTGCGAACTCGCGTTCCCAATAGCGTAGGGTATGAGTCTCGACGCCGGTCAGATAGCTTGCGATACTAATCGGAACGGGACGCTCCTGAACGGGTGGTTTCGTCTGTTTACTTCGTCGTGCCATTGCATTGACCTCCGTTAGCGTAAGTTTCCCGCAGGCTCTTGGCAAGCCAGAGCGCGGTTCGTAAGAGATTATCGGTTTATAGACGGATTTCTTTATAGGGTGGTTCGATTCTCTACAGGGAATTGGGGAGATTTTCCAGAATCGCACGCACGCGCGCGAAGTCGGTTTCGGTGTCTACAGCAATAGGAGCGCGTTCAAAATAGACCATTCGGATGCGGTATCCGTGTTCCAGCACGCGCAGTTGTTCTAACGATTCGGTGCATTCCAGTGGGGTGGGCGTCCATTCTGCGAACTGCAGAAGCAGTTCGCGACGGAACACATACAGTCCGATGTGTTTCCAGACGGGCAGATCGGTGCTTTCGCGTGGGTAGGGAATGCGTGAACGCGAGAAGTAGAGCGCATAGCCTTGCTGGTCTAACACCACCTTGACGATGCTGGGCTGGTCATACTCGCTTGGTTGCGCTTCGGTGTAGAGACTGCTCATCATGACGGTCGGGTCTTCCAGAAGTGGGGCGACAGCGCGATCGATGGCTTCGGGTTGCAGAAGCGGTTCATCCCCCTGGATGTTCACATAGATTTGCCCGTCGGTCAGCCGTGCGACTTCGGCGAGTCGGTCAGTGCCTGAGCGATGGGCATAACTGGTGAGCAGGGCTTCTGCGCCAAACGCTTGAGCCGTCTGGATAATTTCGGGGTCGGGTGTGGCGATGTAGAGCGCATCGAGGGAGCGTGCCTGTGAAGCGCGCTCCCAAACCCACTGAATCATCGGTTTGCCTGCAATCAGCAAAAGCGGCTTGCCGGGCAAGCGCGTGGCGGCCATGCGCGTCGGGATGACCCCAATCACCTTCTTCACGCGTTCAGCCTCCAAGTAATCAGCCCTGAAAGCACCTTCGGGTAGAAGTAGGTCGACTTGTGAGGCATTTTGCCTCCTGCAAGTGCAATCGCTTGAAGTGTCGCCAGCGGAGGTGGGTTCAAAAGCCATGCACAGCGAGCGTTGCCATGCTGTACCGCCTCCAGAGCTTCGTTAAAAGAACGAGTATATCGCGCCTCGGGTTCGGTATAGCCCAGCGTAGGCAAAACACGATGGTGGAGCCACCATGCGTCGAACCGCACGAGGGCTTCTGGCACCCCGTCCACTGGCTCAAAGTGTTTGGGAGCAATACGCCACGCGCCTCCATGCCATACAAAGCCGACGGCACCGCCAAGTGCGCTCGGCTCAGTCGGGTCGAAGGGGCTGACTTCGAATGAGTCGGCTAAACGCGCTCGCCACTCGGAAGGCTCTCCTGGGGGCAAGGTGTCTAATAATCGGTGTGTGGGCAAAATCACCAGTCCGGGGTCGTCTATCGGTACCAGAAGAATGGGCAGGAACCGCTCAGGTGAGCCGGGCGCGCCGTACTGCAAGCCGAAACGGAGGGCGGTTTCGTAGCGGTGGTGACCATCCGCTATCCAGATGCGCATCGGCTCAAAGGCACGTTCCAGACGGCTTACGGCTACGGGATCGGTCAGTCGCTCCAGCAGGTGGAAGGGTCCCTCTGGCAAGCCCGCGCCTTCCAACTGAGCAATCGGCTCCCAGAGGGTGTTCTGAATCGCCGCTTGAAACTCGGCACTCGGCTCAAACAACCCGAAGATCGCCTCTAAGTGGATGCGAGTCGCTTCCAATAAGCGGAAGCGATCCTCTTTGACGCCCGGAAAGGTATGCTCATGCGGCAGTACCTTGCCCGATTCGTAAGGCTCCGTGTGCAGTAGCACAAAGTAGCCCGTACGCGTGCGCTCAGAACGGGTCAGAGGATCCGTGAATTTCTGGGTGTATCGATAAATCGCATGCTCTTGATCGGTGCGCCAGATACCTTCTGCAAGCCAGTGTTCCGCTATCTGGCGCGCCTTCTGATAGCGCGTCTCCCCATTCTGTGGAAGGGTGAGTTGAACAATGTTGTGGGAAGACTGATTCACCAGCTCTGCGCGTTGTTCTGGACTAATTACATCATAAGGTGGGGCAACCACTTCGGGAATCAATCTCGCATAGCGCGTTGCGCGAAAGGCTCGTACCGTTGCCATTTACAAACTCCTCTTATATTTTTTGTATTGGCTTCCTGTCATCTTTGGCAGGGAGCGTAGCAGGGAGAATTGTACCCCACAAAGTTGGTGAAGGATTCCATACCACTGTGGAACAATGGCTCTTGGTGGTTGGCGATGCGACAGGTGGATGTTTTGGTGATAGGGAGCGGTCCGGCAGGTCAGCGCGCGGCGATCCAGTCTGCAAAGCTGGGACGCTCTGTCGCCATCGTGGAACGAACCTCGATGATAGGCGGGGTCTGTATCAATACAGGCACCATCCCCAGCAAAGCGTTACGCGAGGCGATTCTCCAGCTGACGGGGGTGCGTGGACGCTTCTGCCACGAGCCAGCACCGACCGTAGACAACGACATCACTATCCAAAAGCTGGTCTCGCAGTGCCAGCATATCATCCGTGCCGAGCAGAGGGTGCTTTTGGAACATTTGCAAAAGAACGGAATCGCTGTGTTGTGGGGCAACGCCTTTTTTGAGGATCCCCACACGGTGCGTGTGGCGCATGCAACGGGGAGCGAACTGGTGCAGGCACAGGCGATTATTCTGGCGGTGGGCACAGTGCCCGCACGTCCGCCACACATCCCGTTCGACAACCGCCAAGTGGTGGACAGCGACTCATTTCTGCGGATGCCAAGCCTCCCAAGAAGCCTCATCATCGTGGGTGGTGGGGTTATTGGCACCGAGTACGCCTGCATGCTGAACGCGCTCGGCGTGCGAGTCATCCTTGTGGAGGCGCGCCCGCGCCTGCTGGACTTCGTCGACGAGGAGATCAGCGAGGCGTTACAGTATCACATGCGCTCGGTGGACATTACTCTGCGTCTGGGGGAGAAGGTGAGTGAGGTGCGCATGCTTCCTAACGGGTTGGTGGAGGCGACTTTAGTGAGTGGGAAACATCTCCGAGCGGAGGCCCTTCTTTACTGCATCGGGCGTCAGGGAGCAACTGCTACACTTGGGCTGGAACGGATCGGACTGGAGACCGATGCGCGCGGGCGACTGCAGGTGGACGAACGGTTCCAAACGGCGATCCCGCATATCTACGCTGTGGGCGATGTGATCGGCTTCCCCTCCTTAGCCAGTACTTCGATGGAGCAGGGGCGTGTCGCGGCGTGCTATGCATGTGGGGAACCCGTTGCACCCAACTGTCCGCTCTTTCCGTACGGCATCTACACCATCCCTGAGATCGCGATGGTGGGCAAAACGGAAGCCCAGCTGACCGCTGAGGGGGTGCCCTATGAGGTCGGTGTGGCACACTATCGTGAGGTGGCGCGTGGGCAACTGCTGGGCGATACCAGCGGTATGCTTAAGGTGCTCATCCACGAGCAAAGCCGAGAGATTCTGGGCGTTCACGCCATCGGCACAGGCGCCACCGAGCTAATCCATATCGGACAGCTGGCGATAGCCTTCCACGCTACAGTAGACTACTTTCTGCAGGCGATTTTCAACTACCCCACGCTGGCAGAGTGCTACAAACTGGCTGCCCTCAACGGCAGCAACAAGCTCCGCCTGCTTCAGCAAGATACCGTGATGCTGAGCGCGGCATGAGAAGCTTCTATTTGTAGTGGCGCGCCCTCCCAGTACGGGGAGGGCGTACAGGATAGAAGGTTAGTTGCTGCTGACGACGCGATAGATGTCGATACGGTCGTTCGCGACAGTGGTAGAGACCACGAACAGATAGAGCGCGCGGGGGCTTGAACCGAAGTTGAATAGGACGGTAAGTAGGTCTGCATCATCCACCAGTCCGTCACCGTTCACATCGGCGCCCGCATCACTACTACCAAAGGCGAACAGCACCGTGAGCAAGTCGGCGTCATCTACCAGTCCGTCCAAGTTCGCATCTCCCTGAGATGGGTCAGGCCCATAGCCCGTAGTGAAGTTGAGGATGTCGGTACCAAACGGGTTATGTGCACTGCCTCGAATCGATTCATCGCCGTTCAGCTCGTCAAACGGTGTCCAGCTGTCACCGCTGCCTGTATAGATCAACACCTTGTTGATGCGTGGGTTAGCGCCTGTGCGTCGGTTGAGGATCAGGTAGTTGCGCATTCCAACACGCATGTAGTGGATGTTGATTAGCGTTTGGAAAGGATTGTCCGAACCAAAGTCCAGAATCAGGTTAGAACGGTTGCCTACGAAGGTGTTGTCCGCAGAGCGCTGGACATAGAACACACTATTATCCACGATTATCCACGCGCAGATAGGCGTCTCCTTCTGGCGAGAAGGTGATATCGCGCGTGCCGGTCGTCGTGCTACCATTGGGAAGGGTTGGGATAATAAGGGCGTTGGGCAGGGCGAGACCACCTGCAAGGTCTCGGCGGAACATAAATCCGCGTCCGCGTGCCAGCACTGCCAGCGATGCGTTGCCTCCTTGGTACCCTGGATCTAACTCAATACATTCCGCTCGGGTGGAGTTACTCAGATCGCTAGGGAGCACCACGCCCGTATTATTCCAAGTGTTGACAAGCGTTCCAGTGGCGGCGTCGTACTTACGGATCCCCGTTTTGGCGGGGTCATTACTGCTGTCGCCCAGACCGCTACCAAGGTAGAGGTAGCCGTCTTTATACACCACATAGCTAGCGCGACTTTGCCCAGCTTGGGTGAGCGAAATCAACGGTTCGAAGGTGCGCGAAGGGGAGAGCGCATTCGCCGCCTTCAGCACACCCACAGACTCGGCTAACGAGTTTGCGGTGGAAAAACCAGCCAGGTAGAGGTCAACTACCCCATAGCTAAAGCTAGGGGCTTGCACCTAACCCGCTTGCGCGGGCTGGCACGATAGGCCGGTTGA
>PSLB01000057.1:0-12340 GCA_040289385.1 Armatimonadota bacterium
GCGTGTTTTGTGTTGTGGGGCGTGTGGGGGTTGTTGTGTGGTGTGTGTTGGGGGCTTTTGGGTGGTTGTGTGATGTGTGGCGGGGTATTATTTCAGGGTGTTGGGTTGTCGGCGTGAGCGTCTGGCTTGGCGTTGTGTGTGGGGTTCATCTCAAACTTCTGCACTTCGGAATCCCTACTTGATAAGGTGTCGGGTCGAAGCCTACCCACTCGACCCCCTCGACGCCGTCGAACCGTCGCGCCATAACCGCAAGTGCCTCTGGATTGTTATCCACGAGGATAAACCGTCGTCCCAGCTCCAGCGCCGCAACGCCCGTCGTGCCACTGCCTGCAAAGAAGTCCAGAACCACCGCTCCGGGATGCGAAGACGCCTGAATTATGCGCCTCAGGATGCCCAACGGTTTCTGAGTTGGGTACCCCGTCTTTTCTGCGCTGTTGGTCGGAACAATGGTGTGCCACCATGTGTCAGTTGGGAGCTTGCCGCGTGCGGCCTTCTCCGCCCCGACCAGACTCGGTGCCATGTACGGAATGCGCTCAATCTCATCTATATTGAATACATAATTAGATGGATCCTTCGCATAGAGCAAGATGTTGTCGTGTTTCGAGGGCCATCGGTTTTTGGGACGTCCGCCGTAGTCGTAAGCCCAGATGATTTCGTTTAGAAATGCCTCGCGCCCGAAGATGGTGTCGAGCAGAACCTTGCAGTAGTGCACCTCGCGATAGTCGATGTGAAAGTAGAGGCATCCGTGGGGTGCTAAGACGCGATGGGCCTCTATCAGGCGTGGCTCCAAAAATGCCAGATAATCACTGAAAAGGTCGCTGAACCGCTTCGTGCCAATAACGACACTTTTATAGCGATGGTTCTGAAACCCCAGTCGGTCGCCCTCATCGGAGCGCACGGTCTTCAACTGCGTGCGCTGTTGCACCTTGCCCGTGTTGAACGGTGGATCGATGTAAATCAGGTCAATGGACGTCGTAGGGAGCGTCCGAAGCACCTCTAGGTTGTCCGCAAAATAGATTCTGCCGACCGTGTCGCTCTTCATGGGGTTCCTGACGTCGGCTTAATTCTACTCGATGGGGATGGCTTTTATTTGCTTTGCTGGAAGGGGCGTTTCTGTAGGGTACACTCTCTGTGGCTCTCACAGCCGAGAGCAAACCATCATCGCGGAGGTGAAACAATGGATATTATGCCGATTCGAAGGATTGACCATGTGCGTTTCTTTGTGAGCAATGCGAAGCAGGCGGCGTACTTCTACCGCACGATGTTCGGCTTCGATGTGGTCGCCTATGCTGGACTGGAGACAGGCGTGCGCCACGAGTCCAGCTATGTCCTCCAACAAAAAGGGATCCGCTTCGTGTTGACGGCTCCCTACAAAGCGGATCACCCTCACATCGACTGGTTGGTCAAGCATGGTGATGGGGTCTGCGATATTGCATTTGAGGTAGACGATGTGGAGCGTGCCTACAGCGAGGCGATCCGACGCGGGGCACGGGGCGCCCAAGAGCCAACCGTCCTGAAAGACGACGACGGCGAGGTGCACCTGGCTTCCATCCATACCTACGGCGATGTGGTGCATTCGTTCGTCAATCGCGACCGCTACCGCGGCACCTTTCTGCCCGGCTTCAAGGAGATGTTGCTTCCTGGCGAACCTATCGGTGTCTATGAAATCGACCATATCGTCGGCAATGTGGAGCTGGGCAAGATGGACTATTGGGTCGACTTCTACCGCTCCATTATGGGGTTTGAACTGCTGGTGCACTTCTCGGATGACGATATCAGCACCGAGTATTCTGCTTTAATGTCTAAAGTGGTACAGGATGGTCGGGGCAAGATTAAGCTTCCCATCAATGAGCCTGCCGAGGGACGCCGAAAGTCTCAAATTGAGGAATATCTGGAGTACAACTCGGGTCCGGGCGTTCAGCACATCGCTTTGCTGACGGACGACATCCTGACAACGATGCGTCATCTGCGCGCCCGCAGCATGCAGTTCATCTATGTGCCTCAGACCTACTACGAAGAGGTGCCGCAGCGTGTCGGCTCGATTGAAGAAGACCTGCGCGCCATCGCCGAGCTGGGAATCTTGGTCGATCGCGATGAGGAAGGCTACCTGCTCCAGACCTTTACGAAAACTGTTCAAGACCGTCCGACCCTCTTTTTCGAGATTATCCAGCGCAAAGGGTCGCGCGGATTCGGCAAGGGCAACTTCAAGGCGCTCTTCGAAGCCATAGAGCGTGAGCAGGCTCTGCGTGGGAACTTGTAAGCCCCCTATTATGCAGAGACAATGGGCGGGAGGTGCCGATAACCTCCCGCCTTTTGGTGCTCGGGGCGAATAGGGAGACTCCCTATACCGAAACCTTCGCCACCTGTTTGGAACTCCTAACCCCTCGCATTTCTTGCGTATTTTAAGGTATTCGCAGACAGCGCCTCCGCGAAGAGGAGGGACGAACGATGCGAACGGCATCAACGCCCCTCCACATAGTTTTTCAGCCCGCGCACGATGGCTTCTGCAACCTGCTCTTGGAACTTTGGGTCTAACAGGCGTGCGCGATCGGTTGCGTGGTTGAGGTAGCCGACCTCGATCAGCACGGCGGGCATCTGACTGGTGCGCAGAACCGCCAGCCCTGATGAGTAGAGAGTGCTGTCTGAGCGGACGCCACGCGAAGGCAGTCCGCTCACACGGGCTATCTCCTCCAAAATGGCTTGACCTAAGGCGCGGCTATCGGCGTTGTCTTTGTGATAGTAAACCGTCGTGCCCGATACCGAGTTCGGGCGGGGGTTGGAATCGCAGTGGAGGCTCACGAAGAAGTGCGCCCCTGCCTGATTCGCCATCGCTGTGCGCTCGTAAAGCCCGACGGCGTTATCCTCAGCACGCGTGAGAATAACGCTGGCGCCTTCACGCGCCAGCTTCTCAGCAACTTTGAGACCGATCGCAAGAGTGATCTCCTTCTCATTAATGACGCGCTTGCCCTCCGCCCAGCGTGCGCCCGTCTGGCTCCCACCATGGCCAGGGTCGATGACGATAACTTTTTGCTTGAGAGACCCGCCTGCGTTTCGTGGGAGCCGTAAATTGATGGCAAGACTCGCTTCGCCCGGCATAAGAGTGGCACTGACCGCGCGGCTCAGTTCCAAAACGAGGCGGATCAGTCCATTCTCGGCTGGAATCGCCCGAATCGCGCGCACCATCAGCCCCCCCCCATCGAACCGTTGCTCTAATGTCTCTCGCAGAGTGCCCGGCACCTCCACCACGATGCGCAGGGGATTCTCCAGAAACAGCATGCGCGGGCGCACCTCTGGCGGAATTGGAAGACGCAGTTGCACGCCCTCTGGGGTGCGCTCTAATGGGGGTAGCTGGAAAAGGACCTCAGGCGTGGCAGGGGACACCTGAGGCTCAGGGGATGGCTCTGTCGATTGTTGAACGGCTGTGACGGGTGCCTCCAACGCAATTTGCCAGTGCGCGCCAAGCCCCTGCTCCGTGCGCTCTATCGGGGCGTCCAGTTCCAGAACCACTCGCACGGTCGTCGGATCAAACTGGGCGATTCGTGCGGACCGAAGCTTGGGATGTGTGCCTTCCAGTTGCGGTGGCTGTTCGGGCAAGGTGCATCCCTGCAGGTCGATCACAAGGCGCGGAGGGTCTGAAAGGGTGAAGGCGCGCCAGCGCACTGTGAAGCTTGTTTGCAGACTGAGGCTCCCCTGCTCGTCGACGCGCGCCGAACGGATATGTGCCAGCACACGCAGGGTTTGACTCGCCTCATCCCAACGGGTATAGCCCCCGACTCGGCGCACCAGGTCGCGCACGGGCACACACATTTCCGGAGGTGCGTTCTCGGAGGGTCGTTTCGGTACGAGCAGAAGGGTTGCGCTTGGCGAATCGGGGTCGAGTTGCGGCAGTCGCAGGCGTTCGCCCGCGCGCTCTGCAACGATGCCCAGCACATCCAAATGTTGCACAGGGAGCCAAAGCTCACGCCCGTCCCATAGAGGGGTAGGTGAGAGTGATAGGGTCTCGCCGCGCACCTGTAGGTGCGCCGTTTTCAGCACCTCACCGCTCGGCTGATCGAACAGGCAGAGAAGCCAGCCCAACCAGACCGTTAGGGCGATCCCTTGCATAACGCGTTTCCTTTACTTTTGGGCGCGCCTGAAGATTCCTGCAAGCTATTCCTCACAAACCACGCGAAACCCCACAAAGGGCGCATCTGAAAGCCACCACCGACTTTTGGGGTACTGGGGGTCGGTCGTGTTCCACTCGGGGGTTTGGGTGGCGCGTGCTCCCGGATGCACCTGCTCGGCAGGGTCTTTGTAAGAGCCTCCGCAGGCGACAGGTCTGCCTTCCAGCGAGACGCACCATTCCTTCACATTGCCGAGCATATCGTGGAGCCCCCACGCATTCGCTTGCTTTTGTGCGACCTTGTGCGGCTTGTTGCCGGAGTTTCCGGCGTACCAGGCAAGCTTCTCCAATTCGCTCGGCGGTAACGGCTCGCGTTTCAGCACACCTGCTCTGCATGCGTATTCCCACTCTGCCTCGTTGGGCAGGTGGTATCGCTTGCCTGTCATTCGGCTGAGCCACTCGCAGTAGCGTTGCGCCGCCACAAAGGTCATGCCAATCGCAGGGTTCCCCTCATACCCGAAGCCTCGATCGATCGCGCCATACGGCTTGCTGGGCTTCACAATCGCATCGGCGCCCCGCTCTTTCTCTAAATCTGCTATCTCCTGATTGAAGGCGTAGGTACCGTACTCGTCCCAAGTGACTTCGGTCTTGCCAATCCAGAACCCTTTGATTTCAACACGACACATCTTGGTCGGATCTTCAGGGTCGGGCAACTCAATCGTGCCTGGCGGAACATAGACCATCTCGAACACGACGGTCGTGCCCGCAATCCGCTCCTTGAAGGTCTTGTGGGGTGCCTCCGCGGGAACCATGCCTACCAACAGCACCCCAAGCCCAACAATCCATCCGTGTCGAACATAGCGCATAGACAAAGTGTACCATGCGCTCGTCTCAACAATGGCAATTGCCGGCCCCTCTGCGCTCCTAATCGCCAAATCTTTCCAAAAAGTAAGTATCTTACTTTTTGGAAACCTATTGACAAATTGAGATAGTGCATGGTATATTATCGGCATTAGGAGGAGTGTTATGCGAAACTTTGGGATTGCATTCGGGCTCTTTGGGCTGTTGATTTGGGGCGCCATTGCCCAGCAAGCGAAGGCGCCCGTGCCGAACCGTTTGCCTAACGGCTGGCGTGATTGGACTCACATCACCACGGGTGTCATCTACAGCGAGAAGCATCCCCTTTTCGGCGCATTTGGTGGCGTGCATCACATTTACGCCAACGCCCCGGCGGCGAGGGCCTATCGCGAGAACGCCAAAAGCTATCCCGATGGGAGCCAGATTGTCTTTGTGCTTTACGAAGCCAAAGATGTGAACGGGATGTATGTGGCGGGCAAGCGGAAGGTTACGGCGCTGATGGTGAAAGACAGCAAGCGCTATGCGAAGTCGGGCGGATGGGGCTGGCAGGCGTGGGATGCCACCAACAAGCCCCTCGTCACAAACCCTGTGCAGCAATGTCAGGGATGCCACGCTGGCTCGCCCAATCGCGACCTGGTGATCAGTCGCTGGAACCCATAGGCGCGCTCTGGATGATCTGGCGCGCTCTTTGTTTTTGCCTCAAGCGAAGGTTTCTCCGGACAAGGGGCTGAACGCGCTGGAGGACGAGGGCTGGTAGCGGGTCGACGGCGAGGATTGTTTATAGGCGCTGTGCGCGAGCCGACGGGGTAGCGCAGGGGTGATGGGTGCCCTGCATCCAAAGTCTCCTTATGCTACCCCCTGATTGAAGGCTTCCAAGCGCGTCATCTCTCTATGCCGAAACAGGTCATGGTTGCTGCGGAGTGGGTTCGGGTCGCCGGAGGGGGCGTCTATCGAATCCCGCTGGAGCCAGCGTGCGGTGCGGGGGTCATACGCCCTCCATGATACAAGCCAACCGACGCAAGCCACTCATACCCATACGCCCCGTTCCAAGTGAACGGGTTGGGCGTGTCACCCTCCCCCTCTATCAGATTACCCCACGCGTCGTAGGTGTAAACATCTGTCGGCGTGCCGTCAGGGGCGACCAACAAACGCGTGTGGCCCAACCCATCTAACACATAGTACCGCGTGCGCGCAGGGTTCTGGAGGTCTATTCGGCATAGGTGAGGCCAGCAGTCAGAGTGGCATTAGTGCCAAGGGGATGGACGGTCTGATGCACCAGACGCCCCGCACCGTCGTAAGCGTAGCTTGCCAGCAGATGGTTATTGTAGTAAATGTGGGTCAGGCGTCCCGCATCGTCGTAGAGATAGCGGAGCTGACGCTCGAGCTGACCTTGAGCCGTGCCTATGGTCAGCGTACTCGTCTCGACAGTATGTTCCTCGCCCAAGTCGAGGATGGACACAGGCGCCGCCCTGGGGCTCCCCACAACAGGAATAGGTGAACTGCTCTGCTGCTTGGTCGCCGTCGTAGCGGAGGCTTCGGAGCTGGCCGCGCACGCCGTAGGTGTATCGGACCCCGACATTGTTCCCGCTTTTGACACCCTGAAACCGACCTAACCGATCATAGACTAATTCTGCAAACAGAAACCCACTATTCGGATCATCGCGCTCACCGCCAATCCGAATCCGATTCAGCAAAGCCGCACGCCCCAGATCCTGTTGGAGATTGTCATCAAACCAAACGATGCGCTCACGAGCGTCCCGAATACCCCGTAGCCACAGCCCCTCCCAATACCGGGTAAGGGCGCTCCCATCACTCCAAGAGACGCGCGTCGGGTTGCCAAGCGGGTTGTACACCACTCTTTGCTCCGAAAGACCACTGCCTGTCTGCATGCGCCATCCTGTGGGACGCCCCAGCAGGTCATATCCTGTTATCTCCACCGAACGCCCCGTCGGGTCAGTAAGCCGAAGTAGTTTGTTCTGAAAGGCATCTCCCGGAGGGCGGTACTCTAACAGCCACGCGCCCCGCTCAGGCTCCCGAAAAGTACGCAGCTATAGGTCCACTCCCACCGATTACCTGACCCGTCCACTATCGCACTCGGCAAAACAGGATAGGCCGCGTGCTCGTACTCTACAGCAACACGGACATTGGTCGGATCAGAAACGCTGGTCAGCAAGGTCGTTCCGGCATGGCGAATATCGCTATAACGCCACTCTCGGCTCAGGTTCTCCAGAGGATACACAAGGCAGACCCCCGTTATCGCCAAGGGATCATCGTCCAGACCATAGTCATAGCGAAGGCGCCACTCGGGTTGAGCATCCCCGCGATCTGCAAAATACTCCGTCTCAAGACGGCTGAACAGCCCCGTAGGTTCATCAACTTTATAGGTCATCACTGACCTGTAGCCCTCACGCAAGACCACAATCTGAAACTCATCAGACGCTAACGCATCAGGCTCGCCAAAACCACGATAGGTATACTCATAGGGAACCAGGTTCCCCCAACCGCGCAAGCTCAAGCGCACGGAGGAGGTCTCCCCCAATAGGTTCGCCTCCCCCATACGAGCAGGCGACCATCCACGAACCTCCTGCAAGCTCGGCGAACCCGAACCCGTTGTCAACTACCCCATAGTAGGGGCACGGCATGCCGTGCCCCTACTATGGGGTAGTTGACCTGCCATAAAGGCTTTCCGGAGTGGTGAGACCGAGCCGTTGGCGACACAGTTCCAGCGCGTATGCCAGCGTCTGTTCCTTGGTCCAGCCGTCGTTGACGATACGAACGGCGTCGGGCGCTTCCATCAGAGGCGATTCGGCACGCATGCGATCGCGCTGGTCGCGCTCCTGAATCTCGCGAAGCACCTGCTCGTAGGGCACTTCGATGCCTTGCAACTGGAGCTGGTGATGGTGTCGGCGGGCACGCTCTTCAGGCGAAGCGGTCAGATAGATTTTAAGGTCGGCATTAGGGAAGACCACAGTCGTGGTATCGCGCCCTTCTGCCACCAGTCCGCTCCCCTGAAGGGCTAACGCACGCTGTTTGGCGACCATTGCGTTACGCACCCCTTTATGTACGGAGATGCGAGAGGCTAGATCGCTGATAGTGGGTGTGCGGATGGCGTGCGTAATGTCTTCCCCATTCAGATGGATTCGTTGTTCCCCGTCTGCCTCGCGTCGGAGTTCGAGAACAATCTGTTGCGCCAGACCGCTCAACCGTTCTACGTCGTCAGGTTCAATACCCATTCGCTGGGCTTGGAGTGCGAGCGCGCGATACATCGCTCCAGTGTCGAGGTAGATCCAGCCGAGGGCGCGCGCCAGGTTTTTCGCCAAAGTGCTTTTGCCCGAACCTGCGGGACCATCGATTGCGATAATCATGCTCCTATCTCGGCGCGCAGGGCTTGGAGCTGCTCGGCGATGACTTCTATCAGGAGCTCCAGCTCTTCTTCGAGGGGTTCGAGATGGCTGGGATGCATCGCGCGCACATCCAGTCCTTCCAGATAGCGTCGGAATTTGCGCACTTCGATGGCGGGACCGCGCACTTCTGGCACAGAGGCTAACACATGCTCGGCGGGCTGTTCCAAAATCTCCTCGGCGCGTTCGGGCGTTTCGCGTAGAGTACGCACCAGCGCGGCGGTCTCGTCGCTGGTCAGCTCCTCCTCACGGATTTTCTCGGCGACACGGGCTTGGAGTTTGGGGTCATCCAGTTCGATGAGGCTTCGGGCATGGCTTTCGGTGATACTACCTGCGGGGGGGCGCCCACTTGCTGAAATAATCTGTTCACTGACCTCTTCGGGTAGTTCCAGCAGTCCGAGCCAGATGCTGATGGTACGCTCGCTAAGCCCCAGCATCTGCGCCAGTTCGCGATGGGTCAGTTTGCGCGACTCTTTAAGCTGTTTGAGCGCGCGTGCCTTGTCGATAGGCGCCAAATCTTCACGCTGAAGATTCTCAATGAGCTGTTCCGTAGTGGCTGTATCGTGGTCGATCTGCTTGATGATACACGGAATTGCGGTCAGCCCTGCCAGCTCGGCGGCGCGCCAGCGTCGCTCACCCGTAACGATCTGATAGGTTCGACCATCGGGGAGGGGACGCACTGTGATCGGATTGATCAGACCATATCGGCGGATGCTCTCGGCTAAGCCGTGCAATCCCTCTTCATCGTAGCCTTTACGGGGCTGGTCGGGATCCTCCACGATTTGGTCAATCGGGATAAGTTTGACCTCCATATCAGAACCTCCTGCGCTCAAAGTATACCCCGTCAATAGGTATACTCAACGGGCAAGGTATGAGCAGGAAGTGGCGGCTGTGGTTCGTGCTGGGCCTGCTGGCGCTGACAGGGTGTGCGCGTTTCCCACAGGTGCCTGGAGAACGGGGCGTCCGACGGCTGGTGATCGAGATGCAGGTTGCAGGGCACATCCACCCTGAATACCACTATTTCGTGGTGTTCAACCTGAGCAACGACCCTACGGGAAGCACAGGGCCGCTTCCGGTGGTGGCGCCGCCTTGGGGGAGTGGTTTCGCCGGCGGCGCATATACCCACTATGTGCACTATCGAGGCGGGTATGCGCTCTACCGGGTCGAGCAGGGCACTGAGAACCAGCCCCCGCCCCATCGCTATCTGGGCGTGCCCCTCCGCGCTGATCCGGTGAATGCTACGACCAACCGCCTCCGTTTCGAAATTGACCTTATCCAGCTAATTCCCAGCGAGCGCGAGGCGCGCGCCATCCAATACCTCCAGCTCAACTTCCTCACGACAGACATAATCCCCATCGACCCCAACGCACCCGTCCGTAAAAATGGCGACTCGCTCGGGGATGGACGGCTCCCCGACTACCGCTATCTGAACCTCCGAATCGATACCGACCGCATCGTGCGCAACAGTGATTCCGCAATCGAGCCAGCCAATGATGTAGCCGACCCCGACCTCGACATCATCGACTGGCGGGTGGAGGTGCGAACTCCGTGAGCTGGCCTCAAGGGCTAAGCCGACTGGAGGTGGCGCGGGGACTACGCTGGGCAACTTGGGACGCAGTCTTCTTTACCCTCTATGTGGCACTGACAACAGGAGCGTTTCAGGTCGGAATTGCGCGCTACTTTGGGGCGAATGACCTTTGGCTGGGCATTATCACTTCAGTGCCCTCGCTCGCAGGAGCCTTACAGATTCTTACCGCCTACTTGGCAGACGTTAGCCCCAGTCGCAAGGCGATTGTTCTACGCTACGCGTTTCTGTCGCGCGTGCCATTCGTGCTGATTGCTCTGTTACCGCTATTGAGCGACTCGGTGCCGCGCCTCCCGTTATTTGTAGCGTTACTGATCCTATCGGCTGTGTTGGGCTCGTTTGCTGGTCCAGCGTTTCTGGCGTGGTTGAGCGATTTAGTGCCTGCAGACTATCGGGGACGCTACTTCGGAAAGCGTAACATGATTTTGGGGCTGGTCGCAGCCGCTTCGGCGCTCCCCCCAGCGTTGTTTCTCGATCAGGCGGTGAAGTACCACCGTTTCTCACCCGGAATAGCGTTCAGCGTGCTGTTCGGGCTGGGCGCCATTTTCCTGTTTGCGTCCCTGTGGGCGCTCAAACAGATGCCCGAACCGCCGCGTTTCCCTGCGCCCCATCGCGGGTTGAAGGGGCTTCTGGAGTTCTATCGTCAGCCGTTCCGCACGCGCAACTTCCGACTGCTGCTGGGGTTTAATACCTTTATGGTGCTGGGTCAGATGTTTGCGGGGCAGTTCTTCACGGTGTATCAACTGGAGCAGATTGGGATGCCGTATCTCATGGTTCAGGTGGCGGGGCTAATTGCGGCGCTGTTCAGCAGTTTGGCGATGCCATTGTGGGGCTATCTGGCAGATAAGTTCGGCAATAAGCCGTTGCTGATGCTCGCCTCCAGCGGGGTGGTGTTCCTGCCGTTCCTGTGGTTTCTCACGGATCCAGAGCGGTACTTATGGAGCGTGGGCGTGATTCTGGGCATTCAAGTGTTCGCAGGCTTTTTGTGGGCAGGGGTTGGGCTGACCCAGTTTAATCTGAATGTTGCGGTGGCGCCTGCCGACCAGCGGGCAGTGTATATGGGGGCGCTTTTGGCGGTGGTGGCACTGGTGGGCGGGCTTTCTGCGCTGGCGAGCGGTGCATTAATGGAGGCGATGAAGGGCGTGGTGCCCGATCCGCCCCGCTTTTTCGTGCTGTTTGGCTGTGCATCGCTGTTGCGCTTGTTGGCACTGCCGTGGCTCTGGGCGATTCGCGAGCCAGCAGAGCATCCGATGGGCTATGTGCTGTCGCAGTTGCGTGCCTCGGTGCGCCCCCGTGGGTGGATGGCGTTGCGCCAGCTCCGTCGTCAAGCCGATGTGCAGGCACGCCTCCAGGCGATCCGCACGCTTGCCGAGCAGAAGCCCCCGCTCGCTGTGGAAGAACTGGTCCGTGCCCTGCGCGATCCCGTGCCAGCTATCCGACGCGCCGCCGCCCATGCACTGGGCGAGATTGGCGACCCGCGTGCCGTGCCCGCACTCATTGCCATGCTGCACGACCCCGCCAGCGACATGATTGTGGAAGCCTGCGAAGCCTTAGGGCGCATCGGCGTGGCGCACGCACTGCCCGATCTGACCGCATTCCTCCATTCAGAACGCATCGAGGTGCGGATGGCGGCTATCTCGGCGATGCGCCAAATCGGCGACCCCCGCACTCTCCCCCATTTGCTCCAACGGCTCACAGAAGCACCCGGACCGTTGGAGCAAACGCGCCTGCTGGAAGCTATCGCAGTCCTGCTTGCCCACGCCCACCCAGAAGACATTGTCCACCTGAAGGAGTTAGAGCGTTTGCCCGAGTGGCTCCACGCCGATAGTCCCGATGTGCGAATCGGTGCTGGCGAGGTACTTGCTACGCTCCCGCCTCAGCCTGATTTGGCGCCCCTTTTGCGCGAACGGCTCGATGCAGAGGGGGAGCCTGCTGTGCTCGCCAGTTTGGCGCGCGCCTTAGCCCGACACGGCGCGCCAGAGGATATCGAACGCCTGCTCCAAGCGATGACACGCGTCCCGTCACCGATTGCACGCCAGCAGATTGCGCTTGGCTGTGCAGAACTGCTGGGCAGTTATGAGACCCTCTACGCGCTCCTCACCGCTGAAGAGGCGCAGCGCGACCGCCTCATCGAACGCGCGCTGGCTCCCCGCCTGCGAGAGAAACCCGAACTCTCCGACGCAATTCGGGCTTACGCCTACGGCGACTACAGTACCGCCTTGCAAATCCTGCTCTCCGCAATGCCACGCCATCCGCGCCTCCAAGCCCTCACTCGAGCTCACGCCAATCTGGAAACATGGCTTCTGGCAGTTAGCCTGTTCAACTGCCCCACGGCTAAAGCCGGGGGCTTGCCCTCGCCCGGCAAGCCGGGCAGGGCTTCGGGGCCGGTTGACG
>PSLB01000058.1:0-12313 GCA_040289385.1 Armatimonadota bacterium
GGCGTCGATCCTCGCCATACTTCGCAGATGTGCTGTCGTTGTGGCTATGTCCATCGCTCCAATCGCCGCTCTCAATCACGGTTTTTGTGCGGGGCTTGCGGGTTCGAGCTGAACGCTGACATCAACGCTGCCCGGAACATCGTCCGGAAGTACCTTGCCGGTGGTGGCATGCCTGCCGCTGGTGGGCCGCTGTCAACCGGCCTATCGTGCCATCCCGCGCAAGCGGGCTAGGTGCAAGCCCCTAGCTTTATCTATGGGGTAGTTGACCTCCCAACGAGACTCTTAGTCGCTTGCTCGAGTCTCGAAAACGCAGGCAGTAGCGGGTATACTCGGTTGCTATGTGGCAGTTTCTGAGCGACTTGTGGGCACGCCATACCGATAGTGTGCTGAAGACTTTAGGCGAAATTGTAATTTTGCTAATCGTTGTGCTGATCACTCGCTGGGTTGGCGGGCGGGTGGTGGTGGCAACCCTTACTCGAAAGGTCGAGGTCTCCGCGCGGCGCCAAGCACAGATAAAGACCATCACCGCGCTCCTGATAAGCGTTCTAAACTATGTGCTTCTGTTTGTAACGGTGTTCACGGTTCTGAGCATCTTTGGGGTTAATTTGGGACCGATTTTGGCGACTGCTGGGGTCGCTGGATTGGCGATTAGCTTCGGAGCCCAGCAGATTGTGCGGGATGTGTTGAATGGCTTCTTCATTTTAGTCGAAGACCAGTTTGCTATTGGCGAGTATGTGACCATCGATGGAGTGAGCGGAACCGTCGAGACGATGGGCATGCGGATTACCCGTCTTCGTGACGATTCGGGGCGTCTGATTACGCTGGCGAACAGCAGTATCTCGCGCGTAACCAATCATAGTCGTGGGGAGCAGAAGATTGCCATCGAAGTGGGCATCGCCAGCGGTATCGAGTTGAATCGGGCACGCCAGTGGCTGGAGCAGGTGTGTTCAGCATTTAGTCACCCGTCGCTCAAGTCGCCCCTGCGTGTGGAGGGACCGCTCACGCTGGAAACAAGTCGCTATCTGTTCCGAGTTACGGGTGGGGCGGAGCCGTCCGCAGGTACCCTATTGCAGGACGATTTGCGGGCATATCTCCTGCAGAGTGCCCAGCAACAGCAGATACCGCTTGCATAAGGAGCCAACTATGAAAACACAGGTGAACTTTATCCGACAGCTTTTGATTCAAGCCTATGAGGGAAGTCGCTGGCACAGCTTCAAGTCTGCCGTGCAGAACCTGACCGAAGCGGAGGCACTCTGGGTGCCGCCAACCGGTTACCAGGGCTTCACCTGGGCGGACGGCTCCATCTTAAAGGTTATCTTTCATACGGGTGCTGATAAGCTGGTGCAAATATCTACGGCGTTCGGCGATGGTTCGGTAGACTGGGTGGCGATGGAGCACCGCTTCAAGGCGATGGGTGGACATTTACAAGCCGCACTCCAAATCGCTCAGGAAGGCTATGAGGCCACCCTCGATGCGATCGCACCCCTCACAGATGACGACCTTCAGGTGGAGCGCCCCACTTGGGGCATGGGGCGCATGGAGACTGGCAAGCTCCTGATCTTGCTGGCGGAGCATGACTTGTATCATGCAGGGCAAATTGTCTACATTCGTGGGTTGTACGCAAGCGCCCAGAAGCAGCAGGGCGTCCCAACGGTTCTGGCAGACACCCGATAGGTTGGTGTCGGGTATGCTATGGGGTGTCGGTTCATTCCACAAACTGGGTCACGATCGATTTAGACGCCTTACGCTGGAACGCCCAACAGGTTCAAGCCTATCTGGGGTGGTTTTGTGCACTGTGGGCGGTTATTAAGGCAGACGCCTACGGACATGGGGCTGTTCCCGTAGCTGAGGCACTTGAGGGATGCCCCCAGCCTCCGCAACGGTTTATTGTTGCCAGCCTTGACGAGGCGATTCGTCTCCGCGAGGCAGGGATTCGAACTGCGTTGATGGCTCTTTACCCCCTGCACGGGCAGGCAGAATTGGACAGCGCCGTGCAATACCGAGTCGAGGCGGTAATCGACAGCATAGAGGGTTATTGCGAGGCGTGCGCGTATGCGGAGCGCAACGGGGTTCTGGTCGATGCCCACTTGGAGCTGGATACAGGCATGAGCCGATTGGGATTACGTCCCGACACGCTCGCACACTTTCTGGAACATTGGCATTTGGAGTCCCCAATTCGCTGGCGAAGCGTATTTACCCATTTTGCGAATGCAGACAGCGATTTGGAGGCGACTCGATTCCAGCTAGAGCAGTTTCACACAGCTGTTGCGTGTCTATGGCAGGCAGGCTTTCCGCGTGTGCCCTGTCATATCAGTGCCAGTGCGGGTCTGTTGAACCTCACAGCGAGCCATTTAGATGCGGTGCGGTGCGGGCTATTGCTGTACGGGATTGCTCCACACGGCACAGCAGAGCATCCCCTCTGCTGTCGGTTGCGTCCGGTATTGCGTTGGGAGGCGCGCGTGCTGTCGGTGCGCACCATTCCTGCAGGGCAGGGGGTCAGCTACGGGTGGCGTTATCGGGCACCTAAGGCGCGGCGCATCGCAACGCTTGGGGTAGGGTATGCAGATGGCTACCCCATCGGCTTGACCAATCGAACGGAGGTGGTGGTGCGCGGTGTGCGTGTGCCACAGATCGGACGCATCTGTATGGACATGATGATGGTGGATGTGTCGGATGTGCCCGATGTCGCTCCTGGCGACTCGGTGATTCTCATTGGCAGTGAAGGTAGGGCGGGCATCCGCGTCGAGACGCTCGCTGAATGGCTCAACACCCCCCCTCACGAAATCACGACGCGGTTAGGAACCCGCCCGAAACGCGTATACACAGGTTAGATCGGGGTATGCTTATAGGCATGGAGACACCACTTCGGCTTGAG
This sequence comes from Armatimonadota bacterium, assembly GCA_040289385.1. Taxonomy (GTDB): domain Bacteria; phylum Armatimonadota; class Fimbriimonadia; order Fimbriimonadales; family GBS-DC; genus LDYB01. The sequence continues at coordinate 2,876 of PSLB01000058.1, forward strand.
GTTTCTGAAGGCGTGGCGCGAGTCATTCTGAACCGACCAGAGGTGCATAACGCCTTCAACGAGGCGCTGATTCAGTCGCTCACCCAGACTTTCGCGGCGTTAGGCAAGGAGGATACGGTGCGTGTGGTTGTGCTGATGGGAGCCGGCAAGTCGTTCTGCGCGGGTGCCGACCTCCAGTGGATGGGTAAGGTGGTTGCCTACAGTTTTCAGGAGAATTTGGAGGACGCTCGGACGCTGGCGCGGATGTTCGAGGTGATTGATCACTGTCCCAAGCCTGTGATTGGGCGCGTGCACGGAGCGGCGATGGGAGGGGGTGCAGGGCTGTTGGCAGTATGTGATGTGGTGGTTGCGGTGCCAGAGGCGCGTTTTGCGTTTAGTGAGGTGAAGCTGGGGCTAATCCCCTCTGTGATTGCGCCATATGTGGTGCGTCGCATCGGCTATGGGCCTGCGCGCGCCTTGTTTATCACAGGCGAACGCTTCGATGCAGAGACCGCCTTACGGATCGGGCTGGTTCAGCGCGTGGTGCCTTCAGAGGCGTTGGATGAAGCGGTCGATGCGCTTGTGCGGGAGTGCCGTGCCAACGGTCCTGTTGCGATGGCTTCGGCAAAGATGCTGTTGCATGCCACACAAGTGCTCCCACCGGATGAGCTCCGTTCCCTGACGATAGCACGCATCGCGGAACTGCGTGTCAGCCCCGAAGGGCAGGAGGGCATTCGTGCCTTTTTGGAGAAGCGTCAACCGAACTTTGGAGGGAGCTTATGAGTGCGTTGCGCCGAATTGCGGTTCTCACCAGTGGGGGCGATTCGCCGGGGATGAACGCATGCATTCGGGCGGTCGTACGGAGTGCGCTCTATCACGGGTTGGAGGTGTATGGTATTCGGCGGGGCTATGCGGGGCTTCTGCAGGAGGAGGTTGAGCCGATGACCAGCCTCACGGTGGGCGGCATTATCAATCGTGGAGGGACAATCCTGCGCACAGCCCGTAGTGAGGACTTCAAAACTGCTGGAGGCGTGCGCAAAGGCGCCGAAATCCTCGCGCGACACGGTATCGACGGATTGGTGATTATCGGGGGCGATGGCTCGATGCGTGGGGGCGTGGAGCTGAGTCGGATAAGCGCCGTGCGAATTATGGGCGTGCCCGCCACCATCGACAACGATATTCCCGGCACCGACTATGCGATTGGTTTCGACACCGCTGTGAACACCGCGTTGGATGCTATCGACAAGGTACGCGACACCGCCTACTCGCACGAGCGCGTGTTCGTTATCGAAGTAATGGGGCGTCACAAGGGCTTTATTGCGTTGGAGGTGGGGTTGGCAGGGGGCGCCGAAGCCATTCTCATTCCCGAAGTTCCCTATGATCTGGTCGACCTGTTGGATCAGCTCCATCAGGGCTACCAACGCAGCAAGCATTCCAGTATTATCGTGGTGGCGGAGGGAGCATGCCGTGCGGAGGATATCAAAGAGTTTCTGCAGGAGCATACACCGTACCATGTGCGTGCGATGGTGTTAGGCTATATCCAGCGGGGAGGATCGCCCACCGCCTTCGATAGAGTGTTAGCCACTCAGCTTGGAGCGTATTCCGTGGAACGGCTACTGAAAGGGCACACCAACGAGATGGTCGGTATCGAAGGGGGAAGGTTGGTCGCCGTGCCCATCGAATACATTCAGACCACCACCAAGACCATAGATGTGCAGAAGTTGGAGTTAGCATCCAAGATGGCGATCTAAGCCTTTGACACCAGAACAATTCGGGTATAATCAAAGCGACTGCTGGAGAGAAGCGTTCGGTGCCGTTTGATCAGGGCGTGTGCCCGTGCCTTGATCAAACGGCAACGGCTTCTCTCCATGCATAACAGAAACAAGGAGGTAAGGAGGACAGAGTATGCCGTTAGCACCAGATCTTAAGAAACAGATCATCGAGGAGTTCAGGCGTCATGAAGGCGATACCGGCTCTCCTGAAGTGCAGATCGCTTTGCTTACCGCACGCATTAACCAGCTCACCGAGCATCTGAAAAAGCACCGGAAGGATTTCCATTCCCGTCGCGGGCTGGTGATGCTGGTCGGTCAGCGCCGACAGCTTTTGAACTACCTTGCGAACGAGGATATCCAACGCTACCGTGCGATTGTAGAGAAGTTAGGACTGCGCTCGCAACGCTAAGAGGAGGTTTTTTTATGCAACGCTATGCATTAGTCTCCGCCGAGATCGGCGGAAGACAGTTGTCCCTCGAGGCCGGTCTGCTTGCTAATCAAGCTTCTGGAGCCGTGGTGGTGCGCTATGGGGATAGCGTGGTGCTGGTCACCGCAACGATGAGCCCCAAAGCCCGCACCGATATCGATTTTTTCCCGCTTATTGTGGACTTTGAGGAGCGTAAGTATGCCGTCGGCAAAATTCCAGGTGGGTTTGTTAAACGCGGCGGTCGCCCCTCCGACGAATCGATTGTGCAAGGGCGTTTGGTTGATCGCTCCATACGCCCCTTATTCCCTAAAGGGATGCGGAACGAGGTTCAGGTAATTGTCTTGCCGCTTTCGGTGGATTTCGATAACCCCCCTGCCGTGTTGGGGATTATCGGCGCGTCGGCTGCGTTAAGCATCTCGCCCATTCCATGGAACGGTCCGCTTGGCGCGGTGCGTGTGGGCTATGTGAACGGTGATTTCATCATCAATCCGACCAGTGAACTCAGCGAGATGTCAGCGATGGAGTTGGTAGTCGCCAGCCGACCTGACCATGTGATGATGATCGAGGCGGATGCCGACCAAGTGCCCGAAGCGGTGATGACGCAAGCCATTATGCTGGCACACGAAACCAACCAGCAAGTGATTGCGCTCATCGAGGAGCTTCAAGCGAAAGTGGGGCAACCCAAAGCGGACATCACCTACGATCTTGTCAGCCAAGAGCTAAAGGATGCGGTGAAAGCGTTCGCTGGCGACTCACTTAAGCAAGCCATTCAAAACCCTGACAAATTGGCACGCGAGGCAGGGTTGAGCCAACTTAAAGAGGAAATCGTTGCCCAGATGAATACGCCTGCCGACCCAGAGCTTCCCCCTCCCTATAAAGGGCGTGAGCTGGAACTGGCTATGGCGATAGACGAGGTCATCAAGGAGACCGTGCGCCAGCTCATCCTCGATGAGGGGAAACGCCCTGACGGGCGCGCGCCACACGAGATTCGCGAGATCCGATGTGCGGTGGGGCTTCTCCCGCGCACGCACGGCAGCGGGTTGTTCCAACGCGGGCAAACCCAAGTGCTAACGACCTGTACGCTGGGCGCCCTTCAGGAGGCACAGATTCTGGACGCCCTCAGCGAGGAAGAGACCAAACGCTATATGCATTTCTACAACTTCCCACCGTTTAGCGTAGGGGAGGTGCGTCCTCTGCGCGGGCCTGGACGGCGCGAGGTGGGGCACGGAATGCTCGCCGAGCGCGCCTTGGAGCGGGTCATCCCTCCCGAAGAGGAGTTCCCCTATGCCATTCTGCTCTACTCGGAGGTGCTGGAATCGAACGGCTCCACATCGATGGCGAGCGTCTGTGGAAGCACCCTTGCACTGATGGATGCGGGCGTGCCCATCAAAGCCCCCGTCGCGGGAATCGCCACAGGGCTGGTGTTCGAGAGCGAGGACCGCTACGAACTGCTCACCGATATCCAAGGCATGGAGGATGCCTGCGGCGACATGGACTTCAAAGTGGCAGGCACGCATACCGGCATTACCGCCATCCAGCTAGACCTGAAGATTCCGGGCTTGCCGATGCCGATTATCGCAGAGACACTTCAGCGGGCGCGTGCGGCGCGGCTCTTTATCTTGCAGAAGATGCTCGAAGTCATTCCCGAACCGCGTCCGGAAGTTTCGCCACGCGCGCCACGCATCTTCGTGATGGAGATCAACCCTGACAAGATTGGTGAGGTCATCGGCCCGGGCGGGAAGACCATCAAAAAGATTACTGCTGAGACAGGTGCGCAGATCCAAATTGAGCAGACGGGCAAGGTTTTCATCGCGGCGCCGGACGGAGAGTCGGGCGAGCGTGCCCGCCAGATGATCGAGGCGTTCACCAAGGAGATTGCCGTTGGTGAAGTGTATGTCGGGCGCGTCACGCGCTTGATGTCGCGCGGGGCTTTCGTGGAGGTTTTGCCAGGCAAAGAGGGGCTGGTGGAGCTCCGCGAGCTGACCGATCGGCGAATTAGTCGCCCTGATGAAGTGGTCAAGGTCGGGGATACCCTGCGCGTACGGGTCAAAGAGATCGATAGCCTTGGACGAGTGAACCTTTCTGCACGCGGGCTGGAACAGGTGTTGGAGACCCTCAAAAGCGGTGGGAACGCCCCAGCACCTGCTCAGGCTGCTACAGCCCCAGCACGCCCTCACTCACGTCCTGCCCCGCCCAGACCCTCACGCGAACCCCAACGCGAAAAGCCTGAGCCGACCGAAGACCTCCCCAAACCCCAGTTCCGTCCGAAGCGATAATCGATGCGTGCCTACCTTGTGCTGGAAGATGGAGGCGTGTTCGCTGGCGAGTCGCTCGGAGCCGAAGGGCATACCGTCGGCGAACTCGTCTTCAACACCGGCATGACTGGCTACCAAGAGGTGCTGACCGACCCCTCGTACGCAGGGCAGATCGTGGTGCTGACCTACCCCCTCGTTGGCAACTACGGTCTCAACAGCGAAGATCACGAGTCGAGGCGGGTGCAAGTGGCAGGGTTCGTCGTGCGCGAAGCGTGCGAGACCCCTTCCAACTGGCGCGCCCGCCTTGCTCTGCACGACTTTCTGGCACAAAATGGTGTGGTAGGGATTGAGGGCGTCGATACGCGCGCCATTACCCGTCGCGTGCGCCAACACGGCGTGCTGATGGCAACCCTCACCACCGATGAAACCCCCGAAGAGGCGCTCCACCGCCTGCAGGCTACCCCCCGCTATGACGAACACGACTTCGTCTACACTGTGACCACGCCCGAACCCTATAAGTGGGGCTACGATGGTATGGAGCCGATGGATGTCCCCGACGAGCGCTATCGCGCTCGTGTGGTGATTGTGGATTGCGGGGTCAAGTGGAACATCCCACGCCGATTAGCCAGTCTGGGAGTGCGCTCCATCGTCGTGCCAGCAACGACTCCTGCAGAGGCGATCCTCGCTTACGAGCCTGACGGGATTTTGCTCTCTCCGGGTCCGGGCGATCCTGCCCGTCTCCAGCCGATTGTGGACACTGTCCGCCAGCTGATCGGCAAAAAGCCGATTGCAGGCATCTGTCTGGGACATCAACTGCTTTGCATGGCGCTTGGCGCACGAACCTATAAGCTCAAGTTTGGGCATCGGGGGTGCAATCATCCTGTAAAGAACCTACTGACAGGGCAGGTGACCATCACCTCGCACAATCACGGCTACGCCGTTATCCCCGAAAGTTTAGAGGGTACGGGGCTGGAAGTGACTCACATTCAGCTGAATGACGGCACCATCGAGGGGGTACGCCATCGCGATCTCCCCCTGGTGAACCTCCAGTACCACCCAGAGTCGGCGCCTGGTCCATGGGACAGTCGCCCCTTCTTCCACCAGTTTTTGGAGTTGATAGAGCGCGGGGGCTAAAGCGTTAGTATCTCCACCTTTATTGCAGGCAGTTCCACGATTGCCAGTGTGGCGCGTCCTGTCAGCCAGCCGCACACCTCACCAGGGTTCAGAAGGGTGCACCGCCCTTCTCGGCGCAGCTCCTGCTGGTGGGTGTGTCCGTAGATGACCAAATCGTAGAGCTGACTCTTGGCGAACGCCTCCACTGGCTCTGGCTCGTGAACCAGAGCGATTCGTACCCCTTCCAACTCCAGAAAGAGGGGCTGTACCTGCACCTGCCCGATCTCAGCGATTCGGCGCGCCAATCCCAACCGCTCCCCATCGTTGTTGCCAAACACGCCTTTAAGCGGACAGCTCAGCTTCTGGAGCGCATTAACCGTGAAAGGCGCTACATAATCGCCCGCGTGCAACACCAGCGCTACTTGATGGGCGTTCAACACCTCCACAGCACGCTGGAGATAGCTTATATGGTCGTGGCTATCAGCAAGAACCCCTAAACGCATACCTGTTCTGTACGCCTTGCATCCAAAGCTTCCTGCCAAAGTGAGGTATACTCTAAACATGCCAAAGACACTGACTCGCCCCCAAGTCGCGTCATGCGCCGGGTATCGGCGCAAGTTCACGCGTGGCGAGGTGGAGCGTATGGTAGAGGCGGGGATTATCCGTCCTGATGAGAAGATTGAGCTCATCGACGGCGAGATTATCGCAAAGGAGTTGCCGATGAAAAGCGCCCATGCGACGGCGATTCGACTGTGTGAACATGCTTTACGCCGTGTTTTCCCCGAAGAAGCGGGCTACTTGGTAGATACCCAGCTTCCTTTGACCTTGAGTGAGCGGGATGAGCCGTTGCCCGATGTGGCGGTAGTAGAGGGTACCATTCGCGACTATGAGCGTGCGCATCCGAGCCGTGCACTGTTGGTGGTGGAGGTGAGCGAGACCACTTTGCGCTTGGATCGGCATCAGAAAGCGAGCTTGTATGCGTGGGCGGGGGTTCCAGAGTATTGGATAGTGAACTTATCGGAGGGGGTGGTGGCGGTGTATCGGGAGCCTGTGCCGATGCGGGGGCGTGTGTATGGGTATGGTTATCGGGTGCAGGGGGTGTATCGTGTTGGGGAGGAGATAGTGCCTGTGATGCGTTCGGATCGGTCAGTAGCGGTAGCAGACCTGCTTCCCTCCAGCAGTTGATGAGATGATAGGGATTGTGTTGGGCTTGCTAATAGTTTTGCTTTCGGTGGGGGTGGGGGCGTTGCTGGCTCGTCGTTTTCCCTTGTGTGGGTTGGAGCGGACGGCGTATGCTGGGGCACTGGGGTTGGCGTTGCTGTCATACGGCGTTGCTTTGTTGGCTTGGCTCCACAGGCGGGATGGGTTATGGGGACTTCTAACGGTGTGGGGGCTGTTTGGGATATGGGGCTGGCGCATCGGCATAGGGCTGTCCCGTATCGAACGCAAGCCTGCAGTTGGGGTGAACGTGGTTGCGTGGGGGCTTACAGCGCTGTTGCTGGGGTTCGGGCTGGTGCTTTGTTTTCTGCCACCAGATGGCAACGAGTGGGATGCACTTGCCTACCATTTGGCATACCCAAAGCTCTATCTACAGGCAGGGGGAATGGTGGAGGTGCCGTTTATGCACCAGAGTTATTTTCCGCCACTTTTGGATATGCTGTTTTGGCTGGGCTTATGGCTGGACGGCGAGTCGTGTGCCAAAGTGTTTCACTGGGCGATGGGGCTTTGGATGGTGTTGGGATGTGCGGGATTTAGCTCGCGATTGGGGGGCTATGGTGGGCTTGCAGGGTTGTTGGTGGCCAGCACTCCCGTTGTCGCTTGGCAGATGGGGACAGCGTATGTCGACCTTTCCACTGCGCTGTATGTGGGGCTGGGCGCCTTTGCTGTGTATCGGGGTCTGCACGAGCGTGTCCCGATTTTGCTATGGCTTGGCGGTGTGATGGTGGGGTTTGCGCTGGCAACGAAGTATACGGCGCTGTTGGCTTGGGGGCTACTGGGATTGCTGGGGTTGGCGTGGTGTTTTAGAGCGCGGTGGTGGGGTGGCGCACGGACGCTTGTGATGGCGGGGGCAGTGGCAGTGCTTATCGGGGCTCCTTGGTATGTGCGCAACTGGGTGTGGACGGGCAATCCTGTCTATCCCTTTGCTTACGAGATTTTCGGGGGGAAGCAGTGGGGTCGGGCACAAGCAGATGCCTACCGCCATGACCAGCTGAAGTTCGGCATAGGGCGCGAACCGTATCAGCTTCTCCTTTCTCCGTGGAACTTGACGGCGTATCCTGCGCCCTTTGCCGACCCGATTGGGGTTCGTGCGGGCGAGCGTGTCTATCTGGTTCCGACGATGGGGATGGGTTACTTGGCAACTGTGGGGTTAGTGCTTGCTGGGGGGCTGTCGGCAAGGTTGGGCTGGCTTCTGCTGTTTGTAGTGGGGAACTGGGTGGGCTGGTTCTACCTGATGCAGCAGGTGCGGTATCTGATTCTCGTGTTTCCTGTGCTGGCTGGGGTGGGTACGACCCCGATCGTGCGCGTGCCCTTAGGGTTGCAGTGGGGCTATACGGGCATATTGGGGTTGCAGGCGGGGTTCACGCTGTGGCTTCTGTGGGTGGGGTATGTGTCGGCGGTTTCGCTGGCGTTGCGAGATCGGGATACCTATCTTCAGCAGCGGTTGCAGATCTATCCTGCTGTGCAATATCTCAACCAGCAGGTGCCGTGCGATGCCGGCGTGATATTGCTGGATGAGACGCGTGGGTACTATTTGAACCGTCCGTACCTGTGGGGGAATGAGGGGCATCATCGGCTTATCCCATATGACACGATGCGCACCCCTCGATCGCTCATAGCGTGGATGACCGCTCACGGCTATCGGTTTGTGTTATACAACTACCGGTTTCGCCCTGAAGGGAAGCCCGAACCGTGGCGGTTGCTGTATGAGCGGGCGATAGCGGAGGGGTTGCTCATTCCGCGCTTCTCGGCGCGCGGGGTCGAGGTCTACGAGGTAGCAGATAGTAGCGTGTAGAGCTTGGTGCAGGACGGGGCTACTGCTATACGTCTCCCTAATTGGGGGAACTTAATGCCTTCTTAGCCCTTAATTCTGGTGGAGGTGCCTGATATGAAACCCAATGTAGGCACTTGGGAACAAGCGGTGCGAATCGTCTTGGGTGTCGCCCTGACGGCATGGGGGCTGTATGCTCAAAGCTGGTGGGGCGCGCTGGGGCTACCGCTTCTTCTCTCCGGACTCACTCGGCAGTGCTTCCTCTGTAAGATCCTGGGTGTCAACACCTGTAGGGTTCGCCAAGCGTCCTCCCGACCCCGACATCCTCTCCCTGCCTCTCTGATTGGGCGTTCGAACACCTGTTTGGGGACTGACTTGCACATTTGTTCGTATTATATCATGCAAAGGGATATTAAGGAAAAGGTCAAAATCAACGATCAAGAGTTCGAGATTCGGCTTCTGCCGATCACGCCACAGACCGATAACACCACGACCACGCTGAACCCTAAGGAGGGACAGCCATGGGCTTCCGCTTCCGCCGCAGCAAACGCATCGCGCCGGGGTTGCGGCTCAACCTGAGCACGCGCGGCATAGGGCTCAGCGCCGGGATCCGCGGCCTGCGCGTGGGCCTGGGTCCGCGCGGGCCGTACGTGTCGGCGGGCATCCCGGGCACGGGCCTGTACGGCTACTGGCTCCTAGGTCACCGCACGGGGCGACAAGCGCCACGGCGGACGGACGCTGCCCACGACCCCGCATCCGCGTCCGAGCCGCCCGCACCGCCGCCCATCTGCGGCAGGCCCCTTCCGGGGCATCCGGCGGAGGGCTGGGCAGGCTTGCTGCTCCTCGGCGGGCTCGTGCTGCTCATGACCGCCCTCGCGCCGCTTGGGGTGCTCGCGCTCGTCA
>PSLB01000059.1:0-12284 GCA_040289385.1 Armatimonadota bacterium
TGGGGGTGGCACGGCGTCGCCGAACCGGAGCGCAGGGACAAAGCCCTGCGTGCATCCGGAATAAGGATGCCCCTCAATTGATGGAGGGGAGGACGTCACGCACGGATCTGCCACGACCGCGAAAGGTACAATCTTAGACATGCCCAAAGCGAGGATTATCGTGACTTTAAAGCCTGGTCTGCTGGATGCGCAAGGGCGCGTTCTGCAGGAGGCGTTGAATCAGTTAGGCTTCGAGCGGGTTCAAGGCGTGCGAGTCGGGAAGTATCTGGAGATTGACCTTCAGCCCGATGGCGATCCTCACGCCCAGGTGGAGGCGATGTGTCGTCAGCTCTTAGCCAACCCGGTCATCGAACAATACCGGTACGAGGTGATTGAGGAATGAAGGCAGGCGTGATAGTGTTTCCCGGCTCTAACTGCGATCGCGATGCCTTTCATGCCCTGCGCGATGTGGTGGGCTATGAGGTAGACTACCTCTGGCACGCTGAGAACCGCCCTCTAGACGATTACGGGCTCATTATTGTGCCTGGTGGGTTCTCGTATGGCGATTATTTGCGTCCAGGCGCCATCGCTCGGTTCGCCCTCATAATGGACTCGGTGCGCACCTACGCAGAGCGCGGGGGTCTGGTGCTGGGAATTTGCAACGGCTTCCAGATTCTGTGTGAGGCGGGGCTTTTGCCCGGCGCGCTGACCCGCAACGAGGGGCTGAAGTTTCGCTGTCGGCATGTGTATGTACGCGTGGAAAATATCCAGACCCCCTTCACCCGTCGCTATCGCATGGGCGAGGTGCTGAAACTGCCGATTGCGCACGGCGATGGACGCTATGTCTGCGATGCGCTCACCTTGGAACGGCTTCAGCGCAATCGGCAGATTATCTTTCGGTACTGCCGGCCCGATGGGGTTGTCGACCCTGATTGGAACCCCAACGGTTCTGTGGACTCGATTGCGGGCATAGCCAACGAGCGGTTCAATGTGTTGGGGATGATGCCCCATCCTGAGCGTGCATGCGAGTGGCTCTTGGGCAGCGAGGATGGGAGGCGACTACTCTCGGTAGCAGGCTAATCGTCTTCGGAGGCAACTGTCTGGAGGGCGAGGGCTAAGGCGGCGTAGTCGTCGTACGGTTCGGGCGGCAGGCGTAGTCCTTTCGGGAGCCATCGGCGCCATCCGCGCGGGGGATGGTGCCGAAAGTAAAGCGCACGCGCCTGCAAGGTTGTATTACGCTCCTTTACCAGCTCCCACCGCAGATGGGGAAACTGCGCCCGCAGAATCGGCACAAGGGTGCGCGACCCTGTACCTTTCCCAATCAGCAATCGCTCTGGCTGGTAGATCGCCAACAGGGTTTGCAGAGTGTCCTTCAGCTCGTCGCGGCTCACGATGGCTCGGTGGTGGAGGGCATACTGGGCGCCCACAATATCCACCACCACAATCCCCGCCTTGTGGGTGCCGGGATCTATGGCTAAGATTCGCATGGGCTTTTAGTGAGAGGCGATCTTGGCGAGCTTTTCGTGGCGTTCGCGCGCTTTGCGTTCGATATTGCGCCAGATTCTGCGCAAGCCCATCGCTTGCTTCATCGCATCGAGCGTCTCGTCGGCAATCTGGCGTGCTTTGAGCGTGCCCGTGTAGATAATCTCCTCGACAGAGCTGCGCTCTTTCTCGAACTGAGCGCGTCGTTCCCGAATCGGGTCTAAAAAGGCATTGAGCGCGCGCGCCAACTTCTCTTTGACCTCCACATCCCCCACGCGCCCCTCCCGATAACGCTGTTTGAGATCCGCCACCTCGTCCTTGTCGGGGTTGAAGATGTCGTGGTAAATGAAGACCGGATTGCCCTCGACCGTGCCCGGAATGTGGGCGTGAATACGCTTCGGGTCGGTATACATCATGCGCACCTTTTTCTCCACGGTTTTGGGATCGTCAGAGAGGAAGATGGCATTTCCAAGGCTCTTGCTCATCTTCGCTTTGCCGTCGATACCAACAAGGGTGGGCACTTCGCTGAGCATCACCTCCGGAATCGGGAACACCTCACCGTACAAACCGTTGAATCGGCGGGCAATCTCGCGAGTGATTTCGACATGCGCCTCATTATCTTTGCCTACAGGCACAAGATGCGCACGCGGCATCAGAATATCTGCCGATTGAAGCACGGGATAGCCCACCAATCCGAACGGGATCGACTCCTCGCCTATGTTCGCTGCGCGTGCCATGTCCTTGATACTGGGCAAGCGCGTCAGGCGCGGCAAGGTCACCAGCATCTCGAAGATGAGGTTCATCTCGTAGACCGCATGCACCGCCGATTGGAGATAGATGGTAGACTTGCTGGGGTCAATGCCCACCGCCAGATAATCCAGCACCATCTCGCGAATGTTGGTGCGCATCTCCTCGATATCGTCGCGCGTGGGGCGCGTCGTAAGCATATGCAGATCCGCAATCAGGAAATAGCAATCGTATGCCTCTTGAAGCGCTACCCGATTAACTAAAGAACCAACATAATGCCCCAAATGAAGTTTGCCAGTGGGCCGATCGCCTGTAAGCACCCGTTTCCGCTCGCTCATCGGGGGGAATTATACCCTTGTCAAAGGTCTATTTCCACGATGAGCGTGTCGGTCGGGTTTGGCACGCGTACAATGCAACCGCTACGATGCACCGACCACCCCGCCCGAAGCGGGGACAGTTCCCAAATGTACCGATCTATATCGTCCAATTGGGGGAGCAGTTCCCCGTTGAGGCGGATTGTGGACGTCTTCTTGATGCCCGCCACAAAGAGGTAGACGGCGGGAAGCCCGCTAACAGGGGGGGCGAGAGTCAGGCGCAGGCGTGTGCGCTCTATTTCAGCGGATTGTAAGCCCGGCGCTGTGCAGGCAATCGGAGCCCCCTCATGATTCACGATGAGGGTGCGTGGTTCTATTTCAAAACGCAAGCGCTGGGCGATACACAGAGCAAGCAGACGGGGGTTCAGGTTCCAATGATACTCCTCCACGCCCTTAACGACACTGAACGCGTCGGGATACATCCCCTCCTGCGCAGGATAGCGTTCGGATACCCATTCCTGCTGTTGCACGGCGCAGAGCGTGATGGTGTCCGCCAGCTGACGCCAGTTGAACTCATGGGTCTCCGTCACTTGCGCCAGGCGATAAAGTGCACGAGCATAGACCAACCCTTTCCACTGGACAGCGACCCCAAACCACGGCTGTTGATTTAGCCATGTGACGCCGTAGACGGGAATTGTAGCCCCCCGCATAATCGGGCGATCTGGGGCACTCCAAAGGTAAACAAACGGCACACCCCGCAAAGCCCATCGCTCCGCCAGCTCTAAGTAGCGTCGATCGCCATTAATCAGGTATGCGTCCAGAAAGGCATGGATCCCATAAGGCACAGCCAGCAGATCTGGCACATGCAGGGGCAGTTCCCAGGTTTGGGCTTCTTCGGGGCGTTGCTGGCGCATCAGATAGTGCAACGCTCTTAGCAAAGCCTCTTGAGAGGCTGAGTTAAGGGTGATCCGAGCATGCGTCCCCACTTGCGCGCTGCGTTCGCCAGTCCAGCCGCTGGAGGTGTCGCCCGCCTTACCGAGAACTGTGTGGCGTGGGGTTTCAGGCTTCCAACCCCATGTGCCGTCGCTACGCTGGGCTTTACGCACCGCCTCTAGTGTTGCTTCCAAGCCATCGAGGACGCTGGGAAGCCCGCCAATATAGAAGGCTAACTCTAAGCCGACCGCAGAACGCACCTGCGCACTCACCGCCTCTTGAACCTGCTGAAGCGCCAGCCGCCGACGCACCTCTTCGGGAAAAAGGCGATGCCCAAGCACCCACAAGGCAAGAGCAACCTGCGGGTCGTAGAAGGTGGGACCCGTGTTGGTATGACGCCATGCTTTGGCAGAGGCATCATAACTGTTAAGAAGTCCTTGCACAGTGAGCGACAGCGCTTGCAGGTCGGTACGCTGGGGCGCAGGGGGCGTGGGCATCCCCATCTCACGCAAAGCATCCGCCACCGCCACGATAATATCCTCCGCATCGCTGCGGACAGTTAGCGTCGCAGAAAGAGAGACCGAATCGCCTTTTATCAGCCGAAACGGTTCGCGCGCTTGCTCACTGTTCTCGTCCGCCCATTTGGGGATTGTAGGGACCCACAGTGCCAGTCGGTGGTGGGCACCCTGTTCCCATCGGTTCGGCACAGCAAACAAGGCATTCGGAGCGCGCAACACCCCAGACCATCCCGATTCGGGGTTCCAGCGCAGGCTCACCAACCACTGACGCCAACGCACCGCCATAATCGGCACCGTAATCTTGTAGGGATGGGGGCTGACTCGCATGGGATACGGTGGCGTAGCCCACCGCGTGTCGGATGAGGGCTCATCCCCTAAAAGATATTCCAGTCCGGGAAACAGCGCTTCATCTTTGCGCTCCCCAAATGAGCCATCGCCCACTCGCCAATCGGGAAAGCAGAATCGGTACAGGTGCGCCTCGTGCGCGCTGGTCAGCCGAGCGGTACACTCCAACCGATTGCCCACCAACCGATAGGCGAGGGTCGCGCGTCCAACAAGCCCCATCGCCCCCTGAAAAACCAAACTCAGCTGCAAGCCGTTCGGAGTGACGCTTTCTGGAAGAAACCAGGCGGGTTTGGGGGGAGCCTTCTCCGCGTTCAGCACCGCCTCGGCGAGGGTGGGCGTGGTCGCCAAAAGCAACCATCCCTCTCCATGCCTGCCATAGACGCGTGCCGTGTATCCGCGCGGCGATGCCGGCGCGAACACGACGCGAATCTGCTCATTCTGCAGAACCCACGCCTCGCCAAAGGCACGCACGAAGCTTCCCGTATCGGGCACATTCGCCGGGAGCGCAGCGACCACAGGGCTGAGAACTCCCCCGTCGCTCCCGCGTTCAGAACGCATCAGAAAGGCGGCGCGTGGGCGTGCCTCAACACGCAAACGAAAATGGAAACGATGCTCGGCACCCGGCGGCAGAAACAGCTCGCCCGATTGCGGCGCCTCCACAAGTGTCGCATCTTGAATGGGCAAAAGACGCACCTGCACACGCCCCGCCCATGTGCCATGTCCCCTATTCTCTATGAGAGCAACGCACTCCGCAATCTCACCGGGTTCATAGACCGCTCGGCGTGTGTTCAGCGATTTGAGCCGTAAGCGTGCTTGCAAAGTGTAGACCCGCGCAGAAGCTTCCGCCTGAAGCTCGGTGATGGTGGCTTGACGCGCCCCTGCAAACGCATAGCGGAGCCATATCGCCCCGTTCTCTGGAAGGGTCGCGCGTAAGGGAGCATGATCAGGAGCATTGAGAGTAAAACGATCGCCCGGTGTCCCCCTGACCTCGAGGACGCCTTCAGGGGGGAGCGGGGAGCGTGCAGGTACAGAGAAACGCTCGCGTAGACGCAGAACCACTGCCTCCGCAATATAAGCCCAATCGTAGTTCGTATTGCCCAGAGAGTCGATCTCGAACGCCAGTCGCACCGATTTGCCAGCATAGGAGGTCAGCTCTGCCGATAGGGGTTGCCAGCCTGATGTGCGGCATTCCACTTGAGCCAAGAGCTGATTGTCCACCAACAGGCGAGCGCTTACCCCATTATGCGGGTTTTGCGGATCGTCACGGCGCGCCGCGTCGTCTACGCCTGCCCACGCACAAACAACCAGCTTATCGCCTGAATCGACTCGCGGCAGCTGGACGGTGAACACAATCCGTGCGGGGCGCTCGGTGGGATGAAGCCAGCCACCAACGCATGCCACCCCGCCTGAGCGCACCAGACGCACCGTTGTCGGCGAGAGCGTATCCAATACCACGCCAGTTTGCCAGCGCGCCATCAAATCATCTAACACGAAAACGCCGTCTGAGAGTGGTTGTGCCCACACGGACGAGACGAGCCAAACCCAACCCAGCCACCAGAGCCAACTTCGCATCATTTCCGTCGTTCCCCGAAGCGGAGAGATTTCCTGCAGACCCATAGGAGAACGCTCCCCTATAGCGAATCCCTCCTTCCGGTGTGTGGGCGATTTCTCGCCGGTGTGGATGAGGCAGGGCGCGGACCGATCGCGGGACCTGTCATCGCAGCATGCGTGCTGGTACGGGAGCCATTTTGCCTTGCGGGCGTGCGCGATAGCAAGACCCTCAGTGAGGGCGTGCGCGAACAGCTCTTTGAGCGAATTCGGCGTGAGGCGATTGCATGGTCAGTGGGGATCGCCTCCCCACGCGAGATTGAGCAGTTGAATATCCTGCGTGCCAGCCTGTTGGCGATGCGGCGCGCTTTGCAAGCACTCCCTCTCAACCCGCATCAGGTGCTTGTCGATGGCAAGTTCCCTGTGCCCGATTACCCCGTCCCCCAAGAGACGATAATTGACGGTGATGCGCGTCATCCCGTCATTAGTGCGGCTTCCATCATGGCGAAGGTTGTCCGAGACCGCATGATGCGCGAGTTAGACCGTCTCTATCCTGCCTACGGCTTTGCCCAGAACAAAGGATACCCTACCCCTGCCCACTTGCGGAAGTTGGAGTGCTACGGAGCCTGCGCGCAACACCGGCGAACCTATATGCCGCTGGTTCAGCTCCAACGGCGTATGGAAGAGGTAGGCTAAACGAGGCCCATCCTCAGGAGGTCTTTGAGCGTGATCATGCCAATAGGGCGTCCTGCCTCATCCAACACGGGCATATCGCCAATCTTGACAGGCAGGCTTTGGAACTTCTCCATCACTTCGATAGCCAGCGGGTTGCCTTGCAGGCGGAAGAAGTGGCGATTCATCGCCTCATGCACAGGTTGTGCCAGGGCACGCTCATCCTGCAGGAGCCGTCTTCGAATGTCTCCATCGGTGACGAGCCCGACCATGACACCGTTGGCATCGACGACGCAGGCGGCGCCAGCACCTGCGCGTGTAATGGCGAAGAGTGCCTCGCGCAAGGGGGCATCTTGGCTTACCACGGCGAGCGAGTCGCCTGTGCGCATCACATCAGACGCCCGTAGCAGGAGCCGTTTACCCAAAGCCCCTGCAGGGTGATTGAGCGCAAAATCGTCAGGAGTGAACCCGCGCGCCACCATCACGGCTAAAGCAAGTGCATCCCCCATTGCCAGCATCGACGTTGTGCTGGCTGTGGGTGCAAGATTGTGAGGGCACGCCTCGCGCACCACTGCCACATCCAAAACCAAATCGACCATGCGCCCTAAGGTCGAGTCCGGACGCCCTGTCATCGCTAAGGTGAACACTTGCAGGCGTTTCAATGCGGGACAAAGCGCCACAATCTCGTCGCTTTCCCCACTGTAGGAAAGCAAGAGCGCCACATCCTGCGCGGTTACAGTCCCCAAGTCGCCGTGAACCGCCTCTGTCGGATGCAAAAAGAGGGCAGGGGTTCCCGTGCTGCTGAAAGTGCCAGCCAGCTTGCGCGCAATCGCTCCGGATTTGCCAACCCCGCTAATCACAAGCCGACCACTACAGTTGAGAAGCACCTCCACAGCACGGTCAAACGAGTCGTCGAGCCGATCGGCAAGCGATTGAACTGCTTGCGCCTCGATATGGAGCACTTCACGCCCAATGGCGCGCACAGTCTTGTCAGAGAGAGTGGGGTTCATAGAATATTGTCATCGAGCTCGGGAGCGATCCGCCTCGGGCGGCGCCGACGCGTCGGAGTCGATTCCTCACCGTAATACTCTTTGTAGACCTGAATAATCTTTTTCTTCACGCGCTGGAGTGCATTGTCGATGCATTTGGTGTGCCGATTGAGCTTTTGCGACATATCCCGATACGAAAGCCCGTCCAGATAGCACTCCAGCACCTGCAGTTCCAGCGGACTCATGCGCTCTTGCGCTATCCGTAGGACCGCCATCGGAATCCGCACACTGAGGATGACCTCCTCAGGCGTGAGGCAGTTAGGGTCGGGAATCGTTTCACCCAAGGTGGTGTCGGTCTCATGGTTGTTGGGGTCTTGAAGGGGGCGGTCGAGGGAGACCGATTCGTTGAGGGGGATATGCTTCTGGCGTGTGGCGGCTTTGACTGCGGAGATGATTTGGCGCGTCACGCAGAGCTCAGCGAAGGGCCGAAACTTGTGGAAACGATCATATCGGAAGTCACGAATGGCTTTATACAGCCCCAGAAGCCCTTCTTGAACCACATCCTCATGCTCGGCACCGATTAAAAAGTAAGAGCGCGCCTTCATCTCGACTAACGAGCGGTACCGCTTGAGAAGCGTTTCAGTGGCGCGCTGACTCCCTTGCTTCGCATAATAAACCAGTTCCTCATCCTGCATATAAGAGAAACAGAGATTCGTATCGTCGAAATAGGGTTCCTCCACCATGCCGTGTTCCATCATACTTGTTCCCTCCGTCGGTGAGTAGTGCCAGCGCTGGGAGAATCGGACACACCCATCGGACTGACCCCTGCGTCAGCCTGCCCGTCTCGCCTCACTAGCTTATCACAACGTCTCATGCGCACTCCCCTTGCGGACATGAGTAGTTTAGACGATTGACCCCCCTTAAAGTCAAGGGTTTTGGGCAATTAGACGCCGAATTTGGCTCGAAATTGGCAGGAATTGCATCGGACAAGCGGTATCCAAAGGGGTATCTTAGTGTCTAAAGCAGGAAGCACACATTCAATAAGGAGGCTTGTATGCGAACTCGACAGTGGATTAGTGTGCTGGCGCTGGCGGGCTTGGCAGGTGTGGCTTGTGCCCAGTCCAATGCGCCGGTCAAGGTCTCTAAAGGTGCGGGCAATCAGGTTGTCTTGCAGTTTCACGGCATGCGCCCAGCGTTCGTCGAGATTGTAGTAGACGGCACCCTCGTCGCCACGCGCACCGTACAGGGCCATCGAGCGATGCTGGAGCTGACCCACGCAGGGTTAGCCCCTGGCACCCATACCGCTACCATCCGCCTGTACGATCAGCAAGGACGCTTGATCGGCGAGGCGCAATCGCACGTTGAAATTCAGCCCGACCCTTATGCTCCTGTAAGCTTGATCGTGCCGCGCAACGGTGCACGCCTCAGTGGAACCGTGCCCATCGAAGCGCGCCTGACTACAAGTGCGTATGTTACATTCTTCGTAGATGGGCAGGTGCGCGCCCTCCGCAATTTCGCGCCCTATGTGTATCACTGGGATACCACGCGCGAAGCCAACGGCTGGCACACCCTCGAAGTCTGGAGCTTCGATGGCAAGCAGACCTTCAAGTCACCCCCCACTCGCGTGTTTGTGAACAATCCTGGGGGACGCACCGAACGCCGAATAGAGCCTGAGCCTACCGAAACGGCAGAGCCGAGCGTAAGCGCCGTCGAATCGTCACCAGCATGGGGGCAGAGCGCCATGCGCACCGACATCCCGACTACAGGGCTTCCCCCAACCGAACTACGCCTGAGCGTGCCGACGAACACGATACCTACACCCGCACCCGCTGCGGAGCCCACTACACGCATTGCGCTGGCGCCAACAGAGGCGAATCCTGCCCTCCGGCGCCCGATGGACAGGACAGGACAGCCCACTCACCAGACGCGCCTCACCCCTCCCGATACACCCGCCAACACCCTCTTTGTGCCGACACCCGCTCCCAATAGTTTCCCCCAGTGGCGTAGGGCTCAGGCAGAGCCCCACATGCGGGGGCAGAAACTCCTAACGCCCCAGAGAGTTGCCCACACGCCTCCTCCACCTGCCCCAAGCCCCTATGAGAACGCCCTTATGGTGTTCCGTCAGGGTGTGCGACTGCCCCACACTATCCGTTCCTTCGATCTCGTGCTGAACCACACCGTGGTGGTGTCGGATGTCTCCCCGCGTGTGGAAGACGGCATCCCGTTGGTGACCGTACGCCACGCCCTCGAGAACGCTGGCGCCCAAGTTCAATGGGACAACACCCATAAACGCGCCACCATCACGCTGAACGGACAGGTCCTCGTGCTGGATGTGCGTGCCAACAGAGCGACCCTCAACAGCGCCCCCGTGGCGTTGGATGCGCCTCTCCAGCTTGTGCGTGGGCGGATAATCGTGCCTGTATCGCTGCTCGGCGAGGTGCTGAACGCAGAGATGCTGTTCGACCTCTCGAACCGGCAGCTTATCCTCGCTATATAGCACACAATGTCCCAATATTGACGTTCTCCCCACGGCTAAAGCCGGGGGATTCTTTCTCGCGTTAGCGAGCTACGCGGGCGCGCCGATGAGGGTGCCACCGCACGCCCGTGGGGGACGCCATCGCCCCAACTACTGGGCCTTGGCCCAGATACTTGAATATGCTGCGCCCTCTTTGGGGCGGAGCGATTTTTCTGAATTATACCGCCTTATCCCCAGGACTGCAAGTCCGGGGCTTGCGGCGGCATTGTTTGGTCAATCCCTCCTCTCTAGATCGCAGGGGAGGGATTTTTTGTCAGGGAGCGGGCATTCGCCTCTGCATGCTATACTATTAGGCGCAAGGAGGAACGAAACGATTGGCGCTGGAGATTATTCCGCTTGGCGGCTGCGGTGAAATCGGGAAAAATCTCAATCTTGTTCGATATCGGGATCGGACCCTTATTGTGGATTGTGGGATTGCATTTCCAGGCGAGGATTTGCCCGGCGTCGACATCGTCGTTCCCGACCCCACCTATCTGGTGAGCCTTCGCGAGAGCGTTCAGGCGATTCTGCTCACGCATGGGCACGAGGATCATGTAGGCGGGCTTCCGTACCTTCTCCCGTTGATTGGCAATGTTCCGCTCTACGGCACTCCGCTCACGCTGGCGTTGATTGAGAACAAGCTGCGTGAGCGTCGGCTCACCTCCCCGATCTATTCCATTAAACCGGGGGAGCCTTTCGCTATTGGCGATTTCACTGTGGAGCCGATTCGTGTCACCCACAGCATCCCCGACTGTGTGGCGTATGCGATTCATACACCCGAAGGCACGCTCGTATTCACAGGCGATTTCAAGTTCGACCATACCCCTGTAGACGGCAAGCGCACCGACTTCAATCAACTGGCGCGTATAGGCGACAAGGGGGTTCTGCTCCTGCTCAGCGATTGCACCAATGCGGAGCGCCCCGGCTGGGGCGAGTCGGAAAGCAAAGTCAGCGACGCATTCTACACGCTCTTCGCCCAGGCGCAGGGACGCATCCTGATCACGAGCTTCGCTTCGAACATCCACCGTCTCCAGCAAGCCATCGATATGGCAGAGGTATACCAGCGTAAAGTTGCGGTGCTGGGGCGGCGAATGGAGCAGAACATGGAGATTGCCCTTCAACGCGGCTACCTTCGCGCTCATCCCGACACGCTTATCAGCGCACGGGAGCTGGACGACTACCCAGACGACCGCCTGCTGATTCTGACTACCGGGAGTCAAGGCGAACCGCTTTCTGCTCTGAGCAAAATCGCCGCCGACGAGTACCCCCGCCTCAAGATTCGTAAAGGCGACACGGTGATCCTATCAGCCACCCCGATTCCAGGCAACGAGAGCCTTGTGTGGCGCACCGTAAACCGCCTCATCCGTCTGGGCGCCAAAGTTTTCCACGATGGCTTGGCACCAGTGCATGTTTCAGGACATGCGTGCCAAGAGGAGCTGAAGCTGATGATCAGCCTCTTGCGCCCACGCTATCTGGCGCCCGTGCATGGGGAGGCACGCCACCAAGCCGCCTATTTCGATTTGGCGCGTCAGATGGGCTATCGAGACGACCAGATGTTCCTTTTGGAGAACGGCTCCGTATTGCGCATCGTAAGCGGGGTTCCGCAACTCAGCGAGTCTGTACACGCAGGGCGCATGCTGGTCGAAGAGGGCATGGGTGGTAGCGTGCCCGAATCGATTATTCGCGACCGTCGCCAACTGGCGCGCGAGGGGATTCTGGTAGCAATCGTCACGGTGCGCGCGCAAACTGGCGAACTTACCGATGCCCCCCAGTTCATCGCCAAAGGCTTCGAATGGCAAAGCGAGGCGCAACCCGAACTGGCGCGCCAAGCCGTTCAGCAACTGCTGAACCAGATGCTCCCTGCAGAGATCAGCGATTGGGACACCCTACGCGAGGAACTGGTGGTGATACTCCGCCGATTCTGCAGAAAGCATCTTAGCCGACAGCCCCTTATTATTCCTGTGGTGATGGAGGTGTAGGCGGCTCTGCTTTATGCGCAACGGACGCCTCTAAAAGAAGCAGTCGCTCTAAAATAGCGTTGATGGCTTCATAAGGTTTCCTGCAAAAGGCGCACTGAACCCCAATGCTATCTCGTTAGGGCAACTTCCCAAGCGAACAACGCCCAGGTGTGGAATAACCCCATAGCTAAAGCTAGGGGCTTGCGCCTAACCCGCTTGCGCGGGCCGGCACGATAGGCCGGTAAGCCGTTTACCACGCGGGTGCCTTGTTCGCGGGCAGGGCC
>PSLB01000060.1:0-12242 GCA_040289385.1 Armatimonadota bacterium
AGATGATACCGCACGAGAGGAGTCAAGGCGGCGCTCCTCCCCGGGCCTAAAGGCCGGGGCCTCCGCGCCGCAGTACACGGATGAAATTGGGTATAATCCCCCTTGAGGTGGATAACGATGAGCGTTCAAACCGCACCGCATGTTGGTTGGCGAGAGAAGCTTAAGGGGGATAACTACCTTCTCCACAAGCTGCACTCGCTTACGGGAATCTTTCCTGTCGGCTACTATCTCGTACAGCACCTGTTTCTGAACTCGATGGCAGCGGTAGACCCTAAGTATTTCAACGCTGTGGTCTACTTCTTCAACGAGATTCTGCCGAAACCGGTGCTGTGGGCGATGGAGCTGTTTCTGGTCATTTTGCCCCTGCTATTCCATTCGCTTTATGGCTTTGTGATCACCTATCACGGCAAAGCGAATATCTACCGGTATCGGTTTAGCGAGAACCTTGCCTACACACTCCAGCGGGTCAGCGGAGTGTTCATCTTCGTGTTCCTACTCTACCATGTCTACTCGACGACGATTAGCCACAAGCTCTACGGAACCGATATTTATTACTCTGGCATGCAGGCGCAGTTTCAGAATCCATGGGTGGTCGCATTCTATGCTCTGGGTGTGATAGCCAGCTCGTACCACCTGTTCAACGGGGTTTGGAACTTCGCTATTCGCTGGGGTCTGGTGATGGGGGATCGTGCCCAGCGGACTCTGCATTGCTGGTGTTGGGTTGGCTTCGTTCTGCTGAGCGCGTTGGGACTGGTGGCGTTGGCAGGCTTCTTTATGCATGAGGCGCCTGCCCCGCCCGTTACGCACTAAGGAGGTGAGAACAATGGCACAAACGCGTGTTGCAGTCGTTGGGGGTGGTCTCGGCGGTCTGATGACCGTGATGAAGCTGGCTGAGGCAGGCGTTCATGTCGATCTCTTTTCGCTGGTTCCCGTCAAGCGCTCCCACTCGGTGTGCGCGCAAGGCGGGATTAACGGCGCCGTCAACACCAAAGGTGAGGGCGATTCGCCGTGGATCCATTTCGACGACACCGTTTATGGGGGCGACTTTTTGGCGAATCAGCCGCCCGTTTTGCGCATGTGCGAGCGTGCCCCCGCCCTCATCTACCTGTTAGACCGTCTGGGAGTACCGTTTAACCGTACTCCGGAAGGCTTTATCGATTTCCGACGCTTTGGTGGCACGCGCCACCATCGCACCGCTTTCTCTGGCTCGACCACAGGACAGCAACTGCTGTATGCTTTAGATGAGCAGGTGCGCCGATGGGAAGTGGAAGGGCGCGTCACCAAATATGAGGGCTGGGAGTTCCTTGGACTGGTGCTGGATGACGCGGGAATCTGTCGCGGACTGGTCGCCCAAGATCTGCGTTCGATGGAGATCCGAGCGTTTCCCGCAGAGGCGGTCGTCATCGCCACGGGCGGCCCCGGAATGCTGTTTAAGAACACCACCAACTCGATTATCTGCACGGGTGCGGCTGCGAGCATCTGCTACCAGCAGGGTGTCTACTATGCCAACGGGGAGTTTATCCAGATCCATCCGACCGCTATCCCTGGCGAAGACAAGTGCCGTCTGGTCTCTGAGGCAGTGCGTGGCGAAGGCGGGCGCGTGTGGGTGCCTAAAGACCCCTATGATAAACGCCCCCCGCGCGACATCCCAGAAAGCGACCGTTGGTACTTCCTTGAGGAGAAGTACCCCGCCTACGGGAACCTCGTCCCGCGCGATATCGCAACACGCGAAATCTTCGATGTGTGTGTCAACCAACGGCGCGGCATCCAAGGCAAAAATCAAGTCTATTTAGATATCACCCATCTACCACGCCAACAGGTCGAAAAGAAACTGCTGGGAATCTTGGAGGTCTACATCAAGTTCGTCGGCGAGGATCCGCGCGAAGTACCAATGCGCATCTATCCCGCCCAGCACTACTCGATGGGTGGGCTGTGGGTAGACTATGCCCCTACAAACGACGGCACGATGGAGCCTGTCCATCCGCGCAACCAGATGACCAATATCCCCGGTGTCTACGCCGTCGGTGAGGTCGACTACCAGTATCATGGGGCGAACCGACTGGGCGCGAACTCGTTGCTGAGCTGTCTGTTTGCGGGCGAGGTGTGCGCGCCTGCCATCGTCGAGTACATCAAAAGTCTGAAGCGGTCTGCGTTTGCAATGCCCGCCACCTTGTTCGATCAAGAGCGCGCTCGACACGAAGCGCAATTCAAAGCCATCAGCCAACGCAACGGCTCAGAGAACCCCTACAAGCTCGCCGACGCGATGCGCATCTTGATGGACGAGAATGTCACCGTCGTGCGCGAAAATACCAAGCTGGAGCGTACCCTGAACGCCCTCAAGGAACTCCGCGAACGCGTCAAACGGGTGAATATCAGCGACCATCTCGGCTGGACAAATCTGGTCATCCCCTTCGTACGCACCCTGGAACATCAACTGGAGCTGGCACTCTGCATCACCGCAAGTGCCTTGGCCCGCAACGAGAGCCGCGGCGCACATTACAAGCCTGAGTTCCCCCAGCGCGACGACGAACAGTTCCTCAAGACTACGCTCGCTCGCTGGACACCCGATGGACCGCAAATAACCTACGAGCCAGTCGATACGCATCTCATTAAGCCGCGCGCACGCCGATACGACACGCTGAAGGAGACGAAGCCGACACCTGCGCCCGCAGGCGTAAGCCCATAGCGTTCCCGCGCTCCCCCCTCACGATAGGTTAGGGGAGAGCATCAGGTACACTTTACCTGCCGTGTTAGTGCGAACCTATATCCACATTCCTGGCATCACTCCAGAGGTAGAGGTTTCCCTCTGGCGGCAGGGCGCTATCGACTGGGACACCCTAATCGCTACACCGCACCAGTGGCATTTGCCCGAACCCTACCGAAGCGCGATCCTCATCGGCGTGGAACGCTCCCAACAGGCTTTGGAGGAAGGCGACTACGCCTACTTCGCCACACGACTCCACCCCAGCGAACATTGGCGTGCCTATGACGAGTATCGCCACGATACTGCCTTCCTCGACATCGAAACCGACGGCACGACCACTATCACAATCATTGGTGTCTACGACGGCGAGGAAGTCTATCAGTTTGTCCAAGGCGAGAACTTGCACGAGTTCCCCGATTTCATTCGCGAGTTCTCGATGATTGTCACCTTCAACGGTGTTCACTTTGATCTGCCTATGATCTATCGCCAATTCCCCCCCCTAGCATTTGACCAACTGCACTTGGATTTGTGCCCGACTTTGCGTCGTGTGGGTCTGCGTGGCGGGTTGAAACGCATCGAACAGGTCTTAGGGCTACCGCGCGACCCTGATTTAGAGGGGATGGATGGACGCGATGCCATTCGCCTGTGGCAAGCCTATCGGGTGGGACACGAGAGCGCATTAGAGACCCTTTTACGCTACAATAGAGAAGATATCGTCAACCTCAAGCCTTTAGCGAACTTGGCTTATACACGCCTGCGCGAGAAGCTGTGGCGCAAAGCCACCGAGATTTAGAAATCGGCGATGTCGGTGCGATACTGCATGCCTTCGAACTCGATGTCGGCGACCGCTTCATAGGCACGCTGGCGTGCCTCCACAAGGGTATCGCCCACCCCCACGACATTCAGCACACGCCCCCCAGCAGTCCAGTACCGATCGCCGTCCCAACGCGTGCCCGCATGGAACAAGTAGACCCCCTCTCGCTGAGAGGCTCTCTCGATGCCTTCGATGGGGAGATCCGTTCGATACGCTCCGGGATACCCGCCTGACGCTAACACCACGCACACCGCATGCCGATTCGCAAAGCGTGGGCGCACCTCGCAAAGCCGTCCCTCCACTCCTGCTATCATCACCGCTACCAGATCGGTTTCCAGCAGGGGCATCAGCACTTGCGTTTCGGGGTCGCCAAATCGGCAGTTGAACTCCAGCACATAGGGCTGATCTTCTGAGACCATCAGCCCCGCATACAGCACGCCCTGATAGGGACTGCCTTGTTCCGCCATAAAACGGAGTGTCGGCAGGATCACCTGCTCCTGAGCGCGCTGAACCAGTTCTGGCGAGACATCGGGCAGAGGCGTAAAACAGCCCATCCCGCCTGTGTTCGGTCCGCGATCACCATCGAAGGCACGCTTATAGTCACGCACAGGGGGCATCGGTTCCGCAGTGACGCCGTCTGTGAAACAGAGCAGGGAGACCTCGCGCCCGTAAAGCCGTTGCTCAATCACAATTCGCGCTCCTGCTTCACCCAGCCCGCGCGATTCCATTAGAAACGCCACTGCATCAAGGGCGTCGGACACGGTATCACAGACAAAGACGCCTTTGCCCAGTGCCTCGCCGTCTGCCTTGACGACACAGGCATGCATGAGAAACTGTTCACGCAAGTAGGCTTTGGCGGATTCCGCATCGCTGAAGACCGCGAACGGGGCAGTGGGGACTCCTGCCTGTGCCATCATACGTTTGGCGAAGGCTTTGCTCCCCTCCAGCCGAGCGGCGTCGCGTTTTGGACCGAAGCATGGGATTCCTGCTTCTGCTAAGGCGTCTGCCAGCCCTGCAATTAGGGGCGATTCGGGGCCGACGACCACCAGATCGAGGTGTTCCTGTTGGGCGAACCGAACGATTTCAGGAATAGCTTTAGGGGCGATGGGGACGCACTCGGCAATGGATGCGATTCCCCCGTTGCCTGGCAGGGCGAACAGCTTCGAGCAGTGCGGACTTTGAGCGATGCGCCATGCCAGCGCATGCTCGCGTCCGCCGCTGCCCACCACTGCCAGACGCATCGCTTAGCGCTTGACGAACTGGAACCCGCGTCTGGCACCGTGCCGTCCGTACTTTTTGCGCTCTTTTTCGCGGGCGTCGCGTGTGAGTAAGCCTGCCTGCTTCAGAACCGTACGATATTCGGGGCTAACCTGAAGGAGGGCGCGGGCGATGCCGTGGCGAACTGCGCCTGCCTGACCCGAAATACCTCCCCCGCGTACTGTCGCCATCACATCGTACTGACCTTCGACCCCGAGGAGGCGCAGAGGCTGTTGCACCAGCCGTTC
The DNA here is from genome assembly GCA_040289385.1 of Armatimonadota bacterium. GTDB lineage: Bacteria > Armatimonadota > Fimbriimonadia > Fimbriimonadales > GBS-DC > LDYB01. The sequence goes on from PSLB01000060.1 coordinate 5,024, forward strand.
CAGCGCCAGCCGCCGAAGATATTCGGAAGCCTCACGCCCGTTAATGGTCACTTTGCCGGAGCCGGGCATGAGCCACACGCGCGCACTTGCGGTTTTGCGGCGCCCTGTTGCATAATAGCGAATTGGTTCGTCCATTCGTTCACCTCGCTAAATCTGGTAGGGTTGCGGTTTCTGCGCTTGATGCGGATGCGCGCTCCCAACAAAGATGCGCAAACGCTTTAGCATGCGGGCACGGAGCTTGTTTTTGGGGAGCATCCCACTGATAACCCGACGCATCATCCGTTCAGGTGCCTTGCTCATCAGCTTCTGTCGGGTGTAGGCACACAGACCGCCAGGATACATCGTATGATGGTAGAGAACCTCTTGCAGTTTCTTTCCTGTGAAGACCGCTTTCTCGGCGTTCACCACAATCACATGGTCGCCCACATCCCTATGCGGCGTGTAGGTGGGCTTGTGCTTGCCCTGCAGGATGCGCGCTACTTGCGCTGCGACCCGCCCCGCGGGCTTTCCTTCGGCATCAATAATCCACCAAGTGCGTTGGATGTCGCTCGGTTTAGCCGTGTAAGTGCGTTGCATCATTCTGTTTCGCCTCCATTTTCTATCTCGTTTTTGCGTGTGTCTTGTGTGCCAAGCAAATATTTTACCCGATGGAGACACAGTCCTTGCGGCGGTGCCATCTGGGTGAAGGGACGCTGGGGTGAAGCCTCTAATAGCTCGCGCAGGAAGGAGAGGGGACGCTCCCTCCGTCCGACCAACACTATTGCGCCTACAATCAAGCGCACCATCCCACGCAGAAATCCTGTACCCTCCAAAATGATGCGTGTACCGTTGCGTGTGGGAACGACAGCAGTACGATAGAGCGTCCGCACCGTGTTTTGTGTGGGAGGAGTCTTTACCGAAAAAGGGCGGAAATCGTGGGTGCCTTCGATAGAGCGTAGAGCCTCTGCCATGTGCTCCCTATCGAGCGGATGCGGGTAGTGCCACGCATAACGGATCCGCCACACGGAAGGATGCTCGTGTTGGTACAGCGTGTAATGATACTCGCGACTGCGTGCCGAGAATCGTGCATGAAACTGTATAGGGACAGTACGTGCGGTGCGTACCTTCAGGTCCGGGGGCAGGCGCCCATTGAGCGTCCGCTGGAGAGCAGGGAGCGGAATGGGGCGCGTCGTAAAAAAGTTCACGACTTGCCCCCGTGCATGGACCCCCGCATCGGTTCGGCTGGCGCCCACCACCGTAATGGGCTCGTTGAGGAGCGACTGCAGGCACGACTCCAGCACGCCTTGCACGGTGCGGGTCCCTTGCTGACGCGCGAATCCGTGAAACAGAGTGCCGTCGTACTCCACCAACAGCCGCACATTGCGCATACCCTACTCAACGAGTTCTATCACGGCGGTTTCGACGGCATCGCCCCGCCGGACGCCGACGCGTACCATGCGGGTGTAGCCGCCCTGCCGTTCGCGATAGCGTGGGGCGATGTTGTCGAACAGATGCTTCACGAGGCTCTCGTCATTTAGGAAAGCGCGTGCTTGGCGTCGGGCGTGGAGGGTGTTCTGTTTGGCTAAGGTAATCATCTGTTCGGCGAGTCGACGCGTCTCTTTGGCGCGCGGGACGGTGGTCTCGATTCGTCCGTGGATCAAGAGGGCGCGCACGAGGTTGCGCAGCATCGCGCGACGATGATCGCTCGGTCGTCCTAATTTGCGGTAGCCAGCTCCGTGGTTCATAGGGTTACCTCCTTGACGATCTTTTAAGATGCAAGCCCATCGAGGCGAGCTTATCACGCACCTCTTTGAGAGCATTATCTCCGAAGTTGCGGATGGTGCGCAGTTCGCTCTCGGTTTTGCTCAGTAGGCGGTAAAGCGTAGTGATTCGCGCTCCACGCAGAGCGTTCAGCACGCGCGTTGAGAACCCCAGCTCCTCCAGGGGGCGGTCAGGAATGTCGGCAGACACAGGCTCAGGGAGTACGGGAGACCTATCATCCAGCTCCTCCTCATTACCCAGCATCATAATCCGTGCGAAGTGGTCGCGCAAGATTTCTGCGGCTTGGGCAACCGCCTCCTGAGGATGAACCGCGCCGTTCGTCCAAACCTCCAGAATAAGACGGTCGAAGTCGGTGCGATCGCCCACAAGGGTGGGTTCCACGAGGAAGTTCACCTTGACGATAGGGCTAAAAAGCGCGTTGGTGCGGATTTGTCCGATGGCGCCCCGAGTGCGTTCAGGCTTGACGGCGGGCACATAACCACGCCCACGCTCGACTATCATCTCAACATTAAGTCGGGCACTCGCATCGCTCAGAGTTGCCAAATACAGGTCGGGATTGACGATCTCCACATCGGCAGGGCACTCGATGTCCACTGCGTAGACGACGCCCGGCCCTTGCCGATTGAGGCGCAGGAGATACTGGTCGCGCGGTTGTGCCGAGTTAATCCGAATTGCCAGATTTTTGAGGTTGAGCAGGAAGTGGATGGTATCTTCCTTCACGCCTGGAATGGGCTCAAATTCACTCAGTACGCCCTCGATGCGCACGCTGGTAACGGCGGCGCCTGGGATCGAGGAAAGCAGGACGCGTCGGAGTGCGTTGCCTAGGGTTGTCCCGTAGCCACGCTCTAACGGCTCCACGATAAACTTCCCGTACTGTTCATCCGCCCGTACTGTGCGTACTTGCGTTTCTTCCATTACAGCGAGCATAAAAATAGACCTCCTTATCGGCTATAGAACTCGATAATTTTCTGCAGGTCGACAGGAGATTGCAGGTCGTCTCCTTCGGGGGCGCGTACCACCACTGCCTGCATTCGGTTCGGGTCGAAGTGGAGCCAGTTGGGGCGTCCGTTCGCTTCGCTGGCGCGTGCTAACGCTTCTCTGCCCAGCGTGGTATTGCGTTTTGATTCGGGGATTTCGATCACATCGCCAGGTCGCACCTGATAGGACGGGATATTGACACGGCGTCCGTTCACCGTAAAGAATCGGTGGGAGACCATCTGGCGTGCTTGACCGCGCGAGGTTGCAAAGCCGAGTCGATAGACGACACTATCAAGTCGCATTTCGAGTTGGCGCATGAGCACCTCGCCTGTGACTCCGCGTGCGCGTTGGGCGTTTTCGATGTAGCGTCGGAATTGGGCTTCGCGAATCTGATACATTTGGCGTAGCTTCTGTTTTTCGCGGAGTTGTTCGCCGTACTCACTCATTTTCCGATCACGGGTGCGCGGCCCGTGCTGTCCAGGAGGGTAATTGCGTCGTTCTAATGCGCATTTTTTGGTATAACAACGGTCCCCTTTGAGGAACAGCTTTTCGCCTGCACGCCGACACATACTGCATTTCGAATCCCAGATAGCCGACATATTTGCGTTCCTCCTTGATTAGACACGCCGTCGCTTGGGCGGGCGGCATCCGTTATGGGGGACGGGGGTCACATCTTTGATGTTGACAATCTCCAGTCCGGCGGCTTGAAGGGAGCGGATTGCGGTCTCGCGTCCGGGTCCAGGTCCTTTGACTTCCACGTCCACTTTGCGCACTCCGTGTTCCATCGCGGCGCGTGCCGCGCGTTCGGATGCCAATTGGGCGGCGAAGGGGGTTCCTTTTTTGGTGCCCTTGAAGCCGACAGTGCCCCCGCTCGCCCAGGAGATAACATTCCCCTGTTGATCGGTAATCGAGACGATGGTGTTGTTGAAGGTCGCTTGGATATGAGCGACTCCGTGAACCACATTTTTGTTCTCTTTTTTGGTATGAGTTTTGCCTGTTGATTTGCGTGCCATAGGCGTCTCCTCTTACTTCTTCGCTTTGCGTCGGCGTCCGGTGCTGACCGTTTTCTTCGGTCCTTTGCGGGTGCGGGCGTTGGTACGGGTACGCTGACCGTGCACGGGCAAGCCGCGTCGGTGGCGCAGTCCGCGATAGCACCCGATTTCGATGAGGCGCCGAATATTCATCTGAATCTCGCGACGCAGATCGCCTTCAATGGTGTAGTTGTTCTCGATCTCAGCGCGTAGGCGTGCGACCTCCTCTTCGGTCAGCTCGCGGACACGCTTATTGGGGGCGATCCCTGTTTTCTCTAAGATTTTGCGTGCGGAGCTCAGCCCAATCCCGAAGATGACGGGAAGGGCATACTCCACCTTCCGATCGCGTGGTAGATCCACTCCTGCAATACGAGCCATGCGTTGTTCCTCCTATCCTTGGCGTTGCTTGTGCTTGCGCTTCTTTTTGCAGATGACGCGTACAACGCCTTTCCGACGGATGATTTTACATCCATCGCACATCTTCTTGACCGATGCCTGTACCTTCATTATCGTCACCTCGTATCGGCATACTGCGGGGGGATATTATACCCTATCAAGCCAATAACTGCAAATTCGACTCAGTTTAGATACGCAGGGTCTAAACCAAGCGACCATATTCTGGGAGATGGGGGTTTATGATCGATATCGATAGACAATCCGTCCGCGTGTGAGATCGTAGGGTGAGAGGGCCACCTTGACCCGATCTCCAGGCAGAATACGGATAAAGTTAATCCGCATCTTGCCCGAAAGGTGCGCCAAGATGGTATGACCCCCTTCGATCTCGACCTTGAAGGTTGTGTTGGGCAGACACTCGACGACGGTGCCCTCCACCTCGATCTCTTTACCTTCGTTTTTTGCCATCGCATCACCTCCTTTTATAATATTTTACTCGATTGTCAGGATTTCCGCACCGTTTTCGGTAATGAGGACCGTATGTTCGAAGTGGGCAGCCGGCTTGCGGTCGCTGGTGACTATCGCCCAATGGTCTTCAGCGACCTCCACTTCGGGTTCGCCCATCACAATCATCGGCTCGATGGCCAGCACCATGCCCGGCTGGAGTTTGACGCCTTTGCCGGGTTCCATGCCCCAGTTGGGGATGTCGGGCATTTCGTGCAGGAATCGCCCCACGCCGTGTCCTGCCAGCCCATAGGCAGGTTCGAACCCGCCCTGACGCACATACGATTCGATGGCGTGGCTGATGTCGCCTGTGGTGTTGCCTGCACGGGCATGCTCGATCCCAACCTTGAGTGCCTCTTCTGTGTAGCGTACAAGCCGTTTGCGTTGGTAATCGGCGTGTCCAGCAATCACGGTAATCGCCGTATCGCAGCAGAAGCCCTCGTAGAAGACGCCGATATCGAGCGACACCACATCGCCTTCGCGGATGACGCGCCCATCGGGCAAGCCGTGTACAATCTGCTCGTTAATCGAGACACAGAGTGCGCCCGGGTAGAGGCGGTAGCCTTTGAATGCAGGGAACCCGCCCATCTCCAGGATCATCCGCTCGGCGATGGTGTTGAGCTCGCCTGCGGTGGTTCGGTTGGGCTCTATCGCCTCTTTGCAGGTGCGCAACACGCGCGCCGCGATACGCCCAGCCTTGCGAATTCGCTCTATCTCAAAGGGTGTCTTCAGTCGAATCTGGCTCATTGTCGCTTGGTCGCCGTTAAGGATACCCCAACGCCCTGTGCGGTAGGGTATCCTATAGCCGATGATGAATCGACGCGTCGACGGGAGAGCACCTAATGAGATCCGCCCCCTTCATATCGAATGTGGGTTCCATCCCTACGCTGAGGGGTCTTGCCTCATCAAGATGGGGAATACACATGTGATTATTACTGCCACTGTGGAGGACAAAGTGCCTCCCTTTCTGAAGGGCACAGGTCAGGGATGGATTACCGCTGAGTATAGTATGGTTCCGCGTGCAGGCAAACAGCGCACGGCGCGTGAGGTGACGCGCGGGGCTCCGTCTGGGCGTACGATGGAGATCCAACGGCTGATTGGGCGTGCCGTGCGGGCGGTCGTCGACCTTTCGCAGTTGGGCGAGCGCACCATCACGCTGGACTGTGATGTGGTTCAGGCGGATGGGGGCACGCGCACGGCTTGTATAACGGGCGGGTTCGTGGCGTTTGCTGATGCATGTCGGTGGATGATGGAGCAAGGCTATCTGGCGCGGGTGCCTTTTCAGGAGCGTGTCGCCGCTGTCAGTGTAGGGGTCGTGCGCAACGCCGAGCTGTTAGACCTGTGCTACGAGGAGGATGTGCAGGCGATGGTCGATATGAATGTCGTCATGACCCATCAGGGGCGGTATGTAGAAGTTCAAGGCACGGCAGAGGGCGCACCCTTCTCCCGTGAGCGGCTGAACCGCCTTCTGGATCTGGCACAGCTCGGACTGAACGAGATTTTTAAGGTTCAAGAGCAGGTACTTGCCTCGATTCTGTGATGAAGCCCATCGAGCGCATCGTTTCGTTAGCGCCGTCGATGACGGAGATTCTCTATGCGCTGGGGCTCGGCTCCCGGGTGGTGGGGGTCACAGCGCTGTGCGACTATCCGCCTGAGGCGCGCCAAAAGCCCAAAGTGGGCGATGTCAACATCAGCCCCGAAAAGGTGGTCGCCTTGAAGCCTGATCTGGTGGTGGCGCATGCGGTGCTGAATGCGCGTGTGTTGCCCACTCTGCAACGGCTCAAACTGCGCGTGCTGAGCGTGAACCCCAACACCTTTGAGAAGTTGTTCGATTTCATGCTGGAGTTGGGGCGTGTTTGTTCCGTGGAGCCTCAGGCGCGCCGCTTAGTGAACCGTCTACAACTGCGAGTCCGTCGGGTTCAGCAAGAGTCGAGCCGACGGCGTTCTCGCCCGCGCGTGCTGTTTGCCATCTCGGTGGAGCCACTTTGGGCTTCGGGGCGGGAGACCTTTGCCGACACACTCATTCGGTTGGCAGGTGGACAGAATGCACTGGGTGCCACCTTCGCAGGGTTCCGTGCAGTCAGCCTCGAGACCGCCCTCGCCAGCCAACCTGAACTGATTATCCTCACAGAAAAAGCCAAAGCGGTGCTACTGAACGATGCGCGATGGCGGCGCGTGCCGGCGGCGCTTAAGGGGCAGGTGTACGAAGTGAATCCTGACATCTACCTGCGGGAGACCCCCCGACTGGTAGATGCTTTAGAACAGCTGGCGCGCCTAATCGCACGCAGTAGGTAGGTGGGGGCCTATACGAGGATGGCTCCCGGGGCAGGACTCGAACCTGCAACCTAGTGGTTAACAGCCACCCGCTCTGCCGATTGAGCTACCCGGGAACGGACAGCGTAATTATACCACATCGCCAGCCTGCTTTGTCAAGGGAACCCCCTCCCATAGGCGCGCCTTCGGGAGGGGGGAATGGTTCATGGTTGACGGCGGCGCGGAGACCCCGGCCTTTAGGCCCGGGGAGGAGCGCCGCCTTGACTACTCTCGTGTGG
>PSLB01000061.1:0-10243 GCA_040289385.1 Armatimonadota bacterium
TCGCTGCGGAGAATATCCGCAGGGCCGCCCGTATGCGGCCGGACGCGGCGGGCCAACCGGCCTCGCTGCAATCTCCTGGCTTTGGCCATGGGGTTCATGGCTCTTCGCTAAGGGGTTGGATTCGTGCGAGGACCTGCCCATATTCCACCGCCTGCCCTGTCTCTACCGCCCACTCTTGCAGGATTCCAGGCACGGGTGCGGGGATGTCGTTGGCAATCCCCAAGACCTCAATAGTGGCTAAGGTTTCCCCACGCTCGACACGCTTGCCGACCTCGATAGGCGCCAAAGTGCAGTAGCCTACCAGTGGGGAGCGCACTTCCAGCACCGCAGGCGGAGACCAAAGACCCGCATCAGGCTGAGCCTCTGGAGTAGATTCGGGGGGGAACCCAGTCATGAACAGCGGGGGCATCGCCTCCGCTGGGGGAGGCGGTGCAGGCGGCGCGGAACGACGCAGATGCACCCGCGCCTCATCGATCTCGAGTTCCAGCTGAGTAAGCCCGCGCTGTGCCATCAACTGAGCCAGCTTCTCAACCTGATCCAACCATTCGTCCATCGTACGCCAATTGTACCCAGCACCAAAACGGGTATCCTCATTCGTATGAGAAAGTTTTGGGAACGGCTTGCTCAAAGTGCGGAACCCCTCCTCCAGCGTCTACCGCCAGTGCGCAGAAAACTGGAGTCGGAATATGCCGAGGTCGAAGCCTTAGCACACGAACAGATCCGCAAAGCGGTTGCAGACATTCCCTACTTCTCGGAATTGCCCGATATCGGCGTTGAAGAACCCCAGATTCTGGAATGGTTGGAACGGCTTCGGGAGCGCGAAAAGCCACCTTGGAGTCAGGGACGCGTGTCGGGCACAGTCTATCACGGGGGTGAGGAGCATAGTGCCTTCCTCAGTCGCGTGTATGCCCTCCATGCGCAGAGCAACCCTCTGCATGCCGACCTCTTCCCTAGTACGCTCCATTTCGAATCGGAGATTGTAAAGATGACCGCCCGTCTACTAAACGGTGACCCCAGCCACTCGGATCCAGATCAACAAGTGGTGGGCACGGCGACCTCTGGCGGAACGGAAAGCATTCTGCTTGCTCTGAAAGCCTATCGTGACTGGGCACGTGCCGAAAAGGGCATCACTGAGCCCGAAGTTGTCGCCCCAGAGACCGCTCATCCCGCCTTTGATAAGGCAGGACATCTGTTCTGTATCAAAGTGGTACGCACACCTGTACGTGACGACTTCAAGGCGGATGTCGAGGCGATGCATCGCGCCATAACGCGTCGTACGATTGCCTTGGTTGCTTCGGCGGGTACTTTCCCACATGGCGCTGTAGACCCCATCCCCCAAATTGCTCAGTTAGCCCACGAGTATGGGCTGGGGATGCATGTGGACGGTTGTCTCGGCGGGTTCATCTTGCCGTTTATTGAGGCGTTGGGCTATCCCGTAACGCCGTTCGACTTTCGGGTACAGGGGGTCACCTCGATCTCGGTTGACCTCCATAAGTACGGCTACACCCCTAAGGGGGTCTCGGTGGTTCTTTATCGCGGGCGTGCCCTTCGGCGATACCAATACTTCACTGCTACTGAGTGGCCCGGAGGGCTCTACGCCTCGCCTACCCTGCCAGGAAGCCGTCCGGGCGCACTGAGCGTGGGCGCATGGGCGACGCTGGTGCGCATCGGACGAACAGGTTACCAAGAGATGGCACGCCAGATTATGGAGACAGCTCTCCACCTACGCAAAGGCATTGAGGCTATCCCCGACTTGCGATTGATGGGCGAACCCCTGTTTTTGATTGCTTTTACCGCCGATCGGCTCAATATCTACCAGATCTGGGAGCAGATGGCACAACGCGGGTGGCGATTGAACGCACTCCAGAAACCGCCTGCGATCCAAATCGCCGTTACAGTGCGCCATACCCAGCCTGGCGTAGCGGAACAGTTTCTACACGATCTGCACGAAGCGGTACAGTTCGTCAAGGCGAACCCCAAGGCGGAGGGCAAGTTGGCACCCATCTACGGTATGGCGAACTCTTTGCCCTTTCGTGGAGTCATCGACGAGGTTCTCCGCCATTATCTGGATGCCCTCTACGATTAGAAAAACGGGGGAGGAGGCTGTAATCCCCCTCAATTGACTGAGGGGATACACGGATCTCCCCCACGCAGGGGGACATCGTGGGATGAACCGGTATCTCCCGTTAACCCGTACCTTGAAGGGGAGTAGGGGCCGTGTGGTGCGGCCTGTGGTCGTGTCATTCCGTCTGGGGTGGCACGGCGTCGCCGAACCGGGGCGCATGGACAAAGCCCTGCGTGCATCCGGAATACGGTATAATAGAGTATCGTGATGCCTACCGTTTTAGAGCGTCCGAAATCGGACTTGTCGCGTGCTGCCTATCCTTTTGCCGAACTGCAAGGGGTAGATCTCTCTGATTGGCGTGCTGTTCGCCGTCTCATCCCACCTCGCGGGAGGGCATGGCACCCTGTTGCGCCCATCAACGCCTACGAGTTGGAGGCGCGATGCGAATGGCTGAGTAAGCGGAGTATCAAAAAATCCAGCAAAGCCTACGCCTTGCGCTTGGCGGTTTCGATGTGCGACCTGACCACGCTGGAGGGTGCGGATACTCCGGAAAAAGTGCGTCGCTTATGTGCTCGTGCCCGCAATCCCTACACCCCGCGCGAGGGGATGCCTGCTCGTGAAGTGCTTCAAGTGCCTCCAGTGGCGGCGGTCTGCGTCTATCCGAGCCTTATCGCTGTTGCGAAGCAGGCATTAGAGGGCACTGCGATCAAGGTGGCGGCGGTCGGCGCAGCGTTCCCTTCTGGGCAGTATCCGTTTGCCTTGCGCTTGGCGGATGTTAAGTGGGCAGTGCGCGAGGGCGCCGATGAGATCGATATGGTGCTCAACCGCAACGCCTTCCTGTCGGGCGACTATCGGCGGGCGTACGACGAGATTGTGCGGGTCAAAGAGGCTTGTGGCGATCGTGTTCACCTCAAGGTGATCCTCGAAACAGGCGAGCTGGGTAGCTATGATGCCATCCGTAAAGCCGCCCATCTCGCGTTAATGGCAGGAGCCGACTTTATCAAGACCAGCACAGGCAAGATTCAGCCCTCGGCGACCCGGCCTACCACGCTGGTGATGCTGGAAGCCATTCGCGACTTCTACGACGCCACAGGGCGCGTCGCCGGCATGAAGCCCGCAGGGGGAATCCGCACTGCTAAAGATGCCATCCGCTACCTGATATTAGTCAACGAGACGCTCGGATCAGAATGGCTGACATCAGATCGGTTCCGGTTCGGCGCTAGCTCCCTGCTGAACGATCTACTTCGCCAGTTAGTCAAGGAGTATACCGGCACCTATCGAGCCTACGATGAGTTCTCCTATGACTGACCATCCAGTAAAAAATTCTCCCTGAAGCCAGCAGGAAGTTCTGAGAAGCCAGTGAAACTATTAAACAGTCCGTCGGAGCCATTATTCCAGCCCGATAGGGCAATACGTACAAGGAGGAGGGTGCTAAATCATGGCACAGCTAAAGCAACGGGGCTTTACCCTGATAGAGTTGTTAGTGGTGATCGCGATCATTGCGATACTGGCGGCGATCCTGTTCCCGGTGTTCGCTCAGGCGCGCGAGAAGGCGCGTCAGACCCAGTGCATGAATAACCTCAAACAAATGGCAACTGGAACGCTGATGTATATCAACGACTACGAAGAGCAGTTTCCGATGGCGGTCTACGGGCCGGTGCCTCGCCCCAGTGGTTCCGGAAACTGCTTCTTCACCCTGTTTGACGCCGCGTATCCCTACATTAAGAATCTCGATATCACCCAGTGTCCAAGTGAGCCGAAATCGCTCTACTTGAATGCGGGCTTTCAGACGATTTTTGGCGCTCCTACATGTAATCTGCCGGAAACGATCAGCTACATGTTCAACTACGACCTCATTCCTCCAGGACAAACGCCCTTAGGCCCTGGATCTGCAACAGTCTCGATTGCCGAGGTGCCCCAACCTGCGGAGACCACTATCAACTTGGAAGCGGACATCGGTCTTTCAGGGAGCTGTAATCTTATGAAGCGCAAGATGACCGATAGTGGGATAATCTTTCCTATTCCTATTCGAGCACGCCACAATGAGATGATCCAAGCCAACTATGTGGATGGGCATGCCAAAGCGGTCAAAGGACGCAAATACCCCGGGACAGACTGCACCTATCTCTATCCGGGTCAACCTGGTAACCCGCCTTTTGCCCAGCGCACGGCCCCCCCTCTGTGGTGCGTTGGACAAGGACCGTATCTGCGCGAGTGCGGCACAAACCCGAATAGCAACCCCTACGCTGCCTGCCGCGCTTACATGGAAGGTGTTATTGATCAGGATCAATGGGGTGCCTGTTATCGGTATATCCGATTGTAAGCGTCTAACCCATGGTGCTTCTTCCGCGCAGTTGGTTTCTTATCGGACTGGGTGGGCTACTGGCTTTGATGGCGGTGGCTCACCCACCGTTGTTAATGGGCGCACTGGCGGTGGATTTGGTGGCAGGCATCCTGATTTTGGTGGATACACTCCGCATGCCGCACGGCTCAGCCTTTCGTGTTCGGCGTGTGCGTGAGCATGTGCTTTCCTTAGGTGCGCGCAATCGAATCGATCTGGTACTGGAGCATGACCTGCCCACAGCACGGTATGCGCGTCTCCGAGATGAGCCCCCGCCCGATGCAGAGTGGGAAGGGCGCGAATTCGCCATACGGTTGGCGCCGGATACCCCTGTAACGGTTGCCTACCATCTAACACCGCGCTATCGGGGGACAGCACGCTTCGAAGACATCTTTCTGCGTGTGGAGGGACCGCTCCGACTGGTCGCTCAGACTTACCGACTGCCTGCCCGTGAGAGCGTGCCGGTCTACCCGAACCTTCTGCAGATGCGGGAGTACGACCTCTTGCGCCATCGGGGGCTTCTCCGACAGATGGGATTCCGACAGTATCGCCTGCGTGGGCTGGGCACCGAGTTCGAATCGCTCCGTGAATACACCCCCGACGATGAGTTCCGCAGAATCGACTGGAACGCAACCGCCAGACGCGGCAAGCCTATCGTGCGCGACTATCAAGCGGAGCGCAGTCAGAACATCCTGCTTCTGCTCGACGCGGGACGCAACATGCTGGCGGAGGTGGAAAGCATGCGCAAGTTCGATACGGTGCTCAACACGGCACTCATGCTGGCTTATGTGGCGACCCAAATGGACGACAAGGTGGGGGCGATGGTCTTCGCCGACGAAATCGACCAGTTCGTGCCTCCCCAACGCGGGCGGGCTCAGGTAGCCCATCTCACCCAGCGTCTCCACGCCGCTCAGCCCCGATTGGTGGAGCCTGATTATCTGTATGCCGTGACCTACTTGGCACGACGCTGGCGCAAACGCTCCCTGATGGTCTTTTTCACCGATCTGATAGACCCCGAATCGTCCCGTCTGCTTTTGCACGCTATTGGCGCCTTGCACAAACAGCACCTCTGCGTGGTGGTGACAGTGGCAGATCCGCGCCTGCGCGCATGGTCTCACGAACTGCCCGAAAGCCCTGAAACGCTCTATCGGCGTGCGGTCGCAACTCAAGTGCTGACCGACCGCCTCTCCGCCATTCGCACACTAGAACGCATGGGGGTCTACGCTATCGACTCGGCTCCAGAGACGCTGGTCGCCGATCTGGTAAACTACTATCTCCAGATTAAAGCACGCGGGGCGGTTTAGTTCCACACCGCCACTCACCTACCCCCTAATTGCAGGTCTTTGCAGGAATAAGGACGAGTCAGGTACAATTTCTTCGAGGAGTTATGCCTTTTGTCAGTCGAAACCCATATACCGAAGAGGTCTGGAAAGAGTATTCCGCTACCGAGCCCAGTCGGGTTGAGTCGTTGCTCTCTGCATTGACGGAGTCCCAACGGAAATGGCGTGAGGTTCCCTTCCGCGAGCGGGCAGATGCGCTCTCTAAAGTCGCCAAGCACCTACGCCAGAATCTGGAGGGCTATTCCCATTTGATTACCGCTGAGATGGGCAAGCCCATCGTGCAGGCGCGTGCCGAGATAGAAAAATGCGCGTGGGCATGCGACTACTTCGCCGAGAACGCCGAATCGATGCTACGCCCGGTAGAGGTGCTTACCGATGCCCGCAAGAGTTATGTGGCATTTCAGCCGTTGGGCCTGGTGCTGGCGATTATGCCGTGGAACTTTCCGTTCTGGCAGGTGTTTCGCTTTGCAGTGCCTGCTCTGATGGCGGGCAATACGGTCTTGCTGAAACCTGCCCCCAACACCCCTATCTGCGGACTGTGTATCGAAGAGGTGTTCGAATCGACAGGTTTGCCGTTTCCGCTTCTGCGGACAGCACTCGTGGAGGTGGAGCAGATACCGGACCTCATCCGTCATCCATGCGTGGCAGGAGTGACGCTGACTGGCTCCACGCGTGCAGGGCGAGCGGTCGCCAAAGTCGCGGGAGAATCGCTCAAAAAGTGTGTGTTGGAGCTGGGTGGAAGTGATCCTGCGCTCATCCTGCGCGAAGCCAACCTGGTGGTCGCGGTCGACCAGTGCCTCAAAGGACGCTATGTCAACTCGGGACAGAGCTGTATCGCCACGAAACGGATTCTCGTAGAGACCCCCCTCTATGAGGAGTTTGTAGAGCGCTTTGTGGAGGGCAGTCGTCAGCAGGTATTGGGTGACCCGATGGATGAGGCGACCACTATCGGGCCGCTGGCTCGGGCAGACCTACGCGAGAATCTCCAGCGTCAAGTTCGCGAGAGCGTCGATGCGAGCGCCGAGGTGCTGATTGGGGGCGTTGTCCCCGAAGGGCGCGGCTACTTCTATCCGCCAACCGTGCTGGTTAACATCGCTCCGACTATGCCCGTATGGCAGGAGGAGACCTTCGGCCCTGTGACACCCATTATGCCTGTCTCCAGCCGCTATGAGGCGGTTCAAAAAGCCAACGATTCGGGCTACGGGCTTGGTGCAAGCGTGTTCACCGAGAATATTCGCTTAGGCGAAGAGATTGCCCGCGATCGGTTGGAGGCGGGTGTCTGCTTCCTGAACCATTTCGTGTTCTCCGATCCCCGCCTGCCTTTTGGCGGAATCAAGGAAAGTGGGTTCGGACGCGAATTGGGGCTGTACGGTATGCTCGAGTTTGTGAACATTAAGACCGTCTACATCGGATAGAGCGCATGGCACGCGAGCAGGTTCTGGAGGGCATTATCCTGCGCCGATGGACATGGGGCGAATCGGATCGGATGGTGAGCTTCCTGTCAGAGACGCGCGGAAAGTTGCGCCTGCGCGTGCGTGGCACTCAAAAACCCAACAGCCGCATGGGGATGCTCACCGAACCGTTGAACCTTCTGCGAGTTCGTCTGATTGAGGGGCGGAACCAACCGTTATTGGTCCAGCCCCAGTTGATTCGAACCTACTTTCGGGTGCGTGCGGACTTAGAGCGTCTCACTGCGGCTCTTGCCCTATGCGAAACGCTCGACCGCTGGCTGGCGGAAGACTATGCCGAACCGGAAGCCTACCACACACTGGTGCAAGCGCTAAATGCGCTGGAAATCGGGAGAGATGTCGACAGCACAGTGGCATGGGCACTTTGGCGATGGCTGGCTCTGTTGGGCTATGCCCCCGACCTCCACCACTGCCGAGGGTGCGGGCGCCCCACCCAACAGGGCGACTGGTGGATTCAGACAGGCGGATGTCTCTGTGCCATCTGCCGCCCCCCACAAACAGGGGGTGCGCCTTCTGTAACTGCTGAGCAGATCCAGCTTGTCCGAAGCTGGCTTACAGGACAAGGATGCCCCTTAACCTCTATGCCTTCGGCAGGGAGGTTAGCACAAACTGCTCTGCGCTATGCCGAATCGGTTGTGGATGCGGAGCCACGCTGGCTTACCTTTTGGGAGCGACTGAACACTTTGCGTGAGAACGGATAGAGAAGGCTCAAGCCTGCACCCAGCGCAATCAGACTGCCCGGCTCCGGAATAGGAGGCGGGTGGTTGCCGTTATCTGGGCGGAAGAACAATCCCCCAACAGGAATCAGAAGCCACCACGGGATCCCACCGCGGCTGACAATCGGCTCGATGGGGGTTGAGGGGGCGGGCAGAGCTTCGGCTAACACTTCTGTCGGCTCAGGCTCCAGCGTGGGCAGCACCTCCGCCATAGCCTCGGTTGGGAGCACATCCGCAGCCACAACCTCCTCCAAAGGAAGCTCCACCAACTCCACGGTGGGCACTTCGGGCAAGGTGACCTCTTGCGCTAAGTGAGGGGAAGGTATGCGAATCTGGATCGGCACAATTGGCGCTTGCACCTGTTGATGCGGTATCGCGACAACAGGCGTCAGCGGATTCCCACAGTTCGCTTTCAGGACGGGCTTTCGCGAGGTTTTCTCCACAAAGACAGGTGTGCCCTCCGGCAAGGTACGACGCTCGACCAGTAGACGGTTATCGGGAGGAGCATAATACACATTAAAGGTCTCTGCCTTCGCAAGTTTAGTCAGAACCAGGTTCTTCTCGAAGTAGTCGGCGATTTCGTAGGCGCTGCGTCCGAAGTGGCGCGCATAGCGTTGTGCCACCACAGGTTCCGTGCGAACTTGGTTCGCCAGATCGCGTGCACTGCTAACTGGACGCACCAAGTAGCTATTGCGCGGCACGATCCACGACGGCTCTGCAGACACTAAGCCGATACTCCACAGGGCGAGCGAGCAAGCTATCAGGAAACGCATTCGATCCTCCTCCAGTTCTAATTCTAACACACTGGGAGCCTAAAGGCTCACGGCGGATAGCCTTTCGACGCACCATTCGCGCAGAAAGTTCCATGATTTGGGACGCCGTTCAGGTATAATTCGCTTGCACGCATTCCCGACCGTGTGCGCCTCAATCGGATTGGGGCTGAAATAGCGGGGGAAGTCCGGTGAGAGTCCGGCGCTGTGCCGCAACGGTAAGCCCCCTTTTGTGGGGACAAGCCCGAATGCCCGGCCACGGTCAACCGCTTCCGATTTGCGGAAGCCCTGCGAGCACAGGGTGCGGTCAGGATGGGAGCAGACTCTGCTCACATATTCCTGAACGCGCCTGACAGCCTGGCGGGCGCGATATCGTTTTCTATCGTGCCCGCAAAAGGAGGTTCACACTATGATCAAACGCTGGTCACTACTGTTCGGATGGAGTGTGCTGTTAAGCACCCAGGCTGTTTTGGCGCAAGTATCGGGCTACACGCCCCCAACCGGCTTCAGGACCTTTTCGCTGGGATTAAGCGACGGCGCAGTAGCTATCAGCCCCTCGGGGAAGATGGCCGTTGCTGTCGGACGGTTCGGCGGGGGGGCAACCATCACTGTGTACGACCGTATCTCCCCGCAAGGGCGGCAGATTCTCGCCACCATTAGCGATAGCCAGTGGCAGTTCTTTGGGGGGCTCGCTTGGCGCGACGATACTACCCTCGTCTTCTCGGAAAATGGCGATATGGATACCCTGTTCGAGTGGGACACCACCACAGGCGCTGTCAACTTCTTAGCACCGCAGGGCGCCACGCCCAATGTAGCCGATGTGGTGATTGTGGGCAATCAGGTGCTGGCGCTGGGTGCCGACGGTCCAAACGCCAATAAGCTCTATCGCGTCGCCAACGGAAGCGCCACCGTGCTGGTCAACGCCTACGGAACCGGCTATGCAGGCGGGCTGGGGTTCCAAAACGGGCTTATCTACGCAGGCGATACGAACGACCCCAACTTCGTCGGCAATCCAGGACAGGTGTTTCGCTTCCAGCCGACCATCGGGAACGATGGACTGATCACGGGCGTCCAGCTCGTCGATACACTCTCGTTAGCAGGTGGCGGCGGTGCAGGTGTGGTGAGCCTCGTGTTCGACAGTGAAGGCGACCTGATTGCTACTACCCAGCGCACGCTGACCCTGCTTCGGGGCACTCAAGCCATGCCCTTCGGAACCTTCAGCGGGAGCTTTCCCTTCCCCACGAGTATTGCCTACTACGGCAGTGGCTTCGAGCCGTTTCATGGCACGGGAGTGCTGATTGTCAACGCCCGTTTCACCGAGGTTGGCGAGGTGTTCGCCATCACTCCTGTACCTGAACCCGCTAGTCTGGGTGTGTTGAGTGCGGGCTTGCTGGCAGTGGCGCTTCACAAGCGTCGTCGCAGAGCATGAGACCCCTACTGCCCCCTTCCCAAGCCCTTACAGAGCGGTGCCCACCTCTTGGATGCGCCGCCGCAAGCCCCGGGCTTGAGCCCTGGGGAGGAGGCGGCGCTTGCTCCCCTCCA
>PSLB01000061.1:10356-12201 GCA_040289385.1 Armatimonadota bacterium
AGCCCTGCCCGGCTTGCCGGGCGAGGGCAAGCCCCCGGCTTTAGCCGTGGGGCAGTTGACGTGCCCCCGACGGGTACACTTATATTTGATGATGATTCTGCGGGCAGAAGGGCTACGGCGCGCCTATCGCAAACGGGTGGTGGTGCGCGAAGTGAGCTTAGAAGTGGCTCAAGGTGAGGTCGTGGGGCTGTTGGGTCCCAACGGCGCTGGCAAGACCACCACCTTCTATATGGTTGTGGGGCTCATCCGCCCGCATGGTGGACGCGTCTTTCTGGACACAACCGACATCACTCGCTTGCCGATGTATCGGCGCGCTCGGCTAGGCATCGGCTATCTCCCGCAAGAGGCGTCGGTGTTCCGACAACTGACTGTGGAGCAAAACCTCCAACTCGTGCTGGAAATGAATGGTGTCCCCCGCGAGCAAATTCGGGCGCGCACCGAACAGTTTCTGGAAGAGCTCCACATCGCTCACCTGCGCCACCAGAAAGGCTATGCGCTTTCAGGCGGGGAGAGGCGCCGTGTCGAAATCGCACGCGCCTTAGTTCTTCAGCCCGCGTTCCTGCTATTGGATGAGCCGTTCACTGGCATCGACCCCAAGACCATCGAAGAGCTTCAAGAGATTATCTTAGCCTTGCGCAATCGACATATCGGTGTGCTGATTACCGACCACAATGTCAGTGCTACCCTCCGAATCACCGACCGCAGTTATATCCTCGCTGACGGGACGATTGTGGCGCAGGGAACCCCCGAAGAGGTGATTGCCAACCCCCTTGCCCGTAAGTTCTACTTTGGCGAGAGCTTCGAGTGGTACCCATAATCTCTCAAAAAGCCGTCTTCCTATGCCGATAATTTATGCCAGCATAGGAGGTCGGGATGAACATCCAACTTAAGACAACATCCAAAGGACATCGACTCACTCTGTCAGGCGATCTCGGATTCGACCAAGTAGAGACGCTTTATCAAGCCGCCAAAAGAGCCTGACCCCGAAACCGTGAACGCCCTTTTCCGTTATGAGCACTCGTTCAAGGGCAACAGCGCGGCGATGGGCTTTACCCAGCTGAGCAAGTTCACGCACGGGCTGGAAAGCGCGATGGAGGTTCTGCGTCAAGACCAGCGTCCGCTAACCCCAGAGCTCACCAGTCTGCTCCTCCAAGCGGTAGATGTGATTAGAGCCTTGCTAGAGTGCACGCGCACCGAAGGCGATGTGGGCGAGTGCGAGGTGATGCTCCACCAGGTCTCCCAAGCGCTGGGGGGCACGCCCCTTGCCTCTCATGCCCTGACGACACCGCAAAGCCAGACTTCAGCATCTGCACCCGCAGCGCCGCAAGCCCCCAGCTACCGACTGACCTACCAGCCTGCACCGACCCTCTCCGCCGAGCATGATCCCCTTTCGCTGTGGAACGCGTGCTACGGCACTTGGGAGATGGTGGTCTCCACCCCCTTCGAGCCTGCGATTTTGCGTGCCATTCTGGAGCCGACCGCCGAAGGCGCGCAGGTCGACATGACCTCTCCTGAGTCCGATGCCATCCCGCCCTCGCCGAGCCTCGACAGAACCGAGACCACTGCCATGCAATCCAGCAATCCCAGTTCGTCCCAAGCACCCAGTCCGACACCCAGTTCGCCCCTGAAAGCCGAAACGCAGAGTATCCGAGTCGCCACCGAGAAGATCGACGCCCTGTTCAACCTGGTAAGCGAGATAGTCATCGCCCAGTCGATGTTGACTACTGCCCAAACCACCGAGACCGACGAGCGACTACAGCACGCAATCACCCATATGGAGCGCCATGTGCGGGAACTCCACCTCTTGGACGCGCCGCCGCAAGCCCCGGGCTTGAGCCCTGGGGA
>PSLB01000062.1:0-12026 GCA_040289385.1 Armatimonadota bacterium
CACGAGGCTTGGCGCCTTTTGTGGCGAACGCGATAATCTGATAGGCTTTGCCATAACGCCACGCGTTCGGTACGGTGGAAGTGCGCTTCAACTAGACGATGAGGTTCTGCAGGGTCCAGCCTGTTTCGCGCAGACAGCGTAAAATCATGTTCCGCCAGTTCCAGTAGACCTCATCGGGCAGGTCATCGTCAAATAGCGCATAGTCCTTGCCATGATTGAAGGGTGGGTCGAGGAAGGTGAGGGCAAACCGAAACGGTTTGTCCTCGTAATGACCTCTACCATAGTGGCTCTATGGAAGAGTGTACCCTTGTGAGGGCGCGTGTTCGTCAGAGCGAGTGTCCCATCTGTTGCCAGAGGAGGTCGACAGCCTGCTCAGCGGTTTCGGCGGTGGGCAATACAAGGGGCTCGCCGTGCAATTGGAGCTGCCAAGTATGCATCAGCACGAGGGGCTTGCCCATCCGCAGCGCCAGAGCGATTTCCGAAAGCGTGCCGTAGCCGCCCCCTATGGCGATGAGCCCGTCGCAGACGGCAACATTCAGATAGTTGCGCCCCTCGCGCATGCCTGTGAAGAGCGCCACCTCGATATAGGGGTTGGGCGGCGATTCTCGAGGTGTCGCACCGGGCAAGATGCCGATTGTTAGCCCTCCTTTTGTGTGTGCGCCCTCTGCAGCGGCGGTCATAACGCCCGTCATCCCACCGCAGACCAGCACGGCGCCCCGCTCGGCAATCAGCTGTCCCACGCGTCGCGCCAGGGCGTACTCTTGGTCGGAGCAGACCGCACCGCCCATCACCCCTACCAGAGGCCGATAGGTGCGCGCCATAGACTACGCCCGTAAAATCAGCAGATTCGTGCGCTCAGCAGTGGCAAAGTGATACGAGACGCTCCCCAGTGACAGTCGCTCCAGCAGAGAGTGCCCCTTCGCTCCGAGAAGAAGCAGGGAGGAGTTGGTCTCTTCCAACACAGCTCGGATGGAAGGGGTAGGCGGACCTTCCACGACCACCGATTCGCAGCCGACATTGAGCGTGCGGAACTTTTCGCAGACGGCTCGGTTGCGTTCATGGAGATGCTCGATAATCCATTCGGTACCCGCTTCTTCCAGTGCGGGATTTGCTTGCGTGATCAGTTTGAAGGTCTCTTCGTCCAGTTCGACAGCGGTGGCGACGGCGATACGCTTGAGCCCTTGTGGGGCGAAGGTTACCAGCGTATCGGCACAGCGGGCATTGTATTCCGAATGGTCTGTAGCATACACTGCGTGGAGAGGTTTCTCGGCGGGTGGGGGGGTGTAGGCAATCAGGAGGCTTTGCGTGGCGCTGGTCAGCACAGCGCGCATCACACTGCCCACAAAGAAAGCTTCCAGAGAGTGCTTGCGTGAGCCTCCCAGCGCGATAAGGTGTGCTCCAAACCGTTCAGCATAGTCTAACACCTGTGTGCTGGCGTGCCCGTGAAGCACTTCGGTGGTGAGGGGGATCTCCAACGGCGCCAGGTCTTGGCGAATCTGTTCTATGCGTTTGCGTGCCGATTGCTCCATCGCCTCAGCAGTGTGCGCCAAAACCTCTGCTGGAGAGGGTGCGACTACTCTTATTAGTGGGAGACGCAACGGTTCCACTCCCGAAAGCAGGGCAATCTCCGCTTGTTGGAACCGTAACGCCTTCAGCCATTCAAGCGCAGGTTGATACGCCCCTTCGGGATCAACAGCCAGTACGATTTTCATGGTTCGGTCGCCTCGTCTAAGATTTGTCTTATTTTTGTAAGGAGGTGGGAGGGCGTGTAGGGTTTCGGTCGGAAGTCAACTACCCCACGGCTAAAACCGGGGGCTTGCCCTCGCCCGGCAAGCCAGGCAGGGCTTTGGGGCCGGTTGACGACGGCCCACCGTCCCGAGAGACGGTATAGCGGTTGCGGATATTCCTGGCAGCGTTGATGTCCGCATGCTCGCATTATACCACATGATGATGGAAGGGAGGGAGCGCCGCCTCCTCCCCAGGGCTCGAGCCCGGGGCTCCCGGCGGTGCGTCCAAGAGGTGGATGCCCTCCTGCAGAATACCGTGATGCGCAATTGTATTCTCGGTATAGCCCGCTTCACCAGTTCTGCCAGTTCGCGCCCACTCATCAGTCAGCATCCGCCAAGCTAAGCGGACGCCTGTGAGGTCGGCAAACAGCAACTGGATAAGATGGGCTTGGTCGAAACGCTTTGGAGCAACCTCTATAATCCGCCACTCTCCTGAAGCCACTCGCACGTCGCAGTCGCCCGGTTTCGAACTCCGTTGATACGCGCGCAGCTTTGCCTGGATGGTGGCAGGTTCCTCTATACAGAGGTCATAGAAGCTCATTTGGTGGAGGGTATCGGTGTTGTAGCCCAGAATCTCCTGAGCGCGTGTGTTGGCGCGGTAGATCCGAAGGGTGGCTGGCTCTAACAGTAAGACCCCCGCGTTGGATAGGTTAAAGTACGGTGAGTTCACCAGTTCGGTTCGTGCGCGCTCTACGGCATCCATCCCGATTGATATTTTCGACAGAGTGTTCCCGATTCCTGCAAGCAGGGAGCCGATTCCCACAAAAATCTGCCTTTTTCTTTGGTGGGTACTGAACATCGTGGATATCGGAGCGTCTATAGATGCTGGAGGTACGATACGATGCGACACCTATGGATATGGACGAGCACCTTGGCAGTAGCGTTGGTGGCTTCTGCGATTGCCCAACCGGGACAGCCCCGTTACGGTGAGGGGCAGGGGCGCCCACATTTGGGTAGGCAGCAGCCGCCCCGTTTAGCAGGCATGCGCGCGCATGGCATGCTGGCGAGCATACTCCTGGCGCGTCCCGACGTTCAGAAGGAGTTGAACCTTACTGCCCAGCAGAAGGCGAAGATCGATGAGATGCAGCAGGCGATGCGTAGGGCACGGGAGGAGCTGCGCAGTCTCCCGCCGGATCAGCGTCGCCAGCGCATGGCGGAGCTCCGCCAGAAAAACGACCCAACGAGCGTGCTTACAGAGACCCAGAAGAAGCGACTGCGTGAACTGGAACTGCAATGGCAAGGCCCAACGGCGCTGATGGATCCTGAGATCGCCCAAGAGGTCGGCTTGACCCAAGAGCAACAAGCCAAGATTATGGGCATTGTACAGGAATTTCGGAGAATGCGTGCGCCCTCCAAGCAGGGCGGTTCTCCCGGCCCGCAAGCACTTGAGCAAGCACGCGAGGAAACCGAGAAGAAAATTCTTGAAGTGCTTACTCCTGCCCAACGCCAGAAGTGGGATCAGATGCTCGGCAAGCCTTTCACCTTTGAGGGCGGACGCCGATCTATCGGTGCCCGCCGCGGAGGACAAGGCTTTGGACAGTAAAGCGTCTTACCTCCTCAAGCGAACACCGGCAGTTCACCCCCCCTACAAAGGGGGGGGGGTGAACTGTTTAAGGGGGGGGGCTTTTACTGGGTGTCCTCTGGGAGGTCGATAAGCCCTTCGATGAAGGCGTCGGGATCGAACGGTTTAAGGCAGTCTGCCTTTTCGCCCGTGCCGATTAGTTTGATCGGAATTCCGAGTTGTTGGCGGATGGTCAGCGTGGCTCCACCGCGACTGGTGCTATCTAACTTGGTCAGAATAATCCCGCTGATGGGGAGGGCGCGTGCGAACTCTTCTGCCTGCCGAATGGCGTTTTGTCCAGCGACGGCATCCAGCACCAAAAGCACCTCGTCAGGGGGGCGTTCCAGCGCTTTTTCGGTGACGCGATAGATTTTTTTCAGCTCTTCCATCAGGCGGGTTGCGACGTGTTGGCGTCCTGCAGTGTCTACCAGCACATAGTCGTATCGGCGTGCCCGTCCTGCTTGAATCGCATCGAACACAACTGCGGAGGGGTCGGCACCCTCCTTGTGTTTGATGAGCTCCGTACCTAAGCGGTCTGCCCAGATTTGGAGCTGGTCGATGGCTGCGGCGCGAAAGGTATCGCCTGCAGCGAGCAAGGCGCGCTTACCGTTTTGCTGAAGCCGATAGGCGACCTTAGCGATGCTGGTAGTCTTGCCCACACCGTTGACCCCGATAAAGAGGTAGACCGTCGGTGGGGACTGGCTTTCTGTAAGGGGGACAGGCTCGTCGAGCCACTCGCGTAGGATGTGGCGCAAGCAGTTTTTGACATCGTTCATCTCGCGCAGGCGCTGGGCGCGTGCTGCTTCGCGTAGGCAGTTCAGCAACTGTTCCACGGCGTGAACACTCATGTCCGCCGTGATAAGCCTCTCTTCCAGCTCTTCCAAAAGCGCCTCGTCGACACCGCGTCGGGTAAGCACCTGCCCAACGCACTGTATCCAGTCCTTAAAGATCCCTAACCGCATGTCGAGAGTCTACCCGTTTGTCAGGGGGTGTGGGTTAGGTTTTCATTGCCTGCTCGCTGTAGGCGGTCAGAATCAATACGGGAGCAATTCGCTCCTTCGCCAGCCGACGCGAGAGCTCGATCCCGTCCATTCCGGGCATTATGATATCGACAATCACGAGATCGGGCTGAAGCGAACGGGCGAGCGCCAAAGCCGTTTCGCCGTTATCTGCCTCGCCGACTACGGTATGCCCCACCGATTCGAGCATTGCCCGTAAGTCCATGCGGATGACTGGCTCATCGTCCACAATCAGCACGCAGTAGTGGTTCATGGGGGCCTCCTGTGGTGAAGATTTCGACGCCGTAGGGTTCCAATTCGGCGTGCAAGCGTTCGGCGAGAGCATGCACGCCAGGCGTTTCGGTTTCTGCATGCCCTCCTTCGAAAAGCACGAGATCGCGTGCCCAGGCTTCCCAAGTATGGTGGTGGCGCACCTCACCTGTCAGCAGGGCATCTGCGAAGGCGTTTTTGGCAGATGCCAAGGAGTCGCCTCCTGCCCCGCCGACGACGGCCAGCGTGCGCACAGTCCCGTTTGGTTTTCCGTAGAGTCGCACATAGGGGTTGCCCAGCTTGTCAGCGAGATAGTCGCGTAGCTCGCTGGCAAGCATCGGGCACGGGAGCCGTCCCACTCGTCCCAGAGCATACGCTTGGGAGGTGCGGAGCGGGTAGACATCGTAAGCCACCTCTTCGTAGGGGTGGGCATGTTCTATGGCTTGGATGACCCCTTCCAGCTTGTCGTCGGGTACGAGAATCTCGAGGCGCATCTCGTCGACGTGCTCGCGCTGTCCGACCGAGCCTTGAAACGGGTTCGCCCCTTCCATCGGCTCATAGGTTCCCGTGCCGGGATGGTAGAACGCGCACCGCCGATACAGCCCAATAACCCCTGCGCCGGCACTCGCCATCGCATCCAGAACCGTATCTAAGTAGTCTGTGGGCACGAACACAACCAGCTTATACTGAGGGACAGCTGTGCCCTCACCGAACGGACGCACCGATTCTAATCCAACTGCTTTTGCCAGTGCGTCGTTGATGCCCCCCGGCGCAACATCCCAGTTGGTATGTACGGCGATATGGGCTATCTGGTGGGCGCAGAGGAGTTGGACCGCCTGCCCTAAGGGGTCATCGGAGCGTACTGTACGCAGGGGGCGGAAGATGAGGGGATGGTGGGTAATCAGCAATTGACAGTGTCGATAGTGGGCGTGGGTAACGGTTTTCGGGTCTGGGTCTAACGCGACCAGCACACGCTCGACGGCTTGATTAGGATCGCCAACCTGAAGCCCGACAGGGTCGTCGCGGCATGCCCACTGTGGGGGCGCAATTCGGTTCAGGATGCCAAGCACCTCGCGTACCGTGATGGGCATAATCCAATTGTACCTGCTGGGGTATCCTATGCGGTATGGAGGGGTCGTTCGAGGTGTATGCGCGTGCGCGTCTTGCTCAGATTGAAGCGGTGCTGGGATCGTATCTTCCTCCGATAGATGGGTTGCCGCGCCTTTTGCCTGAGGCGATGCGCTATGCGGTGCTGGGGTCAGGAAAGCGGATGCGTCCGCTGTTGTGTATTGCGGCGGCGGAGGCGGTGGGTGGGACGATGGAGCAGGTGATGCCTACGGCGTGCGCCATCGAGCTGATTCATGCCTTTAGCCTGGTGCATGACGACCTTCCTGCGCTGGATAATGACGAATTCAGGCGGGGCAAGCCGACAGTATGGAAGCAGTACGGAGAGGCGATTGCGATTCTGACAGGCGACGCCTTGCTGGTGCATGCGTTTGGTTTGCTGGTGGATCAAGCAGAGCGAAGCTCGATGGAACGGGTATGTGAGGTACTACGCCTGCTATATGAAGCGGTAGGGCTGGATGGGATGGTCGGAGGGCAGGTGGAGGATATCCTATCGGAAGGCGAGGCAATTGAGGCGGGAAAGCTGGCGTATATTCATACCCGCAAGACGGGAGCGCTGATTCGGGCGTCGGTGTTGGCAGGGGCGGTGCTGGCTGGGGCATCGATAGAACAGCGGGCAGCCCTGGATCGCTACAGTCGTTCCATCGGGCTGGCGTTTCAGATTGTGGATGATCTGCTTAATGAAGTGGGCGCCCCGCAGCGGCTGGGCAAATCTGCCGGTTCCGACCGTGCCCGTCAGAAGGCGACCTATCCACGCCTCTACGGCATCGAGACTGCGCGTCAACACGCCTACGAATCGCTTCAGGACGCTTTGGAAGCACTCCGCGCGTTCGACCAGAATGCGGACCCCCTACGCTGGATCGCTCGTTTTACCGTCGAACGCGAGTTTTAGCAGGAACCCCGCCTGTCGGGTAGAATTCACCTCAAGGAGGCACGAACGGATGCGAATCAAGATTGGCTGGATTGTGGTGCTGGGCTTGTGCGCGAGCGCATGGGCGGATGTTGCCCTCTATCAAGGACAACCCACCGAAACGGCAGGAATCACCCTGCGGGGGTGGGGGAGCGGTACGATAGAGGACAGCGAGGAGACCCGCTTCGTCGGCAGTCGCTCGCTCAAGGTGACCACGCGCGGACTCTTTGCAGGTGGCTGGCTGATTTTCCGAAGTCCAATCGACTTGCGTGCGGACTTGAATGCGCCTGACAAGGTCATACGATTTACTTTTCGGTTTCCTGGAACAACGACCACTGGAGCGACAGGCGGCGGACCGCGCGGACCCAGTGGGTTCGGTGGTGACGATTTGGCTGGTGGGCCGCGTGGACCAAGAGGCGGGCCTGGAGCTTTGTCTGGAGGGGCAGCGGGTGGCGGTCCCACACAGTCCACACCACCGAATATGAATACGATTCGCGTGGTCTACCAGACCGCCGACGGCAAGTGGGGCGAGTTTCTTTTGCCTGTCCGCAACCTACGCACCAACGAGACAGGTTGGCAATCGGTCAGTATGCCCCTGAGCGCTATTCCTGGACTCAAGGAGACAAATGGGCAGATTGTCCGAATCGGCTTTTTCGGGGATACGGTGGGGGTCTTCTATGTGGGTGAGGTTCGAACACTCAGCGAGCAGACCCCCATTCAGGGATATATCTATGTGGTGAACGCGTTCGGGGGGGCGTTCAGCTCGCGCAATCATCAGAAAATAGTGATCGCTGCCAACGATGAGTTGACCTTCTATGGGGTTAGCGAAGCGGGCACGCTTCCCGTCGTCTTCCGTTGGAGCTTCGGCGGAGACCCAAGCCAAGTGGATGGGGAGGGCAACGCCATTCGTCGGCGGTTTCCCAAGCGTGGAACCTACACCGTTTACCTCACAATTGCCGATGCCTACGGACAGCGCAAGCCCTACACCACCCAAATAGAGGTACAGGTGAATTAGCGATGGAGTGGCTCGACACGCTCAAGTATGATACGAACGGCTTAGCGCCTGCCTTTGTTCAAGACGCAAGCGATGGGCAGGTGCTGATGGTCGCCTATATGAACCGCGAGGCGATCCGACGTACCGTCGAAACGGGGCTTTGCACCTACTGGAGCCGTTCACGCCAACAATACTGGGTGAAGGGCGAGACCAGCGGCCATGTGCAGCGCGTGCAGGAAATCTTGGTGGACTGCGATCAGGACTGCCTTCTCATTAATGTAGAGCAGGTGGGGGTTACCTGCCATACGGGGCATCGTTCATGCTTCTATCGAAGCGTTCAAGCGAACACACTGATAGAGACGGAACCCGTTTTGGTAGACCCAGCCCAGATTTACCCGTGAGGTGCCCTAATGAGCAAGGCAAGCAATGTGCTGGTGATTGCCACGCGCCGTAGCCCCGACTCGTTGGAGATCGCCCGCTACTATGCGCAGAAGCGTGGTGTGCCCTCAGAGAATCTTTGCTTTATCGATTGTGTCCCGCAAGAGGAGGTGCCCTTAGCAAACTATCGGGATACCATTGAGAAGCCCGTGATGGCATATCTGGAGCAAAAGAAGCTGGCGCTGAAGGTGGACTATCTGGTGCTGTGTCGTGGGGTGCCGATACGGATTCAGGAAGGAGGGTTCTCGGTCGATTCGGCACTGATGAGCGCGCCGTTAGGGCTTCCGTTTCTTCGGGGGCCGGAGCGCTTCCACCAGAACCCGTATTACGGCTCGACGGAGCGGTTCTCTCGGCGTCGGTTTGGGTTCTATCTGGCGACACGGTTGGATGGCTACACGACCTCACAGATTCGCAGGCTGGTCGATAACAGCTTGCGAGCGAAGCCAGAGAAGGGTGTGTTTCTGCTGGATATCGACCCAAAGCGGAGTGGTGGAGGGTATCGCGCTGTCAATCAGAGTATGCGCCAAGCAGCGCAACTGCTCCAACAGCGCGGGTTCGAAGTGATTCTGGATGAGCGCGAGGACTTCATGGGAGTGGTGCGCGATATTATGGGCTACTACTCGTGGGGGAGCAACGATCACCAGTTCAATAAGATGAGCTATCGCAGTCTACAGTTTCGTCCGGGTTCGATTGCGGAGACAGCGGTTTCCACCAGTGCGCGCACCTTTCGTCCGACCGACAAGGGGCAGTCGCTGATTGCCGATTTGATTGCTCAGGGGGTGACGGGGGTTAAGGGGTATGTCTCGGAGCCGTTCACGGTGGCGCTCTGCCGTGCGCATGTGATGTTTGATCTCTACACGCGTGGGCGTACGATTGCCGAGAGTCTGTGGGGCGCCTCCCCGTTCATTATGTGGAAGGACCTTGTGGTGGGCGACCCCCTTTGCGCCCCTTATGCCAAAGGAACCTAAGGACACGGAATGCGACCCCTCGCGCTGGCTTGGCTTCTGCTTATTGTAGGGCTTTTGACGGGGTGTCAACCCGCTTCAAAAGGCACGCGTCCGCCCAGTCCAGCGACCGCACCGCCTGCTGGCTCGCTACAAGTGGTGTTTTTCGATGTGGGACAAGGCGATAGCGCCCTTATTCGGTTGCCTAACGGCAAGACGATGCTGATTGACGGCGGTCCCCCCCAAGCAGGCAGAGTGTTGGTGGCGAAGCTGCGCCAATACGGGGTAAGCCGACTCGATTGGGTTGTTGGCACGCACCCTCATAGCGACCATATTGGCGGACTGATTGCGGTACTCAAAGCGTTTCCTGTGGAGGAGGTGTGGGACAGTGGGTTGGTGTACGAGTCGCCTGTGTATCGCGACTATTTGTTGGCGGTGAAGTCGGCGAAAGGGAGCTCGGGCAAGCGTCCGAGGTTTCGAGTGATGCTCAAGGGGGAGTCGATTCAGCTTGCGCCGAACATGCGGATTGAGGTGCTTGCGCCCAGTAGACCCTATCTGATGGGAACCGAATCGGATCCGAACAACAACAGCATCGTGTTGCGTCTTGAGGCGGGGCGTGCGCGCTTCCTCTTCACGGGGGACATGGAGGGGGCTCTGCGTCGCCGACTGTATCAACAGAGAGCGGATCTGCGGGCGGAGGTGCTGAAAGTGGCGCATCACGGTTCGCACAACGGCACCGATACGGAGTTTCTGATCCGTGTGCGCCCTCGGATCGCGATCATCTCGTGTGGATCGGGTAATCCGCACGGCCATCCGCACAAGGAGGCTTTGCAGGCTCTGAAGGCGTTCCGCGTGCGCGTCTACCGAACGGATCGGCTCGGCGATGTGGTCGTTACCCTTACCAATAAGGGGCTGGAGGTGGTTTCGTCCAAGTAGGCAACCTCCCTCGTCGGCGCCATCGCCTCTTGAACGCACTCGGTTTGTCGACAACGCCATCAGTCGGGTATACCAAGCGCCCGATTGTCAAGCCCTGCCCAAGCCGAGCAATCGGGTCTACTTCGCCTCGCCTGCGGAGGCGGAGCGGGCAGGATATCTCCCCCACAGAGCCTGTTTAGGTGGGGCTGTAATCCCCCCAATTCATTGGGGGGATACACGGACCCCCTCGCGCATGGGGGATCATCATGGGATGAACAGGTATCTCCCATGGTCACTAGCCCGTACCTTGAGGGGGAGTAGTGGCCGTGTGGTGCGGCCCGCGGTCGTGTCATACCACTTGGGATGGCACGACGTCACCGAACCGGAGCGCAGGGACAAAGCCCTGCGTGCATCCGGAATAAGGATGCCCCGCAATTGATGGAGGGGAGGACGTCACCGTACCACGATTAAGGGGCGAATCTGTTCCAATCGCTTGGGACCAATGCCCCGTACATTGCGCAGGTCATCCACGCTTTGAAATCGTCCTACCTGTTGACGGTACTCGACGATGCGTTGTGCCAGCGTGGGACCGATTCCTGGCAGTTGCTCCAGCTCATCGGCGGTGGCGCGATTGATATCGAGCGGGAACGCGAGGGATGGGCGTCGCTTTGGGGAGGGTTTCGAAGCGGATGCCCGTTGCACGAGACTGGAGTTCGCAGGTTTGTCGTGTTTGCGGGGCACATAGATCTGCTGCCCGTCTTGTAGGGGTTCGGCGAGGTTTAGCGAGTCGGTGTCGCTGTCTGCTCGTGTGCCGCCAGCCTGTTGGATTGCGTCTGCCACGCGTGCGTTAGGAGGCAATGTGTAGACTCCGGGGTTGCGCACGGCGCCTGCTACATGCACGGTCAGCGGTTTGTGGGATGCTTCAGGGGGCATGGGTTCGGGTAGGTTGGGTGGATTCGGCTCCAGTGGGATCACTTCGGGCGCAGGGGCTTGCGGGGAGGCTGTCGCTACGGAGGTTTGCTCCACCTGCTCGCGTCCGACTCCGTATCCCAGTAGTCCGACAAACGCCAACGATAGCAGATAGATCCCCACAAGATAGCCTTTCTCTTTGCGGTCTAACTTTTCCCAGATCGAATACATCGTACATCACCCGTTATGGGAGTTCGTCTCTGATGGGAGCGTTCCTGCTGGGTGCACGGTGTTTTTGGGCGTCGAAAAGGGTTAGGAGCGGTTTTGTTTGGCGAAATGTTCGAACAGCTCCAGTACGCGTTCGCGACTTTTGGCTAAATGCGTCCTTGAATTACGGGGTTGAAGATGCGGGAGTAGGGTGCGGCGTCGGCACCGCAGCCAGCGGTCCCTTGCCAGCCCAGCACATTGCTGGCGGGGTCGGCATCGACGAGGGTGTCCCAGAACCAGCGTTCGCCGAGTTTCCAGTGGTAGAGGAGATTCTTGGTGAGCCATGAGGCGACGATCATGCGCACGCGATTATGCATCCAGCCGATGTGCCATAGTTGGCGCATGCCGGCATCGACCATCGGGATACCTGTGCGCCCTTTTTGCCATGCGCGCACTTCGGGGGTAAGGTCGAGTTGCCAAGCGAATTGGCAGAATTCGGGGCGTAGGGGCTCGGTGAGCGTGTGAGGATGGTGGACAAGCACATGGTAGGTGAACTCGCGCCAACCGACCTCACGCAGGAACGACTCGGCGCCGCGATGGAGTTGTCCGCCGCAGACGCGGAGTGGGGCGTGCCATATCTGGCGTGGGGTGATCTCGCCGTGGGCTAAGTAGGGCGAGAGCATCGAGGTGCCCTCTCTGTCGGGGTAGTTGCGCTGGTCTGCATACTCGGCGAGAGCGTTTTGTAGGAACTTCTGGAGTCGTTGGTGGGCGGCGGGTTCGCCTGGTGTCCAATAGGCACGGATACCGCCTGCCCAGTCTGGGGTGGGCAACAGCGCCAGCGATTCGAGCGTTGCCCCTGCAGGAGGCGGGGTTTCGGGCGTTGTCAACTACCCCATAGCTAAAGCTAGGGGCTTGCACCTAGACCGCTTGCGCGGGCCGGCACGATAGGCCGGTTGACAGCGGCCCCC
>PSLB01000063.1:0-11912 GCA_040289385.1 Armatimonadota bacterium
GCCTCCTCCCCAGGGCTCAAGCCCGGGGCTCCCGGCGGCGCGTCCAAGAGGTGGGGTCAACAGGGGTGAACGCAGGATGTTCAAGTGTGCCCGTGGCGGTTTCCAGCGAGCTATATTGCGGATACCGCAAACAATAAGCGTCTCATCATCGAACCTCCTTTCGTGGGGAAGCCCCCTATAACGCAGTATACCCCATTTTAAGTTAGGCGACGATAGGAGCGTTACCTCCTATCGCACGCTCCACCACACGAGGTAAAGGGTCAAGGCGGCATCGGTGCGTGAGATGGGCTCATCGGGACGGAATCGGATGCCCTCAGGGGTACCCGCATCTACGCCATCCCAGAGGAGCGCGTTAATCCGATGGCGAGCCAGTTGAGCAATATAGGGCAGGTCGGGATCGTCGGATGGCACATCTACATAGGGGGAGGGTGCCTCCTTTGGTGGGCGCCAGTGCTGGGGGGCGATGAGGGCTAAGGTGCGTACCAGCCAGCGTGCCCAATCGCGCCGACGAATGGGAGCATCTGGCTCGAAACGGCGATTCTCGTTGCGCTCAATCACACCCTGCAAGAAGAGGTTCTGCATCGGTATGGCGTACTTGTGGCCGAACAACACATCGGTGAACGCCAGCCCCTGAAAACGCTCTTCTGGGATGTCGGTGCGGTGTTCGCGCAGGAATTTCCATAACACGCGCGCCGCCTCGCCTCGTGTCAGCGGACTAACAGGCTCGAACGACTCGTCGAGGAAGTAGCCCCGCGCCGCCATGAACTGGATGGCTGCAAAATGCTTGGTATCGGGCTTCACATCGGGAAACCAGTAGAGGTAGACCCCGAACCGCAGGAGGGCACGCTGAATCTGAGCGACATCTAAGTGTCTTAGCGGAATCCCTGTCTGCAGACTGAGCACCGCCGCAGCACCCGCTGCTTGCCCCATGTTCATGCGCACAGGCTCCATCCGAAGCGTGCCCAGCGTCACATGCGTCGACGAAACCGCTGTGGAGACCAGCAAGCCCTCCACTTGTTGCGGAACCATCACCCCGTAAGGCACTTGGTACCACGGCGTATACTGAAACAGCCAGAACTCCCCTTCTCCCATATGGGCGAGAGACCACGCCTCTTGCCCTTCTTGGACGATGACCTTGCGCACAGCGTGAGAGTCCATCGGGTAGTCGCCGATGGCGATGGAATCGGGACGAATACGCTCGCGCGCCAGAATGATGTCCATCTCTTTGAGTGTGACTGCCCCCACGATTCGGCGCGCTTTGCGGACATAGAGGATTGGGGGGAGGTGGTCGCTGTCGCGAAACTCGTCTTCCGCCAAGCCGAGATTGGGCTGACCCAACTCAGTCTGGATATAATACAGGTAGCCCAGCACATGGTTTTTGTAGATCGTGTAGATGCGTTGGCGCTCCTCCCAGCTGGCGGTGGGATAGCGGTAGTTGACCTCTTGGAGCGTTGTGCCGTGCGGATGTTGATTGACCTCGAACTTATTGTTGGGGATCCGTCCGTACAAGTATGCCCATGAACGTTCCCACGGCGGGGAAAGGAGGTACTCCCGTCGATTGTAATGGGGTGGGGGGTCTTTGATTTGCGAGGTGGGGTAGTTTTGCACAATCATCAGAATCGCATAGCCGGGGATGCGGTTGTCGCCTTTGCCCGTGCTACCGGGCAGGAAGCGGTCGTTGAGGCGATCGTAGTAGAGAACGCCTGCATGGGGCTCTTCGGGGGTGCGCGGTTCGCGTCCGATTCGGTATGGCACCCCAGCCCACGCAGCGATATCGCCCTCTGCCGTGGCATCGATGACAATGTCGGCGGTAAAACGCCCTTTGCGAGTGCCGTCCAGAGTGATAAACTCCACGCCCTGAATACGGTTCCCCTTTTTGATAACGCGAGTGGGACGCACTCCGAAATAGAGGTCGATATGAGGCTCTGCGTAGATCATCTCCTTGAGGAGCATGTTAGCAACCCACGGCTCAAAGTTGAGACCATTACGGTAGACATAGTTAGTAGTGTCTGCACCTTGGGCTTTGTAGTAGGCTTCCACGCGCTGGCGGAACTCTTCGTATAAGCCGTTGATTCGGCTGGGCAGACGCACATCGGTGACGGCGACACCGTTGGTGATCATGCCACCGACGCGGTTGGTCGGCTCCATGAGAGCCACCTTGACCCCCATGCGCGCTGCGGTAATTGCAGCTCCCACGCCCGACGCTGTCGCGCCCACAATCAGAATGGGATAGCGTGCCTCAGGCGGCAAAAGACGGTAGGGACGCTCGGTGCGCTCGACACGCTCAGAAACCGCTCCATTTGCGTAGACCGCCTCTACTGCGAGCGTGTAAGGGCGTGCAGGGGTGAGCCCTGTGAAATCATAAAGGCGTGCTTCCGCGGGCAATTCTGCGACCTTCGTCCCTTCGAGGTAGACCTGATACCCGACTGGAGATTGACCTCGCGGAGGCAGCCAATAGAGCGTGATTCGGTCGGGACTACGCGGAATAGCCTCCACCGAACGCGGGGCAGACTGAGCCAATAGAGGAGCCACGCCTAAGCAACATAACCCTATAAACCCAATCTTGTAGAGCAGAGCCGCCATATAGTAGGCTAAGTATACCTCCTAAGCGTGCATTCCGAAGAGGTTGGAGGGGCTCCATGAGGAAGGGGGATGGGGTATATTGAATTGCTATGTCGGACATTCTGATCACGCCCGAAGGCTACGAGCGTCTCAAGAGAGAGTTAGAGGAGTTGAAGACGGTCAAGCGTCGCGAGATTGCCGAGCGCATTCGTCAGGCGCGCGCACTGGGCGATCTGAGCGAGAACTTCGACTATCAAGACGCCAAGCGTCAGCAGGCGATGCTGGAAGGGCGAATCAAAGATTTAGAGACCGTGCTGGGGCGCGCGCAGATCGTGCCACGCCCAGATAATGCAGGGGAGGTAGTGCATCTGGGCAGTCTCGTGACCTTATGCGATTCGCAAGGGAATCGGCGCACAATTACGCTCGTGGGCTCGTTCGAAGCCGATCCCCTACAAAACCGCATTTCACTCGTCTCACCACTCGGAGAAGCCCTCGTCGGCAAAGCTGTCGGTGACGAAATCACCGTGCAAACCCCTAAAGGCACTATTTGCTACCGAATTGAGCGCATCGAGTAGCAGGAATCGGTGCGCCTGTCCAGAACTAGATTCCTACAGGAGGCACAACGATGGCACGCGTTACTTTGTTAGTCGGACTGACCAACGGGATGGAAGTGGATTGCCCGATTAATTCGCGCGAGGAAGCAGAGCGAGTCATCGATTCGCTCCGCAAATCGACGGAGTTGACTCGCCTGCCTGGCATCTGTTTTGTTCGGCATTCGGGCTCGACTGAGCTGGGCGCACGGGGGGTGGTTGCGGTCCATCCCGATCAGGTGGTCTACACGCAGATTCTGGGCGTGGACGACTAATCTGTGATGGTTTGTTCGCGGTTCGGCCCGACGGAGATGAGCCGAATAGGCACCTGCACAGCAGACTCGATGAATTCGAGATACGCTTGTGCGTTTTTGGGCAGGTCGGCACGCTTGCGGCAGGTGCTGATATCGGTTTCCCAGCCGGGCAGTTCGGTGTAGACAGGCTCACACTCGGCTAAGGTGATCCCGTCGGCGAGAAAGCGGGTATAGGTTTCGCCTCGATAGCGATAGGCGGTGCAGACCTTAATCACAGGCAGTCCTGAGAGCACATCCAACAGGGTCAGGGCTAAAGCGGTAAATCCGTTGATTTTCGTTGCGTAGCGCAGTGCCACCAGATCTAGCCAGCCGACGCGTCGGGCACGCCCTGTAGTCGTGCCGTATTCGCGTCCTCGATTGCGGATATAGTTGCCGATTTCGTCTTGGAGTTCGGTTGGGAAGGGTCCTTCCCCCACCCGTGTCGTGTAGGCTTTTGCAACGCCCCAGATCTGATCCAGGCGGTTCGGAGAGATTCCCGTCCCCAAGCATGCGCCTGCCGACACAGGATGCGAAGAGGTGACATAGGGGTAGGTGCCATAGTCCAAATCGAGGAGGGTTCCCTGAGCGCCTTCCAGCAGAATGGGTTCCCCTTGTTCCAGCGCTTCCATGAGCATGGCAGGTACATCGCTCGCCATCGGGCGGAGCCACTCGGCGTGGGCTAAAAACTCCTCACACAGGGCGTTTTCGTCGATGGTGGGAGCTTGATAGACGCGCGCCAAGACACGATTCCGCACTTCCAGCACACGGTGCAAGCGTGTAGCGAATCGTTCGGGGTCTAACAGATCCGCAACACGCAGACCGATGCGTGCGGTTTTATCTGCGTAGGTCGGTCCGATTCCGCGCCGAGTGGTCCCGATTCGTCCTTCGAGTCGGGCTTCGTCCAGCTCATCTAGTTGGCGATGGTAGGGCAGGGTCAGATGTGCCCCGAGCCCGATTCGTAGGCGCGAGAGGTCGATGCCTTGTTCGCGGAGCGTTTCGAGTTCGATTTTGAGGGCGCGCAGATCCACAACCACCCCATCGGCAATCACTGCGATACAGTTGGGATGGAGGATGCCCGAAGGGACTAAATGGAACTTATAGGTTATCCCGTTGACGCAGACGGTGTGTCCTGCGTTACTGCCCCCGGCGTAGCGCACCACATAGCGTGCGTGCTGTGCGAAGAGGTCGACGATTTTGCCTTTGGCTTCATCGCCCCACTGAGCGCCCACGACGACACGCACCGCCATTTTATTTCAGAATGCGTGCGAGTGTGTCCACTCGCACGGGATAGGAGTTTAGGCGTGTTCGGTGAGCCAGCGCGGGATTCGCTCTTCGACCGTTTGTAACTGCTTGATACCGCGCTGATAGGCACGCTCTGCGCGATATTCGGGTTGGGCTTGGCGTGCTTGGAGACGGCGGTAGAGGGCTAAAGCGGTGACGGCGGCGGTTATTACAGCCGCCCCAATCAGCCAACTGTAGTAGTACTGCGATGGCCTGTTGTTAGAGTTCATATCGGCTCTCCCCGGCTTCGCCTGTCTCGCGGGAACGGAAGATGCGCTTCACGAAGGTAATGAGCTCCTGCGGGTTGAACGGCTTTGTGAGGTACATATCGACCCCTTCTTGCCATCCACGAAACACATCTTGGTCTTGTGCTTTCGCGGTGAGCATAATCACGGGCAGTTCCGCAGTCGCTGGGTCTCGCCGCAGGTGGCGCAATACTTCGAACCCGTCCATATAGGGCATCATCACATCGAGCACCACAAGGTCGGGCTTTTCGGCGGCGACCTTTTCGAGGGCTTCCTTCCCGTCGTGTGCGGTCACCACGTGATAGCCGTGTCGCTCCAGGTTAACCTGGATGAGGCGCACGATGTGCCGTTCATCATCTACTACCAGTATCTTCTTCATGCGTTCTCCTCCGCGCTAATTTAGTGTACCCGATCGGGGCGCGGGGTTCCCGCTACCCCAGATTGTCGGTTCGGTGGGGCGATTTCTTCAGGTCGTGTTGTTGCAGCGCCTCTTCAAGGGTATGCCACGCTAAGGTGGCGCACTTGACCCGCACAGGGAACTGGCGCACGCCCGCAAGATAGGCAATTTCCCCTATCTGCGACTCGTTCGGTTCGGTCTCACCACGCAGCATTGCCAGCACCTGTTGGATAAGCGACTCGACCTCTTCGATACGCTTCCCCCGAACTGCCTCCACCAGCATTGAAGCCGATGCTTGGCTGATCGAACAGCCCTGACCCGAAAACTTGATGTCTTCGACGATCCCCCCATCGACGCGCAGTTCGAGGGTGATTTCATCTCCACAGAGGGGGTTCATACCTTCTTGCACAATCTTGGGCGGATCGAGATGCCCGCGCCCGCGCGGATGCCGATAGTGATCTAAGATAATCTCTCGATAGAGCTCATTAAGCATAGCCGAAGACCTTCCTTACATAGTGCAGTCCGTCGATCAGTTGGTCGATATGGTCGGTGTCATTATAGACGGCGAGGCTGGCGCGTGCGGTCGCTTTCTGCCCCAATCGCTCCCCCAGGGGGTGGGCACAGTGCATGCCCGAGCGGATGGCGATGTCGCGCGTGTCCAATATTGTCGCGATATCGTGAGGATGGATATCTTCCAGCGTAAAGGCGAAGATGCCTGCGCGGTCGGGTTGCGGTCCGTAGAGTTTGAGTCCGGGCACCTCTGACAGTCGCTGGAGGGCATAGTGGGTCAGTTCGTGTTCATAGGCTTCGATGCGGGCGCGCCCCAGCGAGTCGATGAAGTCGAGAGCGGCATGCAAGCCGACCGCCTCGCCGATGGGGGGAGTGCCTGCCTCAAACCGCATTGGGATCTCTGCCCAGTTGACATGACTCCAACTCACGGAGCGGATCATCCCTCCCCCCGTCATGAACGGGGGCATCGTTTCCAGCACTTCGCGTCGCCCATACAGCACACCGATCCCTGTTGGACCGTAGGCTTTATGTCCCGAGAAAGCAAAGAAGTCGCAGCCGATGGCTTGCACATCGATGGGCGTATGCGCCACGCTTTGGGCGCCGTCCACGAGGCAGAGTGCCCCTGCTTCATGGGCAATCCGACAGATGTCGGCGACGGGATTAATCGTGCCCAGCACATTGGAGATATGGGTTACGGTGACCAGGCGTGTGCGTTCGGTCAGCAGCGAGTGGAGGGTCTCTAACTCGAGCCGTCCTTCGGCGGTAATCGGCCATACCACGATTTGGGCTCCCGTCTCCTTTGCCACGCAAAGCCACGGGATAAGGTTCGCATGGTGCTCCATCTCGGTCAGGATAATCTCATCGCCAGGTTTGAGGTGGCTTCTTCCCCAAGCGTTGGCGACGAGGTTGATGCTTTCTGTGGTGCCACGTGTGAAGATGATTTCGGACATTTCGCGTGCGTTCAGGAAGCGTGCGACGCGTGCGCGCGCTCCTTCGTAGAGTTCCGATGCCTTCGATCCGACCCCGTATGACCCCCGATGCACATTCGCATTATGATGTGCCCAAAAGTGGCTGACCACCTCAATCACTGAGTAGGGCTTCTGTGTGGTCGCCGCGTTGTCAAGATAGATGAGGCTCCGCATTTCCGGATGTTTCTGGAAAAACGGGAACTGCGTACGGATTTCCTTCGCGTCCAAACTGGGTTGCGTCGCTGCCATCGGTTGCCTCCTCTGCGGATATTTCGCTTGGCTAAGTTAATTGTACCCAAACGAAGCCGTCCTCCACCTTTACGGCATAGGTCTGAATGGGGCGGATAGCAGGGAGCCCGCGTGCCTGACCCGTGTGGGGATCGTAGCGTGCCCCATGATGAGGACAAACAAGCAGATCGTGCTCGATTTTACCAGGGGTTCCATCCGCCTCAGAGAGCGGAAGTCTCTGATGCGAGCAGAGATCGCGCACGGCAAAGTAGCCTTTGGAGGTTCGCCCGATTAGGATTCGTTGCTGGTCGATTTCGACTGTGCGAAACTCACTGGGTTGGAGCGTGTCGGGTATCGCTTTGTACCACATGCTATTCCCGAAGTATACCTCGAAATCAGGTATACTCATGCCATGCAGGACTTACGCACTCTTAGTAGCACCCTACAGGAGGCTCGCCGACGCTTGGACGCGATCGGGGAGCATCTTTGACCTCGCCCGCATGCGGGCGGAACTGCAACGGCTCCAGCGTGCGACCGAAGAGCCCGAGTTCTGGGCAGATCCCACCAATGCTCAGGCAACGATGCAGACCATCGCACGCCTGCGGAATCAGATCGAGCCCATCGAACGGCTCCAAGCACAAGCCCAAGAGTACGACGAGTGGCTGAGCCTTCTGCAAATGGAGGATGACGAGCCGATGGCTCGCGAAATCGCACAGTGCATTGCCATGCTCCAACGCGAGGTAGAGCAGTTGGAACCGCTGACCCTGCTCAACGGCGAATACGACCGCCACAGTGCCATTTTGGAGATCAACTCGGGGGCGGGTGGAACCGAAGCCTGCGACTGGGCAGAGATGCTTCTGCGAATCTATCTTCGATGGGCACAACGGCACGGCTACCGCACCGAAATCGTAGATGAAAGCCCGGGAACCGTTACGGGCTATTCCAGTGTCGGTGTGCTGATTGAAGGCGACTATGCCTACGGCAAGCTCAAATCGGAGCACGGGGTTCACCGATTGGTACGCATATCTCCCTTCGATGCCAATAAGCGACGCCATACCTCCTTCGTACTGGTAGAGGTTATGCCCCAAGTGGAGCAGAGCGATTATGTGTTGAAACCTGAAGAGCTAAAGATTGAAACCTTTCGGGCAGGCGGGCACGGCGGACAGCATGTCAACAAGACCGAATCAGCGGTGCGCATTATTCACCTCCCCACCGGCATCACTGCCAGCTGTCAAAATGAGCGATCGCAACATCAGAACAAGGAGATAGCGATGCGGGTGTTAGCCTCGCGTGTCGCAGAATACTACCGTCGTCAAGAGGAGCAAAAACTGCGCGCCCTCAAAGGCGAGACCATCCCTGCAGAATGGGGGCACCAAATCCGATCCTATATCTTACAGCCCTACACTCTTGTCAAAGATCACCGCACCGACTACGAGACGGGCAATGTGCAGGCGGTTCTCGACGGTGAGATAGATGGCTTCATAGAAGCGTATTTAAAAAAGTGGAACGCAACGAAGCGGACACCCGTCGAAACATCAGGAATGTGAGGTGCCTATGCGAAGGATCTGGATGGGATTACTGAGCTTGCTTTGGGGGAGCCTGTGGGCGCAGATTAATGTACCTCAGGCGTTAGACTTAAGCGATGTCGGAGAGCGACCGAACCCGATTGCGCAAACGCTGGTGGATGCCCTGCGTATCGGCACAGGCACCGATATCGCCATGCTCGGCGCGGCGTTTTTCGATGAGAGCTTCAAACTGCCTGCTGGAAACAGTTCACCGCAGGATCTGCTCAAAGCTCTCCTTTATCCCGACGATGAGGTGGTGATACTGGAGCTTCGTGGGGAGCAGATTCTGCAAGCGTTGGAGCGCGCTCTGGAGCTCTACCCACAGAAAAATAACGCTTTTCTCCAGCTGGCGGGGATGGAGGTACGCTTCGACCCGAAAGCGCCTGTGGGCAAGCGCGTAGTGTCTGCCGCAATTATGGGCTCGAAACTGGAACCGAGCCGTACCTACCGGGTTACGACCGCAGCCCCTTTAGCGCGCGGGGCACTCGGCTACTTCCGAATCTGGAGCAAAGAGCAGATTACAAACGCTACAGGACGTTCACTCGCCGAGACGGTCAAGGAGCCCTTAGCACGAATGCGTTTCTTAGTAAGCACCCCCACATGGGTCGCCGAGTAGCACCGTGTGGCTGTCGGCTTTGGGGCTTAAAAAATAAATAGGTGCAGGGCGCTTACGCCCCTGCACCTACATATGGCATTTAGCGCGAACGGCTTCGTGAGTAGACGCGGATATCCCCCTGCTTGACCTCACCTGAGTAGGTAAAGGTAGGTTCTTGGGAGCCCGCCGGATAGAACGCCACCTCGAGGGTGTCGGGGTCGTTGTCGCTCACACTGGCGACGATAGTACCTGCCGTCCGCGTATAACCACCATTGCGTGTAAAGGTCACATAATAACCCCGTCCGGAGAAGGTGGCAGTTCCATTCTCCACATTGGCAGTGAATTCGGTAACCTGTGTGAGAGCCAGTTTGTGGAACTGGGCTCCGTCGTAGTGGGTCAGGAACATGCCGCCTACCGTGCGGGTTTGGTCGCGGTAACTGTACTGGGCGATAGAGATTGCAAAGAACGAGTCGGGGCGGGTCGAGTCGGCGGGTCCTGCCGCGCCAAATCCCGATACGCCGGTAATCGTCTGGGCAGTCGCAACAGCCACTGCCACCATCATCAGCACAATCCATGCCGCTTTGCGCATCGTTTGAGCCTCCTTCAGCAAAGATTCTGCCTGTGAGCAGGCTATATTAATTATAGCCCAATCGCGCTCGAAATTGCAAGTGATGGCCACCCTCTGGGTTGGAAAGATCTGCCAATTCGCCTAGATTTTAGCCCCTTGTGCGC
The DNA here is from genome assembly GCA_040289385.1 of Armatimonadota bacterium. GTDB lineage: Bacteria > Armatimonadota > Fimbriimonadia > Fimbriimonadales > GBS-DC > LDYB01. Next base: position 9,967 of record PSLB01000063.1, read on the forward strand.
TCTCTGGTTAGCAGGAGTTGCCTCATGCGACGGATAAAATACGGATAAAATATAGTACGGAGGGCAACAGCGATGAGCGAATTGACGTGCATTAGCCGACGCGACTTTCTGAAGCTATCGGCAGGAGCGGTAATCGGTGGGATGGCGACAGGGCTCCCCTTGCATGCCTATGTCCATGCGCAGGGTTCGGATCGCCTGCGTGTCGGGCTGATTGGCTGTGGAGGGCGGGGCAGTGGCGCCGCACGCGATGCTGTCTTTGCCGACAAAGGCGTGGAGATCTACGCGCTGGGCGACATCTTTCCTGATCGCCTTGAAGCCTGTAAGGGGCTATTGGAGCCTTTGGGCAAGGAAATGTTCAATGTCTCCAACGACCGCTGTTTCACAGGCATCGACGCCTACAAAGGCGTGATTGCCAGCGGGGTCGACATCGTAATTTTAGCGACGCCCCCCGCATTCCGTCCGATCCATTTTCAGGCAGCCGTAGAAGCGGGCAAGCACGTGTTTATGGAAAAGCCTGTAGCGGTGTGTCCAGCAGGGGTACGCTTGATGTTCCAGATGGGTGAGGTCGCCACCCAGAAGCGTCTCTCTGTGGTGGCGGGTACACAGCGTCGCCACGACTTTGCCTATCGCGAGACCATCCGACGCCTCCACGCAGGAGCGATTGGCAAAATCGTTGCGGGATATTGCTACTGGAACCAAGGAGGCTTGTGGCATGTCGAGCGCCAGCCGGGCTGGACAGACGCCGAATGGCAACTCCGCAACTGGCTCTACTTCACCTGGCTCTCAGGCGACCACATCGTGGAACAGCATGTCCACAATATCGATGTCATCAACTGGGTCTTGCAGGCGCACCCGATTAAGGCGATGGGGCTGGGCGGACGCCAAGTACGCACCGAACCCGTGTACGGACACATCTACGACCACTTCACCGTGGAGTACGAGTATCCAGAAGGGGTGCGTGTGATCAGCATGTGTCGCCAAATCGATGGGTGTGCCAACCGAATTGGCGAATGGGTGGTCGGCACCAAAGGGTCTGCTGACCCCAGCGGGACCATCTTTGCAGAATCGGAGTGGCGCTACGCGGGAGAGAAGCGCAACCCCTATCTGCAGGAGCATGTGCATCTCATCCAGAGTATTCGCAAAAGCGAGCCGCTCAATGAAACGCGCGCCGTGACCGAAAGCACACTGAGTGCGATCATGGGGCGTATGAGCGCATATACAGGCAAAGAGGTCACTTGGGAGCAGGCGCTCAACTCCAAAGAAAGCTATCTGGAGCGAGCGCAAAACTTCCAGTTCGGTCCGATGGCAGTAGATCCTGTGCCCCAACCTGGCAAAACACCGCTGGCGTGACTCGGGGGCACAAAAAGGATGGGCAAGCCCTACCACCCCCGACACGCCGTCCTGTGGATGACCTGCGTGATGGGGATCGATTGATGTTCGACCTGCTCGGGCTTACCTACACCTACAAAAGCACGCAGCGCCGGGTGCCGGTGGGTGAGTGAAATGGAATTGATTAGCGACCCAGCGCCACGCGCCGTCAGGTGGCCACCGCAACGTGTGCAAACATCGGAAAGGTAACGACGTCGGCGTCACGGTACCGACGGATGGTTGGCTCAGTTTCTGCGCGCACCGTCTCGAGAAGTGCGGCCCGCGCCGGGGCATCTAGTTGGGCAAAGGCGGGCACCGCCGCCGCCGAACTGGTTACGGCAAGCGGCACGAAGCGCTCCGGTTCGGGAAACCGCACCACGGTCGATTCGGGGTGAATGGCCACCTTCTGGAAGCCCGCCGCCGTAAACAAGCTCCGCAGCTCGTCGGCATCGGACAGGGCAAACGGGGTCATGACGGCGGATATCGGGAGCGAGAGCTGGCGCGCCACGGATTCCATAAGCGCCTCAAAGACGGGGTGTTGGGCGAGCGCTTGTAAGACGATTACCAAAGCCCGTCCA
>PSLB01000064.1:0-11899 GCA_040289385.1 Armatimonadota bacterium
TACCACCCGAGAGTAGTCAAGGCGGTGCTCCTCCCCAGGCCTAAAGGCCGGGGTCTCCGCGCCGCCGTCAACCGATGACAACACATGCAAGCAGAACAAAGACAAGTTAGTTCACGAAGAGAACAATTAGCTACTATTTCTGCTAAGCCTATACGAAATCAGATCGGTATAAAGTTTCTCGTAAGCTTTCGCCATTGCTGAAACATCGAACCGCTCTCTGGCCGTGCGACGTGCATGCTCTCCCATCGATAGCCGCAGGCAAGGGTCATTACAAAGCCTGAGCATCACCTCTGTTAGGGCAGAGGCATCCCCTGGAGGGACAAGGATGCCCGATTGGGTATCTTCCACAAGCTCGGGAACGCCTCCCACAGCTGTTGCGACCACAGGCAGTCCTGCAGCCATCGCTTCCATCACAGAGAGTGGATTGCCTTCATAACACGAGCTTAACACAAAAACATCGGAGGCATTCAATATCTCAGGAATATCACTGCGTGCGCCCAAGAAACGCACATAATTGCCTAATCCGCTTTGCTCGACCTGACGACCAATTGCGTGTGCGAGTTCTGGGTGCTCTCTATCGGGTGCGCCAACCAACAATAAAAGCGCTTGTGGGCACGACGCAACAACTCTTGCAAAAGAATCAATAAGAAGTGAATGATTTTTCTCTGGGCGCAGACCAGCAACGCAGACAAAAACACAGGACTCTGGAGAGATCGTGTTCTCTGCACGCCAGTGCACCCGGTCTTGTGCGGACAGACAGAAGCGCTCTACAGGAATACCGTTAGGAATCTGTGCCAGCGGAGTGCGTCCATATACCGCTTTAAAGGTTTGAGATACTTCCTCTGCAATTGCAACAGGGTGCACCCTACCGTAGCGATAAGCAAGCATCTGAAACCGTCTCCAAAAAGCAGAACGAAGCTCCTTGTGCGCCACGCTGTGAATCGTATGGACTATCGGTGATACCCTAAGAGACCAGCAAACAGGATAGACATAGCGCCCTACCGTTTGATGAGTATGTACAAGATCAGGCTTTAGGGCACGCAGAACCATTGCCAAGCGAAAATAAACGCGTCCATCAAAACCAGGTCGCTTATTCAGATAGATGATAGGAACACAGGCTTGGTTCAGTAGAGATTCCATCGGAGAGCCCTTTGCCTCGTACAGGCTGATTACATATGGTTCGAAACGATCCCGAGGAAGATTGGAGGCGAGCATGGATGCCATCCACTCTGCACCTCCAATCGTAAATGCTGGAATCACCTCCACTACTTTGAGCCTCATTGAACTCGCACGGTGAAGCGTAGAGTGCCTGTGCCGTTCACAGGAATGTTTGGCACAATCCACACAACCTGCCCGTTCTCCACGGTGGCAGTGGGATTAGAGCCAACGAGCGTCATCCCGTCAGGCAAAGGAACCGCAATCCGCACATTGGTGCCTGGTGCAGTACCCGTGTTGCGGTAGGTTACCGTAAACTGCACTGTTTGACTTGGCAGTACCTCTGTATTGGTTGGGGAAAGGGAAACAGTAATTTCGGGCGCCGACCATAGCACCATGCCTGTTTGGCGCGGGATGGTGAGCCGTGTGCCTGCCTTTATCAGATTGCGATCCCAGTCATACAAGTCGCGTGGGACAGTGAAGGTAAAGTCTCGGTCAGAGCGCGGGTTCACCAGCACAATGCCGTTTTGGTACTCGCGAATGAATAGCCCTCCGACGATGATGTCGCCATCCTGAATGCGAAAGTTACCAGCAGGAACGCCAAGCGGGATAAAAAGCTCCGGCGGCAAATACCCAGAGGGATATTGGTCTTGTTGGTGCCGAGGATCTAACTGGATGTAGGTGTTTTCGTGCTGAACAATCAAGCACATGGCGATCGCGAAGCGCATTTTCTGGGTGCTATCATCTCGTCCTACCCATAAAGTCGGAATCAAAATAGCAACTTTGTCGGGGTTTTCCGTAACGAGCCGAATTGAGTCGCGCAACAGTCTCCGATTCCACGTCTGTGGTCCTGATGTACCAGAGGCGCTCCCATAAGGTCCGATATAGGTTGTTCCATTACTTCTTGCATGCGTAGGAAAGTGCTCCAGCAAAAACCCCCCAATATAAGGCAAAGTGGCTACACCGGGGGCGTCTGGATTCCCAGAGATCCCACGCAGCCAGAAACCGGGAGCCCACGCCACATTAGGAATGAAAGTCGTACCAAACTCCCCCTGCAATCGCCTGCCTACATACTCAAACCACCCAACGACAGCTCGTACCCATTCATCATTTGTGTTATAGTTACGAGGGACAGCAAAGTGGCCTGGTCCCACAAGCATGTCCACATTATCTAAAAAGAGGTACCGTGCTCGTCCGTTTCTTCCCATAAAGTCGCGCAGACTTTGCCAAGCACGCTCACAAACCTCAGGACGCCCAATATCTATGTAGTAATAGTCATCAAGTAGAATACGATTACCGTCACGATCCAACAAAAACCAGTCTGGATGGTTATTATCCACATCGTCATAATTGTAGAGATCGGCGTTATGGCGATAAAATCGCGGTGGCAAGGTTGAGGAAAAGTAGACATAGGGCGCGCATATTACGTCGGGGAAGTGCCTCGTTAACACTTGAGCAGCACGATCAAACCCCACAACGCATAAAAAGGGATGTTCAAAATAGGAATAGAAATCACTTCGATAGAGATAATTGAGACATAACTTTAATCTATTAGTTAACTGCGAAGGGCGTGATACAGTACGGTTAGACAACGCCCTGATTTCATCCACCCAGAGGCGTCCTTTAGCTATTCCATCGCCTGCAGAAATATCGATGTAGATTGAGAAGAAAGGTTGTCCAGAATTATTTAACTCCACTGGTGCAACCACCGAGTAGACCTGCCATCCCCCCGTATCTCTATTTGTGTAGGGCTGAACGGTAACGGTTCTGGAGCCAGTTATAAGTCTGATGCGGTACTCAGCATTCTGGAACCCTTCGGCACGCAGCGCCAGCGTCACGCGCAGGGGTTCACCCACTGTCGGGGTCAATGAAGCAGAAAAGTTAATGCCCTTATGGATGACAAATCTCCCACCAGGTCCGTATTGTTTCGCCAGAATCACTCGCTGGCTGGCGTTACCTGCAAACTTCACCATGTCATCCAAACTTAACGAAACAGCAGAAGGGTCTATTTCACCCTCAGTGAATTTCCATATCCCGTCGGCAAGCCCGTCTTTATCGAAGTCGAGCTCACAACCTCCAGCGTCGGCAAAAAAGTCAAGAGAAGCACTTTGCTGGCTCCAACCCAAAATACCTGCCCCCAATAAGCCCAAAGCAATCCAGATTCTCATAGGCGTTCCACCCGTTTCGGTTATTCCACATGCGCACCTCTATATTACCCGATTCCTGACAGGATTCTTACAGGCGCGCAGACGATTGCATATCTGTTCCGACAGATTCGAGAACAGTTAGGTAGATCTCTTTGAGCTTGTCGCGGTAGCGTTCAATAGAGAAATTCTCGGCGCGCTGACGTGCTTGGTGTCCCATCTTTTGAATCAGGGTAGGATCCTCCAAAAAACGCTGAATTGCCTGACTAATGGCTCCAACATCGTCTGAGGGGACAAGAAAGCCCTCTTGTCCATCAGCTACCACCTCAGGAATACCCCCCACTGGTGTTGTAATCACGGGAAGCCCCCACGCCATTCCTTCCAAGATCGCCATAGGAATTCCCTCCATACGGCTCGGCAATATCATTACATGCCCCATCTGAAGCCATTGGTCACGGGTAGATGGATCGAGCCAACCCGATACTTGAACCTGCTGTTCGAGACCCAGAGCCTGAGCTAACCGGCGTGTCTGTTCTACCTCGCCATCTCCTGCAAGCCAAACCTCTATCCGATTTCGCTGAGCCTCCGGCAGAGTAGATACCGCTTTGAGAACCCGATCCGGACCTTTATGCGAGCCAAGACGCCCTAAGAAAATCAGTCGCAGTGTACCAGAAAAGTCTCTGCCTGGAACCCGATCTGGAAGGGACACTGGATTCGGTAACGCAAAAATCGATATTTTGGATCTGCACATCTCTCGATAGGAATGATACATTTGATTTGACAATACAATTAGTGCATTTGATTCATTCAAAAAACCATCTACCCACCCTCTTAAGTATTTTGGAATTCGCATGTAAAAATATCGAAAATAATCGGCACTGCTGTGATAATGTATGACAACGGGGATATGATGTCGCCTCAATGTGTGCGCTGCCAATGATTTGCGTAGTGTGCTGCCCCACGACGCAAAGTGAATATGGGCTATATCAAAACGCTCACGCTTTAGCAAGTGCGACAAACCAATCAGTGATTTCAAAAAGCATCCTGCATTTTTGAAAATGCCAAAAAAATATTGTGGATTAATACCGCGCAAGTGGGCGATCGAAGTTTTAGCAGACATTGTGCTAACTAAGTGATACTGAACCCCGCTTGGAGGGTATTGTATCAAGAGACGCAAAAGGCTGGCAATCCCTCCAGGGACATCAACGCCTGGGCCTATTAGAAGCACTCGCATCGCGTACTATTATACCATACTCTCTATGTTCTCTCTACACAACACGAAGCGCATCAGGTATAATGGTGTTCATGCAGGATGGCTCCGCTGGAACGAAGAGGCTTCCATCACTCATCAAGCAATTCCAGGCACAGGTCAAGCGTACTTCGCTGGGTGACGCGCTCGTGCGTCGAATGCATTTCTACTACCTTCCCGCACTGCGGGTTTTTCGACAGCTCACGCACGCGGGCTTAGAAGAGCGCAAAGCTTTTGCCCAGATGCGCTTGGCACAGGTTCTTGCACGCGCCCGAAAGACAACCTATGGGCGCCAGGTCGGTAGAACAACCGAGCTGGAGGCGTGGCCCTTTTTGGGCAAAGACGCAGTCCGACAAAATCCTCAGGCACTTTTAGCGGCTCCTGTCTGGTTGACCATACCTGCCAGCACCAGCGGAACGACGGGGCTCCCGCTCAAACTATTTCGCTCCTACGCTTCCGTGGCGGTCGAGCAAGCCGCACTGGATTGGCTTTACGAGCAAGCAGGGCTTAACCCTCGTACCTGTAAAGTTGCGGTTTTACGCGGCGAGAATATCAAACCCCCTGACGATATGCGACCGCCCTTCTGGCGCTTCGATGCGGCGGGAAAACGCATGGTGATGTCGTCCAATCATCTCAATACCCAAACTCTCTTTGCGTACTACGAAGCCCTCCAAGGGTTTCAGCCTGATTGCCTCTGGGCTTATCCCACCTCGTTAGATCAGCTTTGTCGTCTGATGGTTGCGCACGACCTCAGTCTCAAAATCCCTCTCGTAATCACCTCCTCAGAAATGCTGGGCTCTCATTCTCACCAGTTGGTTCGGCAGGCGTTGCATGCACAGCTCATCGACTACTACGGGCAGGCAGAGCGCGTCAACTTCGCTTACAGCCCCAAGCAAGGAGCATATTTTTTCCTACCCGGCTACTCATGGAACGAACTGCTCTTTGTGCAGGAGGACGAGCAAGGCGCCTTGTATGAGATCGTGGGCACAAACCTGTGGAACCTAACCATGCCTTTGGTGCGCTACCGTACGGGTGATTATGTTCGATTTCCACAGCGGCTGAGACCGGAACATCTGGAAGCTATCTGCTTTGGAGTGGAGCCCTTTGCGGGTATCTTGGGGCGTACAGATGACATTCTCATCGCACCCGACGGAACCCACCTTACAGGCATCGATCACATTCCCCGCGATGTAGAGCATGTCGTACGCATGCAGGTGATTCAGGAGGCACCTGATTATGTGCGTATTCGGGTAATTCCGACTCCGGAGTTCAACGAGCAAGATCGGCAAACTATTCTGCAAAATGCCGCTCTCAAAATCCCTTCCACGATGCGTGTGGAGATTGAGCTGGGAGACGACTTGGAGCGCACTTCGCAAGGTAAAGCCCCGTTTGTCATTCGACGGGTATAACAAAAGCGAAAAGCCGAGCAACGGCTCGTCGCTATCGTGAAAAAAGCTGTCAGGCGTACAGGAGTAGCTGGTTCCGTTGTGGGCTCTTTTCTACGCAAGATGGGTAGCTATGTGCGACACGAACCGCAACGCCATCCGCTCGGGCAACTGGTACGGCAACGATACCATCTGGAGAACCGTCTATGATGTGTTAAAAATCTGGAGCTACGCGAATAAGCAGGGGCAACTTCAACAAGAGCCGCAGCGCAAGTTCCTCGGCATTGTGGACGGAATTATAGGAGGGGAGGGCAACGGTCCCCTTGCTCCCAAGGCAAAGCCGTCTGGGATCTACGTGGCAGGATACGATCCGCTCGCAGTGGATACGACTTGCGCGGTGTTGATGGGGTTTGACCCAGAGAAGATAAAAATTCTTGCCTATGCAAAACGCGCTAAAGGCTTCCCAATCTCGTTGGTGGACCGAGATGCGATTGAATGCGTTTCTAATTTCTCCGAATGGAATGGACACCCCTCACAGTTTCGCAACACGCTCGACTTTGAACCGCATTTCGGATGGATCCACTATGTAGAAGCCCTGCACCGAAGGGTGTCCCAAGATCACAGTGGCTCATCCAGATAAATACTTCTCAGGTTCTAATGTCACGGTATAATACCGTATGCTTCAGATCCACTTTGGGATACAAATGTTTACTCAACTGATTGAAGAGCATGTACCATCCGCTCGGACAATACTCGTTGCAGGATGCGGAGGTAAAGGGGCGGAGGTTCGCTCTTTGGCTGAAGACAACTCCCGATTCGTTGTCGGCTTCGATATAAACCTCGAACCCCAATTAGAAGGAGCCTCAGGCTCCAACTGGCAACTTATCAAAGCCAGTGTTTTAGACATACCATTCAAAAATGATACATTTGACGCAATCTTGTATTACCATGTAATTGAACATGTACCCGCGCCAGAGCAAAGTCTTGCAGAACTCTCAAGAGTGCTTCGCCGAGAAGGTGGGATCTTTGTCGGAACCCCTAATCGCTCGCGTCTCTTATGGTATATCGACTCTCGTTCTTCACTACTGGATACGCTGGAACTGGGTCGAATGGAAATATCGGCTACGCGGTAAGTTTCGCAACGAATTTGGGGCGCACGCAGGATTTACCGAACGCGAGTTACATCAGCTCATGGCTCCTTACTTTAGGGAGATCCACCAAATTACTGAGAGATATCTCAGATCAAAGTTCGCCAAACGGTTGCCCCCATCGATATTGAGTTTTGTCTGCTGGAAACCGATTCGACAAATCGTTGCCCCTTCAATCTACGCATGGGCTAAAAAGTAGGAACCACGAACCGCTCCCACGAAATGAGTCTATATGCACGCGCAGCGCTTGGCACAAGACCTCGCACGCATCGTCGGCACCGAAGGGGTGTTGACCGACTCCGTTGCGTTAGCCGCCTACGATTGTGATGCCTATACTATCGAGAAAGCCTTACCGACCGTGGTGGTGCTCCCTACCGAGACGGCTCAAGTGGCAGAGATTATGCGCTACGCCTGTCGGGTGGGGGTTCCTGTTATCCCGCGTGGGGCAGGTACGGGGCTTTCGGGCGGGGCGTTGGCGGTGAACGGCGGGATGGTGGTGGCGACCAGTCGGATGAACCGCATTTTGTGGGTGGACACGCGCAACCGAAGCCTGCGCGCGCAGGCAGGGGCAGTAAACTTGCATCTTAGCAAAGCCGTTGCCCACGCCCAGCTCCACTTTGCGCCCGACCCCTCCTCACAAGGCGCCTGCACACTGGGGGGGAACATCGCCGAGAACTCAGGCGGACCGCACACGCTCAAGTACGGAGTAACGGTCAACCATGTCACGGGGGTTCAAGGCGTACTCCCCGATGGGGAGGTGGTGGAGCTGGGGGGTGAGGACGACGAACCCTACGGCTACGATCTGGTGGGGCTTGTCGTGGGGAGCGAGGGCACACTCCTTTTTGTAACGGAGGCAGTGGTGCGCCTCACGCCTAACCCGCAAAGCTGGTGCACACTGCTGGCAGTCTTCGAAACCCTCGAAGACGCCAGCCAGACAGTCTCAGAGATTATCGCCTCGGGCATAATTCCCGCTGCGCTGGAGCTGATGGACGCGCTGACCCTGCAAGCGGTAGAGTCGGCGTTTCAGTACGGCTTTCCGTTGGACGCCGAAGCGGTGCTCCTCATCGAGTTGGATGGACTGGAGGCGGAACTACCCGACGAGGAGGCGGCTGTGCTATCGATCTGCGCCCGTCATCGCGCCCACGAGGTGCGTCGTGCGCAGACCCCTACCGAGCGCGCCCGTCTCTGGAACGCTCGCAAGAAGGCGATCGGCGCGCTGGGACGCCTCGCACCTTCCTGTGTGACGCAGGATGGAGTGATCCCCCGCTCCAAACTGCCCCATGTGCTACGAGAAGCCAGACAGATTGCTCAACAATACGGGCTTCAGCTGGCGAATGTGTTCCATGCAGGCGACGGCAACCTCCACCCTGTGCTTTTGTTCGACGACTCGGATCCCGATCAGGTGGCGCGCGTGGTGGAAGCGGGCGACGCGATTCTCTCGCTCTGCCTGCGCGAGGGCGGTAGCCTCACAGGCGAACATGGAATCGGTGTGGAGAAGTGTGCCCTCATGCGACAGATGTTTAGCCAAGCCGACTTAGATACCATGAAACGGGTGAAAGCGGTCTTCAACCCGAACGACACACTCAATCCCGAGAAGCTTTTTCCAGACACCCGCTACTGCTACGAGAGCAAGCGTCGCCTGCGCCAGCGCGGCGCCAGTGTGTAATGGAGGGGGCGATGTGCCCCCGTTTGTTCAGTAGCGTCGCTTGCGCTTACCCACATGGGCAGTGCGAACCTTCTTTTTAGGGGCGCTTGCAGTGTCGCCCGTATCAGATGATCCGCCAGAGGCAGACGAAGCGGGCGTAGACTTTGCCTGCACGGCAGTCGCTTTTGCAGCAGCCAGTTGTCGCTCGCGCATGCGTTCGGCGGCGCCCTGCCAGCTTACCATAATCTGACTGGCCAAGAAGATCGAGGAATAGGTTCCCACAATCACACCGATCGTCATCGCGACATAAAAAGTGCGCAGATCGTGCGTCACAGAGCCGAGAGCCCACAGCGCCAACAGCACAATCACAACGGTTAGGCTGGTATTGATGGAGCGTGCTAAGGTCTGATTAAGGCTACGGTTAACAATCTGCGCCAGGGTCTCCCCGCGCGCTCGATGGCGCAAGTTCTCACGGATGCGGTCATAGGCAATAATTGTGTCGTGTACGGAGAACCCGATGAGGGTCAGAAGTGCGGTTAAGAAGAGAGCGTTCACCTCCCATCCAAGCGTGTAGCCCAGCACCGCCATGGCACCGACGGTGAACAGCACATCGTTTGCCAGCGCAATAGTCGCCGCAAGCCCGAATTTGAACCCGCTCCAGCCCCCCTCGATGGAGAAGCGGAGGGCAATGTAAAGCAAGATAGCGACCAACGAGAGGATGACCGCCATAAAGGCGCGCTGGACGGTCTCCGCACGCACACGCGGGCTGATACGGGAAAAGCTCACATCTTGTAGGTCGCCCAGCGGTTTGAGGGCGTTTAGGATTTGGGCTTTGCTCACCTCGCTGTCCTCGGCGACATGCACAATCAGCTGACGCTTGCCCTCTGCAAACTGCGCCCCTACCTTCTCAAAGCCTGCCTTCTGCAAGAGCGCAACCACTTCCGCAAGAGTCGCTTGAATTGGCTCGAGTGGGGTATTGGGAGGAGCATTTGGGGGTAGAGGTTTTTGTAGGATCATCTCGCTCCCACCTGCAAAGTCGATTCCAGGCTTCAGTCCTCCCAGCCCCAGCCAGAAGACCAACCCAATCGCAATTAACACTGTGCTGACGGTGTAATACAGACCGCGCCAACTCACAAAGTCGAAGCGATCCTTGGCACGCCCCAGACCCTCGCTGAGTTCCACCCCAATCTGCCGTGCCAGCCCAAACCACTTCGGGGACGGATGAATCTCAAGCCCTACCAGTACATAGAGCAGAGTACGGGTACAGGTAATCGCCGTGAAGAAGCTCACCATCACACCGATCGCCAGTGTAGTGGCGTACCCTTGCACCGGTCCCGTGCCGTAGTAATACAAAATGAGACAAGTGATAAGTGTGGTGATGTTGGAGTCGAAGATTGCTGTAAAAGCACGCTTAAAGCCTGCATCGATGGCGGCAAGTAGGGTCTTGCCCAAGCGCAACTCCTCCTTAAGCCGTTCGAAGACTAAGATGTTCGCGTCGACCGCCATTCCCGTCGAGAGGACGAACCCTGCGATCGCAGGAAGCGAGAAGGTTACGCCAACCGCCTTGAAAATGGCGACCGCAAAGAGGATGTAAAGCGATAAGGCAATCACAGCGATGAAGCCGGGCAAAAGATAGTAGGCGGCCATAAAGATCATAATGCCCAGCACCCCCACAGCGCCTGCCTGCATAATTCGCTCCCAGGCACGCTCACCCAGCGTGGCTTCCACACGGTTGATCGACTCCACGTTGAGGCTCACCGGGAGTGCCCCTGCGTTTAGCAGGTCACGCAAGCGAGTCGCCTCGCGCAAGGTAAAGTTGCCTTGAATGACCGGCTCGCGCAGGTTCGGCGATTGAATCACAGGTGCGGATATAATCTTCTCGTCCAGTACAATCGCGATATGCTCCTTCAGGTAGAGCGTCGAGGCACGAGCAAACTTGTCTTGCCCTTCCTTGTTGAACACGAGCAGCACCTGTGGGCTAAAAGCCTGCTGGGTCACCTCAGCGCGCTCCAGTTCATCGCCAGAAACAATCAACGGGCTATTTTGGATGATTCGCTGATACTCTTCGGTGCCCTCTTTGATAAGGCGTCCGGGCTCTTTCGGGTCATTTAAATCGCGAAAGCGCACCACTTCTTCCCCGCGTTCGTCTTTATCGATGACGAGTTCGTAGCGTGCCAGCGGGTTCTTTTCGGAGCGTACATCTTTGAGGTAACGGAACTCAAGGCGTGCGGTCGTCTGCAGAAGGTCGCGCGCCTCTTCTTCGTTCGTAAAGCCCGGCAACTCGATAACGAGTTCGGTATCTCCCTTCACATAGATGGTCGGTTCAATCACGCCTAAGATATCGATTCGCTTTTGGAGAATGTCGACCAGCAGACGCATTTGTTCGGGGCTCCAGCGTTTTTGCTCTTCTGGAGTCAGCTTCTCCACCTGCGCCCGCAGGGTCATCCGAATCCCGCCTTTGACATCCAGTCCTTGACGGATCGGCTCGTTCCAACCGAAGATGCCGTAGGCAGAAAGCCCTGCCAGCACGACGATAATCGCCAAGTAGATAAAATGTTTGCCCACAGTGTTCTCCTCCTGATTACCGAGAGAGTATTATACCCGCTATGCAGTTTCTGAAGGCGTTTCTGGGGGTGCGGCGACCGCCGCGTATCAGACTGGGTCAGCACGCGCCCGGAATGCGCGATATCGGTGCTGCCAGCCGTGTGGGACATCACCTGCTGTTAGGGCACGCATCCGCCGTGTGCACCCTCCGCGATCTCGATATACCCGATTGCCAATCGGGATCGTGGTCAATCTCGGCCCTCAGCAACCTGCCACCGATAACCCCCAAGACTATGCGGTCACCTTACTGTGGCACCAGTTCCTAAACGGCTACTTCTTAGACCCCATCTTTGTCGACGAGTACCCTCAAGGAGTGCTGAGCTTTATCGGCGAATTTGCTCCACCTCCTGGACACGCCGCCGGGAGCCCCGGGATTGAGCCCTGGGGATGAGGCGGCGCTTGATCCCTTCCATCATCATGTTGTATAATGCGAAAGGGATGGAAATTCAGCGAACGGTTACGATCCTCATAGAAACCGATGCTGACTTGCTGGCAACGCTCGATGCCGCACAGCGAGTGAAGCAAGCGCTCTCTCCCATTGCTTTCAACGGCGGGAAGCCGCTTGGCCC
>PSLB01000065.1:0-11877 GCA_040289385.1 Armatimonadota bacterium
GCCAAGAGTTTTACCTGCCAGGCGATTCGCTGGCAGAACCTCCTGAACTCTTGCTTGTCAAGGTTCTGAGGAGATTATACCACACGAGAGTAGTCAAGGCGGCGCTCCTCCCCAGGCCTAAAGGCCGGGGTCTCCGCGCCGCAGTACACGGGTGAGGCGGTTAGCTTTTACGGAAGGGCAAGCCCAACGCCTTGAGCAAGGCAAACGCTTCCTCGTCGGTCTCCGCAGTGGTACAGAGGGTGATATCCATCCCGCGCAGACGATCGACCTGATCGTAAACGATCTCTGGGAACAGGATCTGCTCCCTGAGCCCCAGAGAGTAGTTCCCACGCCCGTCAAACGACCGCGCTGATAATCCGCCAAAGTCGCGAATGCGCGGCAACACGATATTAATCAGCTTCTCAAGAAACACATACATCCGGTCGCCACGCAGGGTGACTTTACATCCAATACGGTGCCCTTGCCGAATACGGAAGTTTGCGATTGCGCGTTTGGCGGTGGTCACCACGGGCTTCTGTCCAGAGATGAGCGCCAGATCGCGCACAGCGTTCTCCAGAGTCTTCGGCTCCTGTTCGCCCTTGCCGACACCCATGTTAATCACAACCTTGGTGAGGCGCGGCACTTGCATCGGATTTTTATAGTTGAACTGCTGTGTCAGCTGGGGGCGCACCACCTGTTCGTAATGCGTCTTCAGGCGTGGCGTGATTTTGGCGGGAGCGCCATCACCAGTTTCGAACAGCTTTTCAGTTTTCTGTTCTTTCGTTGCCTTTTTTGCTTGGGGTTGCTGTGGGGTTGCCTTCTGTTTCGCCATAAGAGATCCCTCACTTCACTGCGTCAATCATCTCGTTACATCGTTTACACACGCGGAAGAGTCGGTTCGCCTCGCCGCGCACGCGCGCCACGCGCGTGGGCTTCCCGCAGTGGGGGCAGACCAGCATCACTTTGCCAGCAAACAGGGGAGCAGGCATCTGGATTTTGGAGCCCTTTTCCCCATATCGACGGGGCTTGCGGTGTTTCCATACAAGATTGACTCCGTCGACCACAACGCGATTTTCTCGTGGGAAGATACGAATCACACGCCCCTGCTTGCCCTTGTCCTTGCCCGACAGCACCATCACGGTATCGCCTGTACGGATTTTCATGCGAATCGGCTTGTCTAGTTTTTGTATCATGGTTAGAACCTCCTACAAGACTTCTGGGGCGAGGGAGACGATTCGCATAAAGTTGCGGTCGCGCAGTTCGCGTGCGACGGGTCCGAAGATACGGCTCCCGCGCGGTTCGCCCTGATTATTGATGATGACGCATGCATTATCGTCGAATCGCAGGCTCGTACCGTCGGGACGCTTGATCGCCCGGCGGGTCCGCACAATCACAGCACGCACCACATCTCCCTTTTTGATAGGCATGTTGGGCGTCGCCTCCTTGACCGAGGCGACAATCACATCGCCTACGCGTCCGTAGCGCGCGTTTGAGCCTTTCAGCACGCGAATGCACATCACCTCGCGAGCCCCAGAGTTATCCGCTACCTTCAGTCGGGTAAAGGGTTGAATCATCGTCGTTCCCTCCGCTTTTACTGAGCGCGTTCGAGGATGGCACGCACACGCCAGCGTTTATGTCGGCTTAGGGGGCGTATCTCCACGATCTCCACGCGGTCGCCCACTTGGCAGGTGTTGTGCTCATCGTGCGCCATATATTTCTTCGTACGTCGTATCGTTTTACCGTAAAGCGGGTGGCGATAGCTGCGCATAACCGCGACCACCACGGTCTTGTCCATCTTATTTCTGACGACGGTTCCCACCCGCACTTTGCGGCGCCCTGTGTAGGGAGTTTGGGTGGTTGCCGTCGTTTCTTTTTGGGTTTTCTCTTCCATCGGGTTCACCTCTTTTAGGTGTGTGAGTGCATGCGCTTCTCGTTGAGCACGGTCTGGACGCGTGCAATATTGCGTCGAATCATCTTGAGGCTACTGGTATCTTTGAGCTGGGCAACCGATTGCTGGGCGCGCAGTCGGTACAGCTCGGTGCGGAGCTCATCCAGCTTCTGTTGCAGTTCGCCGATACTCATTTGTCGGAGCTGGTTCGCTTTGAGTGCTTTCATGGCGTCTCACCTCCTGTAGGAGCGCCCTGTTGGAAGTCGGCACGCGAGACGATTTTGGTCGGGATAGGGAGTTTGTGGCTGGCGCGTCGGAGGGCTTCGCGTGCCAACTCTTCGGAGACGCCACCGAGCTCTAAGATGACTCGTCCGCGCTTGACCACAGCGACCCAGCCTTCTACACTGCCTTTGCCAGAGCCCATTCGGGTCTCAGCGGGGCGTTTGGTGTAGGGCTTGTCTGGGAAGATGCGAAACCAGATTTTGCCGCCGCGTCGGAGGTAGCGCACAATTGCGACGCGCGCGGCCTCCATCTGACGGTTGGTAATCCATGCAGGCTCCATAGCCACCAGCCCGTACTCGCCGAAATGGAGTTCGCGAGCGCCCTTCGAGACGCCTTTTCGGCGTCCACGCTGTTGCTTGCGGTACTTGGTGCGTTTTGGCATCAGCATCGTTGTTCACCTCACTCTTGGGTAGGGGTTCTGCCACTGGGTGGGTTCTGACGGGGAGCGCCCCCGCGTACCCCGTGTCGCCCCCCAGAGCGTCGGCGTCGAGTTTGGGTGCGTTCACCGCCACTGCCGCCTGTCACGCGTCGGCGCCGAGGCTGTTCCATCGACACTGCCGATTCGGGCGTTGTCACCGACGAAAGCAGAATACGCCGTTCGGACATGGGGATATCACCCTTGTAGATCCAAACCTTGACGCCGATAGTGCCATAGATGGTATACGCAGTAGCAAATCCGTAGTCGATATCGGCACGCAAGGTCTGAAGGGGCACGCGTCCGTAGCGATCCCATTCCGTCCGAGCAATTTCAGCACCACCCAGTCGTCCCGAGACCATCACCTTAATCCCGCGCAGATTCATTCGCTGGGCACGCGCTAAGGTCTGTCGGATGGCGCGTCGGTGCGACACCCGACGCTCCAGCTGACTGGCAATGTTCTCGGCGACCAGCTGAGCATCCGTATCGGGATTGCGTACATCCTCCACATCGATACGCAGTTCAGGCTTGTGCGAATGCAGAACCTTGTGGATGGCGCGTGTTGCTTCCTCGATGCCCTGTCCCCCTTTGCCGATAATCTGTCCTGGGCGAGCCGCAAAGATAATCACACGCACGATGTTCGCAGCGCGCTCAATCTCGATACGGGAGATTCCAGCGGTATAGAACCGCTTTTTGAGGGTGGTGCGGATGAGATAGTCCTCATAGAGCAGGTGGCGGTACTGTTTTTTAGGCGCGTACCAGCGGCTCTCCCAGTCGCGGGTGATTCCGACACGAAATCCTACTGGATGAATCTTCTGCCCCATTAGTTGGTCTCCTCCTGCGCTTGGGTGGCTTTTCTTCGGGTGGTTCGCGCACTTGGCTCCTGAATATCCAGAACAATCGTGATATGGCTCGTGCGCTTCAGGATGCGGAAGGCACGCCCGCGATCCTTCGGCAGAATCCGCTTCCAGCGGGGACCTTCGTCCACAAAAGCGCGCGCCACATAGAGCCATCGCGGATCCATCCGATCGTTGTGCACGGCATTAGCGACAGCCGATTCGAGAACCTTTTTCACGATCCGAGCCGATTTATTCGGTAGTTGTGCTAGAAGGGTCAGCGCCTCGTCGGTGCGCTTCCCACGCACTATATCGACAGCCAAGCGCGCTTTACGCGGCGGTATTCGAACATAGCGTGCCACAGCTCTCATTGGATTATCTCCTCACCTTAGAAGTTTTTTCGCTGGAACCCGGATGCCCTCGGAAAGTGCGCGTCGGCACAAACTCGCCCAGCTTATGTCCGACCATCTGCTCGGTGATGTAGACAGGCACATGCTTGCACCCGTCATGCACGGCTAAGGTCAACCCGATCATCTCGGGTACGATAGTAGATCGGCGCGACCAGGTCTTGATTGGGCGCTTTTGCGCCTGATTCGCCATCATGCGCACTTTTTTCAGGAGCTTCGGATCAACATACGGTCCTTTTTTTAGTGAGCGTGCCATAGTGCCTCTTATTTCCTCCGTTTGAGGATAAATTTGCTTGTGCGTTTATTACGTCGGGTTTTGACGCCCAGAGCCGGCTTGCCCCATGGGGTCTTCGGGTGGGGCAGTCCAATCGGGGCTTTGCCTTCCCCTCCGCCGTGCGGGTGGTCGCGCGGGGTCATGGCGGAGCCACGTACATGGGGGCGTCGTCCCATCCAGCGGGATTTGCCCGCTTTGCCCCACACCTCGTTTTCGTGATCTAAGTTGCCCACCTGCCCGACCGTAGCGCGACAGTTCAGGTGGATTAAGCGCATCTCGCCAGAGGGCATGCGCAAAGTGGCGTAGTTACCCTCCTTCGCCAGAATCTGGGCCGCCGCACCTGCACTGCGCACCAGTTGCCCCCCCTTGCCAGGAGTTAGCTCGATGTTATGGACCAAGGTGCCTACAGGGATATTGCGCAAGGGCAAGGCATTGCCCGGCTGAATATCTGCCTCCGTACCACTCATCACCGTCGCCCCAACAGCGAGCCCCACAGGGGCAAGAATGTAGCGCTTTTCGCCGTCCGCGTACTGCAGAAGCGCAATTCGGGCAGAGCGGTTGGGGTCATACTCAATCGCAATCACTTGTGCGGGAACACCGTCCTTATTGCGCTTGAAATCGATAATGCGGTACAGGCGCTTGTTTCCGCCGCCGCGATGGCGTGCAGTAACGCGCCCCATGTTGTTGCGACCGCCTGTCTTACGCAAGCCTACTGTGAGGCTCTTTTCGGGCTCGTCTTTGGTGATCTCCTCATAGGTCGAGGTCACCATAAAGCGTCGTCCCGGCGATGTCGGCTTCCATTTTTTAACTGGCATACGAACCTCCTTAGAGTACGAAGTCTTCAATACTCTGCCCAGGCGGCAGGGTGACGATGGCTTTTTTCCATCGGCGAGTATAGCCCATTCGGCGTTGTGCACCCAGACGCTTGGGTTTCGGCTTGACCCACATTGTGCGAACTTTGAGGGCATCCACGTTATAAATTGCCTTTAGGGCATGCTTGATGTCGATCTTCGTGGCGTCTGGAGCGACCTCAAACAGGTACTGGTTCAACGCCAAGCGCAGGGCGGTGCCCTTCTCGTTAATGATGGGGCGGACAATCACTTCGGCAGGGTGCTTCATGAAGCCCACACCTCCTCCATTTTCTGGATTGCTGTGCGGGTGGCGATCACCGTGCTGGCAGGGATTATCTCATAAAGAGCAAAGGCAGGGGCGATGCGCACCAGCACATTCGGCAGATTACGGAACGACTTATAGACAACCTCGTTCGGCTCGTGAAGCAGGATCAGCACGCGCCCCTTCTCTACGCCCATCGCCTTGAGAAACGCGACGGCATGCTTCGTCTTGATTTCAGGGAACTGGAGCGATTCTACGATACGTAGGGCACCGTTCTCGATCTTGTCCGCCAGCACGGCAAGCAGGGCGGCGCGTCGCTCTTTTTTGTTGACGATAGGATTATAGCCGCGTGGGGTCGGTCCGTGCACAATCCCGCCGTGTCGCCAGTGAGGGGCGCGTATCGACCCCTGTCGGGCGCGGCCGGTATGCTTTTGGCGCCACGGTTTGCGCCCACCGCCGCGAACCTCGCCACGCGTCAGCGTATCATGGGTTCCCTGTCGCCGATGTGCCAACTGCGCTACAACGGTGCGATGAACCGTGGAGGGCTTCCCAGTGGTCAACTTCTCGCTGACCTCGTACTCGCCCACCGACCGACCTTGCAAATCATAAACCTTTAACTTTGGCATGGCGATTCACCTCATTGTTGTTTCTGCACATAGACGATTGAGCCGTTGCCTCCTGGTACGCTCCCCTCGATCAGTACCAGGTTCTGCTCAGGCTGAATCGCGAAGATAGTCAATCCACGCGTGGTAACACGCTCACCGCCCATGCGCCCAGGCATGCGCTTCCCCTTGAACACGCGTTGGGGACCTGTGGCGCCACTCGAGAGCGGGCGTCGGTGGGTCATGGAGCCGTGCGTTTTCGGTCCCCCTGCGAAGCCGTATCGGCGCACACCGCCTGCGAACCCCTTGCCTTTGGAAGTGCCTGTAACCTTTACAATCTCGCCTGACTGGAACACATGCTCCGCACGGATTTCCTGACCGCTAACGGGTTCACCAGCAATGACCCGAAACTCACGCAGGTAGCGCAGAGGGCGAGGCAGGCCTGCCTTACGGAAGACCCCCTGAGTCGGCTTGTTCACACGCTGGCGCTTCTGTTCCCCAAAGCCAACCTGAACCGCCAAATAGCTATCTCGCTCCGGAGTGCGTACCTGTACCACATAGCAGGGTCCCAGCTCCACCGCCGTCACAGCGACCATACGCCCTTGCTCATCGAAGACATGGGTCATCCCCAGTTTGCGTCCGATCAACCCTGTAATCACTGGGGGCGGAGGAAGTTCCCGTTTTGAAGAGGCTGGTGCAGCGCTTTCAGCAACCTGGCCCGAGCCCTGCTCGGTAGCGCTCGCCTCTGCAGGTTCCCGCTCAGAGGCTTCTGAGAGCCTTTCTCCCTCCGGAGGCGTCGCTTGCTGGATCTCTTCCTGTTGGTTTCTTTCTTCGCTCCTCATGGCATCCTGCCTCCCTACGACTTAATCTCGATATCGACACCGCTGGGCAAGTCTAAGCGCATTAGGGCATCAATCGTCCGATTATTGGGTTCCAGTATATCGATGAGGCGTTTATGAGTACGCACCTCAAAATGTTCCATACCGATCTTATCGATATGCGGACCGCGAATCACACAAAATCGGCGAATATCGGTGGGCAGGGGCACGGGCCCGCGCACGCGCGCACCCGTACTCTGTACCTGATCCACAATCCGCTTCACCGACTGATCCAATACGCGGTGATCATAGGCTCGTAGCCGTATCCGAATTTTATCGCGTCTCATAGTCCTCTCCTCCAGCAAAGGGGCAGCGGGATAGTATACCCTCTGCCCCAGCAGGATTTTAGTCTACTACATCGGTGACGACGCCTGCGCCGACCGTGCGACCGCCCTCGCGAATCGCAAAACGCAACCCCTTCTCTATCGCCACAGGCGATACCAACTGTACCTCCATATTCACATTATCCCCAGGCATCACCATCTCCACACCAGACGGCAACCGTATCTCGCCCGTCACATCCGTCGTCCGAAAGTAAAACTGAGGACGATACCCGCTCACAAACGGCGTGTGACGACCGCCCTCCTCCTTCCGCAACACATACACCTCCGACTTGAAGTGCTTGTGCGGCTTGATGCTCCCAGGCTTCGCGATCACCATCCCGCGCTCCACATCATCCCGATCCACACCGCGCAACAGCAAGCCCACATTATCGCCTGCCACCGCCTCGTCCAAAATCTTCCGAAACATCTCAATGCTCGTCACCACCGTCTTGCGAGGCGCATCCCGAAAACCAACTATCTCCACCTCTTCGCCCGTCTTCAGCGAACCGCGCTCCACACGACCCGTCGCCACCGTGCCACGACCCGTAATCGTGAACACATCCTCCACCGCCATCAAAAACGGCTTGTCCAACTCCCGCTGGGGCAACGGAATATAACTGTCTACCGCATCCAGCAACTCCCAAATCGCCCTAATCCAACGATTGCTCGTCCCGCGCGACCAGTCCTCCGCCTCAGGCGCCTCCACCACCTGCAACGCACTCCCGCGCACCACAGGCACCGTGTCGCCCGGAAAACCGTACCGGCTCAACAACTCCCGAACCTCTAACTCCACCAAGTCCAGCAACTCCGCATCCTCTACCGCATCCACCTTGTTCATAAACACCACTATCGCAGGCACATTCACCTGACGCGCCAGCAAAATGTGTTCCCGTGTCTGCGGCATCGGCCCGTCGGTCGCTGCCACCACCAAAATGGCGCCGTCCATCTGGGCCGCACCCGTAATCATGTTCTTGATGTAGTCGGCGTGCCCAGGACAGTCCACATGGGCATAGTGGCGGCTCTCGGTCTGGTATTCGGCGTGGTAGATGTTGATGGTCACACCCCGGGCGCGCTCTTCGGGCGCGCTATCGATGCGGTCGTAGGGCTGATACTCGGCGAGCCCGTTCTTGCTGAGCACGCGGGTAATCGCCGCAGTCAGCGTGGTCTTGCCATGATCCACATGTCCGATAGTCCCGATGTTCACGTGCGGTTTCGTTCGCTCAAACTTCTGTCGTGCCATTGTCGTGTCCTCCTTAACCTTGTGTTATCGTGTGGGTTGTAGTGCCTTTTTGCGTTCAATAACGCTCTGGGCAACCATCGCTGGCGCCTCTTCATAGTGCGAGGGATGCATGGTATAGGTGGCGCGTCCTTGTGTCAGGGAGCGGAGCGCTGTGGCATAGCCGAACATCTCCGCCAATGGCACCAGAGCGCGTATGACCTGTGTCCCGCCGATGCCAGGCTCGATCATCTCGATTCGGGCGCGTCGGGAATTCAAATCGCCGATCACATCGCCCGTATGGGCTTCTGGGGTCGTGACCTCCAGCTCCATGTAGGGCTCCAAAATCACGGGCTTAGCGCGTTGGACAGCCTCGCGGAAGGCGATAGAGCCTGCGATTTTGAACGCCATCTCGCTGGAGTCCACTTCGTGGAACGAACCGTCCACGAGCCGTACCTTAACATTGATGACGGGATAACCTGCTAAAACGCCCGTCTCGGCGGCTTCGCGCACTCCCGACTCCACAGCGGGGATAAACTCGCGCGGGATCGCGCCACCGACAATTTTGTTTTCGAAAACGATTCCACCGTTGGCCTCGACAGGCTCAATCTCGATAACGCAGTGCCCGTATTGCCCCCGTCCACCCGACTGGCGCACAAACCGTCCTTCGGCTTTGGCGGCAGTGCGGATGGTCTCTTTGTAGGCGACCTGCGGGCGTCCGGGGTTCGCCTCAACCTTGAATTCGCGTTGAAGCCGATCCAGAATGATCTCCAAATGCAGTTCGCCCATCCCCGAGAGGATGGTCTGTCCAGTTTCGGGGTCGGTGGAGAGGCGCAGAGTGGGGTCTTCTGCAGTAAGTCGCTGGAGAGCGGTTGCGAGCTTGTCCTGGTCGGCTTTGGTCTTCGGTTCAATCGCCAGTGAAATGACGGGTTCAGGGAACTGAGGTGGCTCCAGCAGGATGGGGTGGCTGGGATCGCAGAGGGTATCGCCGGTAGTGGTCTGTTGGAATCCGATAATCCCGACGATGTCTCCTGCGAACGCTTCTTCGATGTCTTCGCGTCGGTTCGCATGCATTTGCAAGATGCGCCCGATGCGTTCGCGAGCATCTTTAGTCGCATTGTAGACATACGAGCCTTTGCTGATCTTCCCTGAATAGAGGCGCACATAGGTCAGCTTCCCCACGAAGGGGTCATTTTGGATTTTGAATGCCAGTCCGCACACAGGCGCCTCATCGGACGGCTCCCGCAATATCTCTTCGTGGGTGTCAGGATGCACACCCTTGACGGCACCCACATCCAAGGGCGAGGGCAGATAGTCCACCACAGCGTCCAAAAGGAGTTGGATGCCTTTGTTCTTGTAGGCGGAGCCGCACAGCACAGGGACGAGTTTGAACTCTAATGTCCCTTTGCGCAGAGCGCGCCGAATCCCCGATTCAGAAATTTCGCCCCCTTCCAGGTAATGTTCCATCAAGGCGTCATCCATCTCCACAGCCGACTCGATCATCTTTTCGCGCCACTCTTCCGCCTGAGCCCGAAGCTCCGAAGGGATCTCGCGATATTCATACTGAGCGCCCTTTTCATCCAGCCAGTAGACCGCCTTCATGGTGATGAGGTCGATGACGCCCTGAAAGTTCTCCTCCTGCCCCAGCGGGATCTGGATGGGCACGGCGTTCGTATTGAGCCGTTCGCGAATGCGCTCTACCACACGGAAGAAGTCTGCCCCAATCCGATCCATCTTATTCACGAAAGCGATCCGGGGCACTCGGTAGCGATTGGCTTGACGCCACACAGTTTCCGATTGGGGCTGTACGCCCCCAACTGCGCAGAAGATAGCGATGGCTCCATCCAGCACCCGTAAAGAGCGTTCCACCTCCACGGTGAAGTCGACATGCCCGGGAGTGTCGATAATATTGATACGATGGTCTCTCCAGAAGCAGACCGTGGCGGCGGAAGTGATGGTGATCCCCCGCTCTTGCTCCTGCTCCATCCAGTCCATGGTCGCAGTGCCTTCGTGAACCTCGCCCACTTTGTAGACGCGCCCTGTGTAATACAGGATTCGCTCAGTGGTGGTCGTTTTCCCTGCGTCGATGTGCGCTGCGATTCCGATATTGCGTGTTCTTTCTAATGGATACTGGCGAGCCATTTTTACCTCCTTATCACCATCGGTAATGAGCAAAAGCGCGATTGGCTTCTGCCATTCGATGGGTATCTTCGCGTTTTTTATAAGCCACTCCGGTTTTATTGTAGGCGTCTAAAATCTCTTGGGCTAAGCGTTCATGTGCTGGGCGTCCACTTTTCTTTCGCTGGACGGTCGTGACGATCCATCGGATTGCAAGGGAGCGTCGCCGTTCAGGGCGTACTTCCATCGGCACTTGGTAGGTTTGTCCGCCCACGCGTCGGGGGCGCACTTCCACCTGGGGCGCGACATTCTCAATCGCCTGCTGGAACACCTCTAAGGCGGGTTTGCCCGTTTTCTGCTCGATAATCTCCATCGCCTTATAGAACACCGACTCGGCAACCGCCTTCTTCCCGCCCCGCATCATGCGGTTGATGAATCGGGCAACCAGCTCGCTATCGTACACAGGGTCGGGCAACACAATCCGTTTCGGCACAGGTCCTTTTCGTGGCATAGCGGTTCACCTCTTACTTTTTGGCAGTTTTCGGACGCTTAGAGCCGTACTTAGAGCGCCCTTGCATGCGTCGGTCTTGGTTGCGGGTGGTGGGCTGGGTCTCGACACCCGCACAATCCAGTGTCCCACGAATGATGTGGTAGCGCACGCCTGGCAAATCTTTGACACGACCGCCGCGCACCAACACGACGGAGTGTTCCTGCAGGTTATGTCCGATACCTGGAATATAAGCCGTGATTTCGATTCCGTTGGTCAGTCGCACGCGTGCCACCTTCCGCAGAGCAGAGTTCGGCTTTTTCGGGGTCATGGTGCGCACGATGGTGCAGACCCCGCGCCGTTGCGGACAGCTCTGCAGGGCGGGCGACTTCGTTTTCCGTACCTTGGGCTTTCGCCCTTTTCGCACTAACTGATTGATCGTCGGCATACACCTTCCTCCATACGCTTATTAAAAAAGCCTCTCACACACGCGGTGGAGAGGCTCGGTGCGCTTTACGGGCGCATTCCGTCGTAAGGCGCGCTACCGTTTACGGTATCGCGTCCCGAACCTATTGCCGCGTGGTGTCCCACGCTTCCGTTGGACGATGCGGTTCATGTTGGCGATGAACCTCCAGCGTACCTCCAGAATTCTGGAGAAACGCCCCAGCGGGGCATATTATATCCTATTCGATGCGAAAAAGTCAAGGGGTACAAGCAAACTCAAGACCCTCTTCCCGAATGGGTTTGAATTCAGTCTGCAAAGGTAGGGTATAATCTCCGCACAAGCCGACATAGCTCAGTGGTAGAGCGGCGCACTCGTAATGCGCAGGTCGTGGGTTCGAATCCCACTGTCGGCTCCACCAGAACGCGCCGCCGGGAGCCCCGGGCTTTAGCCCTGGGGAGGAGGCGGCGCTTGCTTTTTCCATCGTCATGTGGTACAATATGGGTGCGATGGACATCAACGCTGCTAGGAATATCCGCAACCGCTATACCGTCTCTCAGGGCGGTGGGCCGTCGTCAACCGGCCCTGTAGGGGCACGGCATGCCGTGCCCCTACTT
>PSLB01000066.1:0-11704 GCA_040289385.1 Armatimonadota bacterium
CGGCTTTGCTGGGTCGGCCGACGCCATCGCTGCGGAGAATATCCGCAGGGCCGCCCGTATGCGGTCGTACGCGGCAGGCCAACCGGCCTCGCTGTAAGCCCCTGGCTTTAGCCATGGGGTTCATGACGCTTCTCCCAGAGCGTACTCTAAGCAGACCTGTCGAACGACTAATCCGACCTGAACCTGCGCCAGAACCCGCGAGCGAGCGCCATCGGTGACCGAATCATCGAGTTCTACTCCTCGTTGAATCGGTCCGGGATGCATCACAATGCAGTCGGGATGCGCTAAGGCGAGACGCTCTTCAGTGATTTGATAGTCGCGACGGTAGGCATTCAGGTGGGGTAAAAACCCGCCTTCCATCCGTTCGGTCTGCAGGCGAAGCGCCATGACCACATGCGCTCCTTGAAGCGCCTTTTCGATGGAGTGTGTGTACCCAACACTGGCGAAGGGGGCGTCCGGGAGAAGGGATGGCGGGGCACAGAACCACACCGTCGCTCCCAGTTGGGTGAGCAGGAGCGCGTTGGAGCGTGCCACCCGACTGTGTCGTATATCGCCAACAATCGCCACCTTGACCCCCTCCAGCCACCGCTGGTGCGGATTTGGCATGCCGAAATGCTCCCAGAGAGTGTAGAGGTCTACTACCGCTTGGGTAGGATGCTCGTGGGTGCCGTCGCCTGCGTTCAGCACGGGCACAGTTGAGAATCGGCTTGCCGTCTGCGCCGCGCCGGCGTGCGGATGGCGAATCACCAACGCAGAGATCCCCTGTGCACAAAGGGTACGGACGGTGTCCGCAAGGCTTTCCCCTTTGGCGAGGCTACTGGTATCGGGAGTGAGCACCAGTGGGTGGTAGCTCAAACGGACGCATGCCTGTTCGAATGCGCCGCGCGTGCGGGTGCTGGGTTCGTAGAACAGGAGGGCGATGGTGCCTTTGGGCTGGGCAGGGG
This sequence comes from Armatimonadota bacterium, assembly GCA_040289385.1. Lineage (GTDB taxonomy): Bacteria > Armatimonadota > Fimbriimonadia > Fimbriimonadales > GBS-DC > LDYB01. The sequence goes on from PSLB01000066.1 coordinate 945, forward strand.
GCGTGGAAGGGTGCGTTTGCCGATAGCGCACACGCTCCAAGATTTGGGCAATCGGGAGATTCCGAACACTCAGCAAGTGGGGCATGGTCGTTTAGTGTTCTGTAGGGCGTCCCTTCCGCAGGATAACCCTATCGCGTCCTTCCAACTCCATCAGTTCCACCAGTACGAACTCCGAACGGCTGGTGGGCAGATTCTTGCCGACATAGTCGGGGCGGATGGGCAGTTCGCGATGCCCGCGGTCGATCAAGGCGACCAATTGGATACAGGCAGGGCGCCCTAACTGCATCACCGCTTCCATCGCCGCGCGCACGGTGCGTCCTGTGTAGATGACCTCGTCGACCAGTACGACACGCTTGTTGGTTACTTCGAAGGGCACTTCGGTTGTGCTTCGGGTGAGCGTTGTGCGGTACTCGCGGATATCGTCGCGGAAGGGCGTGATATCGACGCTGCCGCTTGGGATGCCGACGCCCTCGACTTGCGAGAGTGCAAGTGCCAGCCGTCTGGCGACGGGCACGCCCCGCCGCTGGATTCCGATGACCACGAGGTCGCGCGCGCCCTTGTTGCGTTCCAAAATCTCGTGGGCGATGCGCGTGATGGCGCGGCGGATGTCCTCCGCGTCCATCACGACCACTTCCGAGCGCTCACTTGTCATACCGTTGCGACCTCTCCCTCTTTGAGTCGCTCTTCCAGCGCCTCGGCGCGTACCAGAGCAATAGGTAGCACTTCGTCCATGTGGCGAACCCGATGGAATTGCATCTGCTCGCGCACATGTTCGGGAATATCGTCCAGGTCTGGTTCGTTTTCGGCGGGCAAAATGACTTCGTAGATTCCTGCACGATGGGCCGCGATGACCTTTTCCTTGATTCCGCCCACTGGGAGGACGCGCCCGCGTAGGGTGATTTCGCCAGTCATCGCGACATCGCGTCGAACAGGATGCCTAGAGAGCGCAGAGGCAAGTGCCACCGCCATCGTAATGCCCGCCGAGGGACCGTCCTTGGGGATCGCCCCTTCGGGGACATGGATATGGATATCATACTTATGGTAGAAGTCAGGATCGATTCCGAGTTGGGTTGCACGGGAGCGGATGTAGGTCAGCGCTGCCTGAGCGGATTCCTTCATCACCTCACCGAGGTGCCCGGTCATGATCAAGCGTCCCTCTCGTCCGGGGATGACAGCGACTTCGACCGCCATCACATCGCCTCCGAACTCGGTGTAAGCCAGCCCCATTGCAACACCGATCTCGTCTTTTTCTTCCTTCGTGCCGAAGCGGTAGCGTGGCTTGCCGAGGTATTCGGTGAGTTTGTCGGGCGTGATGCATTCGTGAATCGCCTCGCCGGCGGCGACCTTTTTGGCAACCTTTCGGCAGATGGTGGCAATCTCACGCTCCAGATTCCGCACGCCTGCTTCGCGCGTGTATTCGCGAATGATACGCAGAAGGGCTTCATCGGTGAATTCGACATGCTCCGATTTCAGCCCGTGTCGCTCCATCACTTTGGGAACGAGATAGTCTTTGGCGATATGGAGCTTCTCATCTTCGGTATAGCCTGAGAAGGGGATAATCTCCATTCGGTCGCGCAGGGGGGGTGGGATGGTCTCCAGCGTGTTGGCGGTCGTGATGAACATCACATCTGAGAGGTCAAACGGCACCTCTAGATAGTGATCTGAGAACTTGTCGTTCTGCTCTGGGTCTAACGCTTCCAGCAGGGCGGAGGTGGGGTCGCCTCGGAAGTCGTAGCCGATCTTGTCGATTTCGTCGAGCATGAAGACAGGGTTGCGCGTGCCCACCTGGCGTAGCCCCTGAATAATACGTCCAGGCATGGCGCCGATATAGGTGCGTCGGTGCCCGCGAACCTCCGCTTCATCGCGCACCCCGCCTAAGGAGACCCGTATGAACTTGCGTCCCAGCGCGCGTGCGATAGAGCGTCCCATCGAGGTCTTCCCGACGCCAGGTGGTCCCACAAAGCACAGGATGGGCCCTTTGAGCGAGCCAGAGAGTTTGCGTACGGCTAAGAACTCCAGGATGCGTTCCTTGACCTTTTTGAGCCCGTAGTGATCCTCGTTGAGAATCTGTTCCGCCTCGTTAATGTCCACACGGTCTTCGGTTTGCTCTTTCCAGGGGAGGGAAAGCATCACATCGAGGTAGGTACGGATGACGGAGGCTTCCGGTGTGCCGAAGGGCATCTTTTCGAGGCGTTCGACCTCTTTGAGGGCGCGTTCGGCTACCGCTTCGGGCATGCCCGATTCGGCGATGCGCTTGCGATACTCGCCGACTTCTGAGAACCGCTCGTCGCGTTCGCCCAGCTCTTTCTGGATGATTCTGAGCTGTTCGCGGAGGTAGTATTCGCGCTGCGTATCGCCGAGTTCCTGGTCAACCTGATCGCGAATGCGCTGCTGTAGTTCGGCGACTTCCAGTTCGCGGCGCAAAAGGCGGATGAGCAGTTCCAATCGCTCGCGTACGGGAACCGTTTCCAGAAGCTGTTGCTTGTCGACTGTTTTGAATGTGGCGAAGTAGGCAATCGTATCTGCCAGGCGTCCCGGATCTTGGATATACGCCACGCTTCCGATGACCTCCGCAGGGATCCCGCGTTCGTGGGAAGCCAGCTCCTCGAAGAGTTCGACGGCGGTGCGCATCATCGCCTCAATTTCGGAGTCGACCTGCACTTCGGGTACGGAGATTAGGGTAGTGCGCGCCATAATGTAGGGCTCGTCCTGAACGATCTGATCCAATCGTGCGCGCTTGAGTCCTCGGAACACGACGCGCATCGTGGCATCGGGCACTTGAATGGCTTGTAGAATTTCCGCAACGATCCCGATCTCGTACAAATCCGATTGTTTGGGGTCTTCGTTGGAGACATCGCGCTGTGCCACAAGGAACATCAACTTGTGGGAGTGCAGAGCCTCCTCCACAGCGTGGAGCGACTTCTCGCGCCCGACCAGCACCGGGGCTAAGGTCAATGGGAAATAGACCGTATCGCGCAGCGGCAGTACGGGCAGTGTTCTCGGAATTTTGAGCCGTTTCCGAGCGGTGTTCGCCTTAGCCTGCGTCGTCTCATTATTGGAAGGCGCGTCCTCTGCTGGTGTTGTCGTGCGTTTCCTTGGCATAGTGTCTCCCTCTAACAGATACGCTTGCGCGTTGCGTGGAGTTTCCTGCTCCTCAGTAGGAGTTCGACACCTGCTGGAGGTTTCCTGCTACTTATGGGCTGACAAGGCTCAGATACACAAAGCCGCGTTGACCGTAGGCGGCGTCCAGTTTGATTATCCCAATTGGAGTGGTGAAGCGCAAGCCAGCCCCTGCTCCCCAAAGCAGGCGCGCACGCGTCTCTTGACCTGCGTTCCACACTGAGCCCGCATCAACAAAAACACCTGCCTGAACCCCCTCCAGCACGGGGAATCGGTATTCCATACTGCCCGCCACCATGCGCGTGCCGTGGTAGGCATCTTGACGGTAGCCCCGCAGGAGGTCGTAGCCACCAATCCAGAATTGCTCACTGAGAGGCAGCACATCGCTTCCCACTCCTGCCACACTGCGTAGCACAAGTTGGTGATGATAGGGCAGAGGCAGGTAGTAGCGGACTTCTCCCCCCACGCGCGAGAAGCGGAAATCGCTCCCTTCCAAGGTCTGTTCTGCCCAAAGCGTGCCGAAAAAGCCCGATTCGACGAACGAGCGCCGCCGACGCGAGTCGTAGACGAGCTGAAGCCCAAGCGCCTGAAACCGTCCCCGATTGTTCAATCGGCTGGTGGGGTCGATAAGCCCTGTGGGCGCTTCATCGAACGACACGAAGTCGTTTCGGTAGCGAAGCCGAATCTCAAATAGGTCGCGCCAGTCCAGCCCAATATAAGCTGAGAAGCCTTGGCGGCGTTCGTATCGGCGCAGGTGGTTCACATCTACAAAGAACAACGGATAGAACGGATTGCGGTCGTACGCCTCGAAACCAAAGTTGGAATCGCCTGGGAGGAACCGCGGGGCTTCGTATTGAAGCGCATAGGAGGGGCGCAGGGCAGACTGCTCGCCAGTGAGGGGGTCTCGACGCAGTTCGCGCTGGAACTGGAGGCGTGCCCGATGCCCCAAGCCGCCCACATTTGTCTCGGTGAGGTCGGCATACCCCACGAACCCTTCCTCGCTGGTATAGCCTGCGGCGATCGAGAAGTCAAAAGAACGTTCTTCCTGCACATTCAGCAGTAGCACAGAGGTGCCCAGAGTGGTGCCTGGCTCGGAGCCAAGCTTCGCCTCGCGTAGGAATTCGAGGCGCCCCAGGTTCTGGCGGATGCGTTGGATGCGCTGTTCGTTGTAGACCTCTCCCTCGCGGATCCCGATCAGCTTGCGTAGCATGGACGCACGCGTACGTCGGTTGCCTGTGATTTCGATTTTCTCGATGCGCCCCTCGGCAAGGGTTACGGTGAGGGTTCCGTCTTCGGTCAGGGTGTAGTCGGTGACGCGTGCTAAGATGTAGCCCCGCTTGTGGTAGAGATTCTCTACAGCCTTGAGCACGTCGCGAATCTGCAATTCGGTGGGCGCAGTGCCGATAAGCGACCGTAGGGGGGCTTCCAGCTCGGTGATCGGTATTACCGAGACACCGTCGAGGCGCACGGAGCGCACTGTCGGTTGGGAGCAACCCCAAACGAGAAGCCCGGTCAAACACCCCAGAACCCCAAGAGCGCGCATAGCGTTATTATAGCCCATTTTGTTGTCGTGCTTGCTGTGCTTGAGCGATAAGCGTACGCGGGGGAATGAACCCCACCGATTCGTCCAGCACTTTGAGGGTTTCCAGCGGGGCATGCGGGGCAAGGCGCAACAGTTCTCCGATAATCCGCTCCGTGGAGGACTCTGGGGTAGAGGCACCGCTGGTGATACCGATTACACGGTATTGGTGTACCCATTCGGGGCGCACTTCGGTGGGTTCCAAAATCAGGTAAGCAGGTACCCCCTGCGCTGCTGCGACCTCACGCAGACGGTTGGAGTTACTGCTGGCTTGGCTTCCTATTACCAGCACCATGTCGGCTTGCTGGGCTAAGGCTTTGACTGCCAGTTGGCGATGGGTGGTGGCGTAGCAGATGTCCTCCTTTTTGGGCAGTTCCAAATGCGGAAATCGCCTGCGAAGCACTTGCAGAATGGCGTTGACCTCATCGACGCTCAGGGTGGTTTGGGTTGCCACAGCAAGCGGACGATCGGTTGGGGGCTGAACGGTCTCCGCCTCCTCCAAATTATCGATGAGAGTCACTTGTCCGATAGCGTGCCCCATACTGCCTTGTGCTTCTACATGGTTGCGATGTCCGATGTAGAGGATGTGGTAGCCCTGTCTGGCAAAGCGGGTGATTTCGCGATGCACTTTGGTTACTAAGGGGCAAGTGGCGTCGACGACGCGTAGGTTGCGCCGTTGAGCTTGTTCGCGTATAGCGGGGGCGACCCCATGCGCGCTGAACACCACCGTGGCGCCTTCGGGGACTTCGTCCAGATCTTCTACGAAGATAACCCCGCGTCGTTCGAATGAGCGCACTACATGCTCGTTGTGCACAATCGCATGGCGTACATAGAGCGGTGTGCCGAACGCTTCCAGAGCCAGTTCGACGACCTCAATCGCATAGGCAACCCCTGCGCAAAACCCCCGCGGCGACGCCAGCACAATCTTTTCCACGCCTTGTATTGTACCCGAACCCAAACCCGATAATTCCTCGTGCGGTTTTGGGGGTCAAGATGGTGTATAATAGATACCTCCTGAAAGGGGTCAGCTATGAAAAATCGGCGTCTACTCGGAGTGAGTGCGGGTCTTCTCTGCGTGTTTTGGAGCTGGGGTCAGCTCCAGCCGGGGGCACCGTGGCCGTCTTTGGGCAAAGATTACAAAAATACGCGCCAAACCACGCTGGGGGCTCCGACTAACGGAAGCGTTCGATGGCGGTATCAGTCTATCGGGCGCACCATGAGCTCGCCTGTGGTTTCCGCTGACGGCACGATATACTACGGCAGCACTTCAGGGGTCGTGGCAGTGCGCCCTGATGGAACCCTGCGCTGGCGGTACTTCAATGGGATCTCCACCGCGTGGTCTGCCCCTGCCATTGGGGCTGACGGCACCATCTACATTATCGGCAATCCGCAAGATGCGATCCTTTTGGCGATCAACCCGAACGGCACTCTACGTTGGAGTGTGTATCTTGGGGGAACCGATGTGCGCACGTCGCCCGCAATCGGGCCTGACGGGCGCATCTATGTAACCAACGGAGCTATTCCCGGAGGATACCTGTACGCTATCAACCCCGACGGCACAGTTTACTGGCGCTGCTATTTGGACATTGAAGCCAACAGCATTCCCTGCTTTGGAGACGATGGCACGATCTATGTGGGGTCCGCCTATTATTTGAATGCCATCAGCCCTACGGGTACGATTCGGTGGCGGTATCCCGTCTACTACCCTGTTCAGGGCACGGTAGCCCGAAGCGGCAATCGACTCTTCTTTGGAGCATGGGATATGGTGTTCCGCGCCATCGATACCAATGGGCAGCTACTGTGGCAGCGTGTTACAAGAGGGATTTTTGAGAACGGTCCGGCAGTAGATGAGGCGAACAACATTGTTTATACCGCCTCGCAAGGCGGTGAACTCATGAAATATGGCTTTTCAGGAATTCTTCATTGGCGTGCTTCTATAGGAACACGCAATTCACATCCTGCGATCGGAGCCGATGGAACGATTTATCTCCTTGGCTCTAACGCCTCTCAACTTTTTGCGATTAATCCTTCCAACGGTTTGGTGCGGTGGAATGCTTTTGTAAGGGGAAGCATGTCCGAAATTTGTTCCCCAGCGATTGGTGAAGATGGCACAGTCTACTATGTCAACACCAGCACCACTCTTTTTGCCTTCGGTCCCTTAAGAGGGTATCTGATGGGGAGTGTCGATCTCGAAGGCTGGGAGGGCAACTACGCAGGACTGCCTGCTGTCGTGCAGTTCTATCAAGACGGTGAACTGAAATACGAGATGGAGACCACCCTCGATGAGGAGGGACGCTTCACCTTAGAGAACACACCAGTAGGGGTTCACGACATCAAAGTGCGCGTGCATCGTTCCCTCACGAGGACGGTTCCCGCAGTGCACCTCGAGAAGGATCAGCGCCCACAAATCCGTGTGGTGTTAGGCAACGGTGACCTGAATGGGGACAGCCTCGTGGATGATGCTGACTTGCTGATGGTTCTCTTGACCTACGGGGAATACAATTTAGACTACGACCTCACAGGCGACGGCTATGTGGACGACAGGGAGCTGCTGATTGTGTTGTTCCACTTTGGGCAGACGGGCGAGTAGCAGGAGCCTAAGAGGATAGGGCGAAGTAGGGGCACTGGTGAGAGCATGCCAGAGATAGCCTCATCTGCAACGCCTGCGCCCTTCAGCACGCGCTGGCGATTCCTATTTTATGCGCGCCCCGTGTTCCGTGTCTGTGAGATTGTCTGCAACCATTTAGCACGGATTCTGGTACATCCCAAGCGCCGTGCAGCGCCTTATTTCCAGCGTGAGTGGGCACGGCTGAACCTGCAACGGATGGAGATTCAGCGCGCGCTGGGGCGTATCAGCCGAAGTCATGCCCATGTGTGCGCTCAGTGTGGGCACTGCTGTCAAGGAACGCGCGAACGCGACGCTTTTCTCGACCGACTCCTTCAGAACCCAACGACTTCCCTAACTGCAGCACGGCGCAGGCAGGGTGAAATGATCGCGCTGGTGCACGCTCGTGCCGAAAAACGCCTGCTCCATACCGACGCTTCTCCCGTGCCCCGTGCTTGCGCCGAACTGACCTGCAAAGGGTGCCGTATCCCGAACGAGCTGCGTCCGATGCAGTGTTTAGCCTACTTTTGTGGTGCCGCCACCCGCGCCCTCTCTCAAGAGGAGTGTGAGCAGGGTATTCGACTGATTCAACAGCTCCTGCGGTTGCAGATAGCAGCGGTGAAGGTCGCACTGAGAACCCGATTCTATCGAGGAGACCTACCATGAAGATTCGAGTCTGTGTTGCTGGGTTGACACATGGGCATGTGCGCAGACAACCGTACTAGCGCCCGTACCGCCATAGCGGCGATGGAAGCAGGCGCCCATGGGATGGTGGAAAAGCCGATGGCAGCCGACCTTGCCGATGCGCAGACACTGTGGGCGACCGCCCAATATACCCAGCGCATGCTGATGATCAACTGGCCCACACGCTGGAACCCTGCCTCCTACACGCTGTTTCGTCGAGCGAAGACCGGAGAGTTTGGACACATCTATGAGTTTCGGTTCCGTGCGGTGCACGCTGGACCGAAAGAGAGTTGTCCCTTCAGGCGCAAGCGGTGCTGGAACAAGCCAAGCTCACCACTTGAAAGAGCCCTTCTCCTGAAGGCGGAGTGCCCACTTAATCCCACCCAACAGGTGGCGCTGGTATGTTTCATTCAGCCATACATCCACGCGATGTCCCAGCGCAGTGTAAAACACGCGACCTTTGCCGTAATCGCGACACCACGCCAGCAGATGGTCGCCAGGTTGCCCTGCATTCGGTGTGCCATCGTCTGGGTGACGGTCTAACGAAAGCAGAACCGTTACATTCTTCCGATTGTTCTGCTTGAAGAGATAAATCTCGTCAAAGATGGTCCACTCTTTGCCCAGATGAGCAACGGCAGGGTGTTCGGGCTTCTCGACTTTGGCGTTGACCTTGGTTTGCTTGCCGTGATAAGCGAACTCACCCTGAATCATATCCAGATATTCGGGGCGGTTGTGGTAGGTGTCGGTTGCAGCGTGGATGCCGATAAACGCTTTGCCCTCTTTGAGCCAACTTAGAAAGGCGTTCAGGTCGGGGATGCCGAGGTCGCCGGTGGTGTTGAGAAAGATCACCCCATCGTAGTGGTACTCGCGCAAGTACTCCGGTGTGAGCATTTTCTGAACCTCGCTCGCATCTCGACAGAAGTCGACCGTGAAGTCGCCTGACCGTTCCGCCAGTTGCGAAAGAACCTTCTCGCCCACCTCTATCGAATCGGTATGGCGGAATCCAGCGGTGTGGGTCACTACAAGCAATCGCTTTTTGCCTGTCTCCATGCGGTTTGCCTCCTTCTGGTGTGCCGTCGTCAACAGCCCGCTCACTAATGCCAATCCTATGCCCAACATTCTCATAGCGTGCTAAGGATACCCTACGGGTATAATCCAAGAGGCAGCGGATGGCGCGTTATACTGGTGAGCCAAGGACGGAAGACCCCGTCATCCGTGTACCGCGGCGCGGAGACCCCGGGCTTCAGCCCTGGGGAGGAGCGCCGCCTTGCCCCCTTTCGCAACATGTGGTAGTATATGAACATGCAGCGAACGATCAGGCTTCGGCTGAATCCAACCCCTGAGCAGGCGAATGTGCTCATGGAGACGTTGCGCCAGCACGCTGAGCGCTTCAACGCCGTCGCGGCCTATGGTTGGGCGCAGCGGGAGAAGAACGGCGTGCGGTTGCACCACCGGTTGCACCACGCCACCTACCGCACCCTGCGGGAGAGATTCCCCAATCTTCCCGCCCAACTGGTGATTGCGGCGCGGGTGAGGGCGACCGAAGCGCTGAAGTCCGCCCTTGCCCGCAAGAAGAGGGGTCGTCGGGCTTCCTGCCCTCGTACCGCCTTGGGATCGATCCGCTATGACGCGCGCACCTATGCACTGAAGCCTGTGCAGGGCATTGTCGGACTGTCCACGGTAGCGGGCCGGATCAAGGTTCCTTAAAGGGAGGTTTTGGCTCCAAGTCGTCGTGACACTTCCTGATGTCGAGTTCTGTCCATCCGGATCGGTCGTGGGAGTGGACATGGGACTTTCGCGCCCCCGCCGTCTGCTCCAACAACCGCTTCTTTGGCGAACGGCGTTGGAAGGGGATAGAACGCAGGTACTTCCGGCTGCGTCGCAGTTCCTTGGTGGATACATGCGTATTGCATGCGTATTGATGCTGTGTTGGTTCCTCGGTTCGTTGATGAATGCCCTAGGATTGGACTCGAGATAAAGGCATTCTGGAGCAGAAAGGACGTGTCTGTCGGGGATTACGCCAGGCACTTGAAGCAGTGCGTTGACTATTCGCTGTGTAAGTTCAATGGGAAGCTACTAGACATGGTTCTGGCGTACCCTGGTTTGTGCTTTGGTCCTACACATTCGGAATTCTTTAAGGACACACGGGATTTGGCTATAAGGCTTGGAGCCCCATTTCGCGTGGGCGAGTTGGTTCCAGTACGTGAAGGCTTTGAGATACGCATCGGTGATACGCCTCTGTGGCGTTCCAGCCTTGGGTTGACGGGGGTTGGTGCGCGATTCCATTGGAGGCGCAAGGTTTAGTGGGAGGTCATAGTAAGCGTCACTGGGGCGGAGCGAGCCATGTGCTGCGAGTGTACCAAGAAGCCGGTGCGAGCCATCCCCTGAGAGCGTACCAAGTCGCTGGCGCGAGCCGTGAGCCAGGAGCGTGCCACGCAGGTGGCGCGAGCCATGGGTCGTGAGAGAACCATTGCCACGGAGCGAGTCAGACTACGCGAGCGTGCTACGAGCTACGAGCGCATCATGGAACGAGAAGCGTATACTTCCCGGTGCTGGCCGGGTGCAACCTGATCAGTTGCCGTTTGAAGCTTGGTGTGCCGTTCCACCAGCCTGCCGCCCGGAAGCCCACGCCTTCAGGCGCGGAGAGGAAGGGTGGCTTCCATCCTTCCATTGCACCCACTGAGCTGTCTGGGGTATTGAGCTGTCTGGGGTATACTAAAAACATGAACCGGACGCTGATGGTCAAGCTCATGCCGACCGAGGAGCAACACG
>PSLB01000067.1:0-11628 GCA_040289385.1 Armatimonadota bacterium
GTAGAGAGCTTTGCCGTGTTTCAGGGCGAACCGAGTCGGCAACGAGCAAAGGCTTCCCTCATTAGTTGCTGAGGGGTATACTATCTTCTACGATGTTGCCCGAAGAAGCGCGGCCGATACCAGGAGAACGCGTTAGCTTCGAACGGGAGCGTGGGGTGAGCATCATCACGGTCTCCCCCGAAGTCGCTTATTTGTTTGTGCGCGCCCATGCCGAGACGGAACCTGTGCGTGTCCGCCAGCAAGTGCTGGATCTGTTGGCACAGGCTCGGTTAAGCATCTTCCTTATTAAGGTTCAGCGAAACGGGCTCAGCTTTGCCGTCCTTGCCGATGATTTGGCGCGTGCCCATCAAGCACTTGCCTGTGCACCGCTGCAAATTACGGTCAAACCGCATCTGTGTGTGGTCTCAATCTATGGACAGAACATGCGCGAACTGCACGGTGTTTTAGCCCGAGTCGCCGAGATCCTTGACGAGGCAGGGGTCGCCATCGAGCAGATTAGCGACGCCCACGATCGGCTCATCTGTCTCATCGATTCGGCACACGCGCACAAGGTTGCCGAACGGATTCGGCGTGCCTTTCACTTGCGCGCGGAGTCCGTGCGCTGGCATGAAACCTTCTCCCAAGCGAGGTGAAACGCGATGCGGATACACGTGCTGAAGTTCGGGGGTACCAGCGTCGATAGCCACGAGCATCGTTTGATGGCCGCCCGTAAGGTCGTTCACTGCCTCGAATCGGGATGTAAACCAGTCGTGGTGGTCTCCGCGATTGGACGGCGCGGCGCCCCCTACGCTACGGATACCCTTGTCGACTTTCTTGTGCAGTTAGACCCCACCGTGCCGCCCCATCCCCGCGAGAAAGATTTGATGATGGCGTGCGGCGAGATCATCTCCACCGTAATTTTTGCCCAGACCCTACGCATTCTCGGTTATGCTTCGGTCGCCTTGACAGGTAATCAGGCAGGCATTGTCACCGACAACGAATTCGGCAACGCCCGTATTCTGGAGATAGACCCGACACCCATTCTCCGCTGTCTGGAACAGGGCTGGATCCCTGTAGTCGCCGGTTTTCAAGGGGTCACGCGCCCCGATGCCACCTTCCATCGTGGCTCCATCACTACCTTAGGGCGTGGGGGCTCCGACACTACCGCCGCTGCTTTGGGCGTCGCACTCCAAGCAGAAGCGGTGGAAATCTACACCGATGTCGACGGGGTCAAGACCGCCGATCCCGACTTCGTCCCCAATGCACCGACTTTACGGGAGGTCTCCTACGCTGAGGTAGCCGAGATCGCGCATCAAGGGGCACGCGTTCTCCACCCACGCGCTGCAGAGATCGCGATGGACTACGGCATCCCCTTGTGGGTCAAAAGCATCTTCAGCGATGAGCCAGGCACCCTTGTTGTGGCCGACCCCACTCACACGCCCCATATCACAGGCATCACCCATACGGGAAAGCTGGTCTACCTGAGTTTCTACATTCCCTATCCTGAGCACAAGGCACATTTGGAGCTGGAGCTCTATCGGCTGATGGCACGCATCGGGGTCAACCTACAGGGTGTAGGAGTGGACGAGGAAGGGGTCGGTTTTGGTTTTCCACGCGAGCACTGGCATACGGTGCGCACCACTTTGGACGGGTTGGTGATTCCCTTCGGCACGCCCCCAACCTTCTACCTGCTTCAGTTTGGAGAACAGCCCAGCGAGCTGTGTAAAATCCAACAGGGAATGCTGGAAAGAGCCGGCTTGAGCGAGGAGCGGCTCCGCACCATTCCCATCACCATCGCTGAAGGCTGTACGATGGTCTCGCTTATTGCACAGGGGTTTAGTCAACAGCCGGGCGTCTTCGCAACTGTCCATCGAACCTTAGTCGAAGCGGGAATCCCCATCTGGCAGATTGCCGACTCGGAACTTTCCCTCTCGTGCATCATTCCTGAAAGTGAAGTAGAGCGAGCGGTACAATTACTCCATGAGCGATTTGTCGAAGCCGCCACCGTCGGAGGCGCCTGAGGTGCCGACGCATCCCCAACTGCCTGAGGTGCCAGAGGTCTCCTTCGAGCGCCCCAAATTGCCCGCAGGCCCCTCTCCCGCCTTCCAGCAGAGTGCTAAGGCTGTCAGCTTAGCCTTTTCCATCGGCTTCTCGTTGGCAGGACCGATTATCGTGGGGGCACTTATCGGCTATTGGCTCGATAACCGCTTCCAGACCGCGCCCACTTGGACGATGGTGCTGGTGCTGCTCGGCACTGTGGCAGGCTTTGTCCAGCTGATTCGCACCGTCAGCAAACTCAGCCAAGATTGAGAGCGGGTATAATCTGGCAGTCTATGACACTTGCCGACTTGGGTTGGGTGCTGTTAAGGATTGCGATGATGCTGGGCTTTTTGCTCGGCACTCTGCCAGTGGTGATTTGGCTGGAGCGTCGTGTGTTGGCATGGTTCCAAAACCGTATCGGTCCGAACCGCTTGGGTCCGTTTGGCTTACTCCAGCCGATGGCTGACGCTGCGAAGCTCTTTTTCAAGGAAGAGATTATTCCCGCTCAGGCAGACCGTCTCATCTGGTCGCTGGCGCCAGCGCTTTCGCTGTTTCCGGCGTTGGCGGCGGCAGCAACCATCCCATGGGGACCAAACCGTTTGTTGACCCCCGTAGCCGATGTGGACATTGGCATCCTCTACTTTCTGGCGATGTCTTCTCTTGCGGCGTACGGGGTCCTCTTGGCGGGTTGGGCATCGAACAATAAGTATTCCCTATTGGGTGGGTTGCGTGCCAGTGCGCAAGTGATCAGCTACGAGTTGGGGATGGGCTTGGCACTGGCGACGGCGATTCTCTATGCAGGAAGCCTGCGCATGACCGATATAGTGGCGATGCAGTCAGAGCCTTTGTGGGGCGTGGTGCCGTTCATTCCGAACTGGCTCGTGTTCACACCGTGGGGACTGGTTGGGGCAGGGCTCTTTTTTGTGTGTATGTTGGCGGAGACAAACCGTGCCCCGTTCGACCTCCCTGAAGCAGAGAGTGAGCTGGTGGCAGGCTATCAGACCGAATACAGCAGTATGAAGTTCGCCGCATTCTTCATGGGCGAATACATCGCCATCTTGGCGATTAGCGGGATTATGACGACCTGTTTTCTTGGGGGCTACTTATCCCCTGTGAACTTCTCGCCAATCCAGTCGTTTGCAGAATCGTCGGAGGGAGTTTGGCATGTGCTGGCAGGCGTGTCTGGGGCTTTGGCACCCCCGTTCTGGTTCGTTGCAAAGGTGTTTGCGCTGTTCTTTGGGTTCTTATGGGTTCGGGCGACCCTTTTGCGCCTGCGCTACGATCAGCTGATGAACATTGGATGGCGATTTCTCATCCCCGTTGGGTTGGTAAACTTGGCGTTGCTAACCGTCTACATCGTGTGGGGCTGGGTTCCCAGTTTGGTGGGATATGCCGTCGTGGGTGCCATGTATTGGGTTAGAAGCGCACGGCATCGCCCAGAAGTGCGCCAACTGACCTATACGCGCGCCGCTCAGCCCTATCGTCCGAAGGAGGCATCGAATGTTTGAGAAGGTTCTCTTCTTTCTACTGGCGCTCATCGCTATCAGTACGGCAGTGGGTGTGGTGGCGAATCGGAACCCTGTACGCAGTGCGCTGTTGTTAGTAATGAACTTTATCAGTTTGGCGATACTCTATTTTATGCTTTCGGCACAGTTTTTGGGCGTTCTTCAGGTGATTGTCTATGCGGGCGCAATTATGGTGTTGTTTTTGTTCGTGATTATGCTGTTGAATTTAGGTTCGCCTGAGGCGATTGCTCAAGAGCGGGAGCTGAAGCGTCCGCTGGCATGGTTAGTGGCGATGGGGTTGTTTTCTGTGCTGATGAGTCAGGCGTTGGTTCTGGCGTCTTATGGAACGCCTCAATTGGCGCCGGATATAGGAACGGCACGTACGATTGGGCTGGTGCTGTTCACACAGTGGGCATTCCCTCTGCTTCTTGTGGCGTTGCTTCTTACCGTTGGAGTCATCGGCTCGATCTTGCTGGCTCGAAGGAGGCCTGCGTAAGATGGAATCGGTTCCGCTGAATGCCTATCTCACGCTCTCGGCGTTCATGTTTGCGATGGGCGCTGTGGGGGTCGCTCTCAAGCGCAATCCGATTGTGATGTTTATGTGTATTGAGCTGATGCTGAATGCATGCAATTTGGCATTTTTAGCATTTGCGCGTTGTCAGCCGACCCCTCAGGAGCAGGTAGCGGGTCATGTGTTTGCATTGTTCGTGCTGGGCATTGCCGCTGCGGAGGTGGCGGTCGGCTTGGCGATTATCACGGTGATATTCCGTCTGCGCGAGACCATCGATGTGGACGCAGTCAGCCTTTTACGGGAGTGAGACAGGGTATCCTTAGGGCTATGCGGACGACGATGCTCTCCGAGCGCGCGCGTGCGGTTCAACCGTCACCGACCTTAGCTCTCACTGCGCGCGCACAAACGATGCGCCAGCAGGGAATCGATGTGCTGGCATTTACCGCAGGTGAGCCCGATTTTGATACCCCCGACTTCGCCAAAGCAGGCGCCCTCATGGCAATCCACGCAGGCTATACGAAATACACGCCCACCCCTGGCATTCTGCCTCTGCGCGAAGCCATCAGCCGCAAACTCTGGGAAGAGAACCACCTTCGCTATGAACCCAACCAAATCGTGGTCTCATGTGGGGCGAAGCACTCCATCTTCAATACGCTGATGGCGTTGATCGACCCAGGCGACGAGGTGATTATCCCTACCCCTTGCTGGGTCTCATATCCGGAGCAGGTTCGGTTGATGGGAGGGGTGCCTGTGTTTGTGCCGACCCACGAATCCTGTGATTTTCTTCCGCGGTACGAGGCAGTGCGCGAAGCGATTACGGCTCGCACCAAAGCGATTATCCTAAACACCCCCTGCAACCCGACGGGGGCTGTCTATACACGCAAGACGCTCGAAGAGATCGCCTCGCTGGCACTTACACACCAGATCTGGATTATCGCCGATGAGATCTACGAGAAGCTGGTGTACGATGACTATGCCCATGAGAGTATCGGCGCTTTGAGCAAAGCGGTGCTGAACCAGACGATTACCATCAATGGGTTCTCTAAGAGCTATGCGATGACAGGTTGGCGCATCGGTTATCTGGGGGCGCCGATGGAGGTTGCGCGCGCTATTCAAGCCTTGCAAGATCAAATGACCTCCAACCCGTGTACCGTAGCGCAATATGCGGCGCTCACCGCATTATTAGAAGACGACAGCGATTGGCATACACAGATATGCCACCGATTCGACGCCCGGCGTCAGCTGATGGTGGCGGGGTTGAATGCCCTTCCCGGAGTTCGGTGCTGGCGCCCGCGTGGGGCGTTTTATGTGTATGCGAATGTGCAAGCCTTGTTGGGACGCTCTTACAAGGGGCAAGTGATTGAGAGTTCTGCTGCGCTGGCAGACTATTTGTTGGAACAAGCGCGCGTGGCAGTGGTGCCTGGCGAAGGGTTCTGCGCTCCAGGCTATATCCGCCTCTCCTACGCCGTGCATGAGGAGGTAATTCGGGCAGGAATCGATCGTATCGGCAATGCCCTAACCGCCTTGTGAGGTATCCTATAGCCTGCATGGACAGCATCGATCGGCGTTTCTGGAGATATGTGCGCGCCCAGTGGAAACCGCTCTGTGTGGCTCTGCTCTGCTCGGTGGGCGTCACGGCTATCACAGGGCTGACCGCCTACTTGCTGGAACAGGTCATCCGTTCAATGGACATGCGCGACTCGGCGCTGCTCAACCGAGTTTCGTTGACGGTCATCGCGGTCTTTGGGGTGAAGTGGTTCTTCTCGTATGGGCAGGTCTACTATTTGGCGTTGGCGGGGCAACGGCTGACGGCGCGCCTGCGCGAAGACATCTTTGCGCATCTCCAACGCCTGCCGTTGAGCTTCTTCCAGTCGCGACAAGTTGGCTCGATTCAATCGGTCCTGACCAACGATGTGCCTCTCCTCCAGAGTGCCGTGTTTTTGGTACGCGATGTATGGGACGCCCCCCTGCGAATCGTGGCGTTTATGGTCTATATTTTCTATCTCAACTGGCAGTTGGCGCTGTTGGCGTTTCTATTCTTGCCGATGATTGCCGCCTTGATTCGCCGACTTGGCCGCCAGATTCACCGCATCACGCATCAGACTCAGGGGGCGCTGGCTGAAATCAGTGCGATGGTTCAAGAGGCACTTTCGGGAATGCGGGTCATCAAGACCTTTGCGATGGAGGATCGTCAGATCGGGCGTTTTGTGCGCCAGAACCGTCAGGTGCTGAACCACTCGTTGCGCGGGGAGCGTCGGCGGGCGCGCCTGCGCCCCACAGTGGAGTTCATCGGCGCAATCAGCATCGCTCTGGTACTGTGGTTCGGGGGACAACAGGTCGCCAGTGGGCGCATGACCACAGGACAGCTGTTGAGCTTCCTGTTTCTGTTGCATCAGATTGCTCAGTCTGCTTCTGGTGTGGGAGCTATCCAGTTCACTTGGAAACAAGTGCGCGCAGCAGCAGAACGGATCTTCCGCGAGGTGCTGGACATGCCTCCAGAGGTCTACGACCCTCCGAACGCCATCGATTTACCGGCGGTACAGGGGGCTATCCGCTATGAGAATGTCTGGTTCCGCTACCCTGCCAGTGTCCAGTACGCGCTCAAGGGGGTCTCCTTCGAGATTCAGCCTGGCGAGGTGGTGGCTCTGGTGGGGCATTCGGGGGCGGGCAAAAGCACCTTAGTCGACCTGCTTTTACGCTTCTACAGTCCGCAGGAGGGACGGATCCTGTTAGATGGCTACGACATCCAGCAGGTGCGGTTGGCGAGCCTACGCACCCAGATTGGCTTGGTACCGCAGCAGACCGTGCTCTTTGTGGGAACGGTCGCCGAGAATATCGCCTACAGCCAGCCCGATTCAACGATGGACGCCGTTGAACGCGCCGCCCGCCAAGCGCACGCCCACGAATTTATTGACCAGCTCCCCAACGGGTATCACACACTCATCGGCGATCGCGGCGTGCGCCTTTCGGGTGGCGAAAGCCAACGAGTCGCCATCGCACGCGCCCTCGTACGCAACCCGAAAATCCTCATCCTCGACGAGGCGACCTCAGCGTTAGATCCTCCCTCCGAGCAAATGATCCGCCAAGTTATCGAAGAGGGGCGCGGGCAACGCACAACCCTTATTATTGCGCATCGCTGGAGCACGGTGCAGATCGCCGACCGAATCTTAGTGCTCCATCAAGGACGGCTCGTGGAGCAGGGCACGCACGCAGAACTGCTCCAAAAGAAAGGCTACTATGCCCAACTCTATCAAGCAACGCAACTGGAGGTTATCTAACGGTGCGCCCACAACCTTTTTACCGAATCACTTTGATCCGCGGCGACGGGATCGGACCGGAAATCGCCGAATCGGTGATAGAGGTCTTCTCGGCAGGCGGAATCCCCATCGAATGGGAGGAGGCTGAAGCCGGATTAGCATGTCTGGAACGGTGGGGCACGCCACTTCCTGTAGAAACATTAGAATCGATTCGGCGCAATCGCGTGGCGCTCAAAGGCCCCACGACCACCCCGATTGGCACGGGGCATCGAAGCATCAATGTGGCAATCCGCAAAGCGTTTAACCTCTTTGCGAATGTGCGCCCTGTCCGCTCCCTGCCAGGCGTGCTGACCCGCTACAACGATGTCGACCTCATCCTCGTGCGCGAGAACATCGAAGATACCTACGCCGGCGTGGAATACTGGCAAACGCCCGATATCGCCCAAGCGCTCCGGCTCATCAGCCGCCCTGGATCGCTGGCAGTCATCCAATATGCGTTCGACTTAGCACGGCGATTATGCCGTCGAAAGGTCACTTGCGTGCACAAGGCGAACATTCACAAAGCCACCGACGGGCTCTTTCTGGAATGCTTTCGACAGGTCGCCCAAGACTACCCTGACATCGAGACCGACGACATCCTCATCGACAACGCCTGTATGCAGCTGGTCATCCGCCCCGAACGGTTCGATATGATGATTTTACCGAACCTGTTTGGCGACATTGTGAGCGACCTATGCGCAGGGCTGGTAGGGGGGTTGGGCGTGGCGCCGGGTGGCAATATCGGCAATGGGTATGCCGTGTTTGAGGCGGTTCACGGCTCCGCTCCGGATATTGCAGGCAAGGGCATTGCCAACCCCACAGCTTTCCTGCTCTCGGCGGTGCAGATGCTTCACCACCTCAGCCTACACCACGACGCTGAGCGCGTAGAGACCGCCTTGTGCTACACGCTGGTTTCGGGAATTAAGACACGCGACCTCGGCGGAAACGCCTCCACACGCGAGTTCACGAAAGCTGTCATCAGCAATCTGCCACCCCGAGATCCACGCACGGAAACGCCTCCCCAAGAACCTTATTGCGTTCCAATGCCCGCACCGCGCCACACCCACGCAGAGGGCTGGCAGACCATCGGCGTGGATATCTTCTTACATAGCTCTGAATTGCCTCCTCATCTCCCCCAGCAGATCGGAGCCCTCAAACTCCACGCCCTCTCTAATCACGGAGCCCCTATCGACCCATCCACTCCACCCAATCGCTACCTACTCAACTGGTATCAGGCACGCTACCTTGCGGAAGCCCCTCTCACCGAAGGCGAACTGCAAGCGTTCCTGCAGACGCTGATGACCCAAGTAACTTGGACAGGCATCCAGCGACTGTACCAGAAGGAAGGACGCCCCCTCTATAGCGAACTGCATGAAGAAGATTAAAAAGGCATCATCCCGAAGAACCTTCTTCGGGGCGATGCCTACTTTCGCACTGTCGCCACAATTAAGTTACGTCTTGCGTCGGCGCAAAGCCAATCCACCAAGCCCCGCCGCAAGTGCCAGGATACTGGCAGGCTCAGGAGCCCAGTCTTGCTCCACCAACAGAAGCTGGGCTGTGTCAGGACCAGGAACCATGGCCCAGCTACATGGAGCCCGAATGTCTCGATGACCAGCAGGTTGTTGCAGGTGTTAGCCAGCGGGAAGAACTGGTTGAGCGTATGAACCCCATCGCTACCACCTGCATACCCAGAGCCGCTAAAAACCCCGCTCTGGAAGAACAGCACCTGACCGTGGTCTTGCAGACGACCTTTTTAGTCCAGGTAATCTGCCCTAAGCCCTGTACAAAAGCGCTAACCACGAAGTTGAAGCCTGTCAGGTCGCCTTTGCCAGGTCGGGTCGTGAGCGTATACTGGGCAGTGAAAGTGCCCCCTGTAAGATAGGTGCCGTCCCCGACGAGAACAGGGTTCGGAATTCCCAAGGTGGTGTTAAAGGTAATCTGAGGCGGGGCAGTCGCAGTTGTGGTGAAGGGCGCAAACGCAGGAGGAGCAGGAGGAAAGGTGTTGACTGTCACTGGAACCTGCGTCGTAATCGCAGGCGAGCTCGGCGAGAACAACAAGCCCTGACTGGTGCTGACAATCACATCCCAGCCTGAGGCCACTACCGGCCCCGCGAACAGCACTGCCAAGGCAATCACACTGATACGAAATTAGACGCGCATTTCCAAGCAAAGTTCCCTTAATTCGACCCCAAAACAGCGTAATTCTGCGTTGGGTACACTACTATGCCATGAGAACACGACGACGTTGGTTTCTCGGTTGGCTTGTGTGGGGTCTGTTGTTGACCAGCTGTGCCCAACCCCAGAACAGCGCACCCCAGTATGATCCTGAACTTATCTTCGGATACGATAAGAATCTGCCCCTAAACGCGCAGGAGAGTGTCGTAGAGGAGACGAACCAATACACGGTTTACAAGGTGGTCTATCGCAGTGCGCGTGACCAGAAGGTGCCCGCCTTCTTTATCCTGCCCAAGAATCGTCCTGAAAACGAGAAGCTCCCGTGCATCATCTTGATGCACGGCTTAGGTGGCGATAAGCGCATGTTCCAGATGATGTGGGGGTTGTTGACCCAAGCGGGCTTTGCCCTCTTTGCCATCGACGCCCAGTATCACGGCGAGCGCAAGCCCGAGGAGAGTAGTCCCTTCTTTGGGATGTATCCGTACCGAACACGGGATGCCCTCATCCAGACGGTGATCGACCTCCGTCGTGCCGTCGACTATCTGGAGACCCGCCAAGAGATTGACCCCAAGCGCGTCGGCTATATCGGCGCCAGCATGGGAGGGATTCTGGGCGCCATCTTTGCAGGTGTCGACTCGCGCGTGCAGGCGCCCGTGCTGCTGGTCGCTGGCGGTGACTGGAAGATCCTAGTGGAGAAAAGCGCCCTCTCGCTCTGGCGCGACACCGCCCAGACGGCTCCCGAACGGGTTCGGGAGGTGCTCAAAGTGATGGATGTGGTAGATCCTGTGCACTGGGTTGGTCGGATTAGCCCGAGGCCCGTGCTGATGATCAACGGCGACGCCGACAATGTGGTCCCTGTCGAATCGAACAAGGCGCTCCACAACGCCGCACGTGATCCGAAAACGATCGTCTGGTATAGGGGCGGACATGTGCCCCCCCATGACCAGATACCCACAGTGTACGCACAGATTACTCAGTGGCTCAATCAGCACCTAAAGGGGCAGAAGCAGAGTGCGCTCTGGTGGCGCGACTATCTGCCACGCTTCGAGAGCCTGAGCGAGGGGATACGCTGGTGGCGTGCGAACCGTCATCTATTAGCAGAGTTCGTGCGCGCCTTTACAGCCAGTCTTGCACAGTTCGTGCAGGGGTTAGCACGCTGAACCCTACTCGCCACACGGCAGGGCAAGCAGTGCTTTTTGTGTGTGCAGGCGATTCTCTGCCTGATCCCAGACCGCCGACTGTGCCCCATCGAACACGGCGTCGGTAATCTCTTCGCCACGACGAGCGGGCAGACAGTGCAAAACAATCGCATCGGGCTGAGCATGGCGCAGCAGCCTCTCGTTCACCTGAAACGGTATAAACTGGCGCACACGAATCTCGCGCTCGGTCTCGAAACCCATCGAAACCCACACATCGGTGTAGACGACATCTGCGCCCGCTACCGCCTCCAAAGGGTCATGCGTGAGGTAAACCGAGCTCCACGCGCGCGCTTGATGGAGCACATGCGCATCGGGTGCATAGGGGCGTAGCGACTCGGACCGTGTGCCCCAGAAGTGCGCTCAATAATACGAAACTGTGGCACACATTGTTGCCATCGCCGACCCAAGCCACCGTAAGCGGGCGCAACCCCTTGCGTTCCTCGATGGTCATCCAGTCGGCGAGTGCCTGACACGGATGCTCGTAGTCGCTCAGGGCGTTCACCACTGGCACGCCTGCGAACTGTGCCAGCTCATGAAGCACCGAGTGGTGGAACACGCGCGCCACAACGCCCTGCACCCATCGCCCCAGATTGCGTGCGATATCCCTCACTGCCTCACGCTGACCCATCTGAATGTCCTGTGGTGTCAGATAGACGCTCTGTGCGCCCATTTGGTACAGCCCCACTTCGAAGGTGGTCCGCGTGCGCAGCGAGGACTTCTCAAAAATCAAAGCAAATGCCGTCGGACGCGCGAAGCGGAACAGCGCCTCGCCCCGACGCATGGACTGCTTCCATCCATGCGCCAAATCCAATACCACGCGCGCTTGGTTCGGGTTCAAGTCAGTCATGAACCCCATGGCTAAAGCCAGGGGCTTGCAGCTAGGCCGGTTGGCCCGCCGCGTACGGCCGCATACGTGCGGCCCT
>PSLB01000068.1:0-11350 GCA_040289385.1 Armatimonadota bacterium
TGGTGATGACCTCATTAGAGACTTTATCGTCAGGGGGCATCGGTTGGTGCTCCTTGAGAAAAGCGATCGCGGTCTATCGCGGTCTCACGATCCATTTTGGGGTCACCTCCTGTTTTTTTACAGCCCGCCAAGAGCCTTGTTCACTCGCCCATTCTCCGCTCACCACCAGCAGGCGTTCTATCGAGTCTAAGCCCGATAGGAAGGTGGGGCCCGGATCGGCGTTCAGGTCGCCACTATTATACCCCCAGACTGCAAAGGAGACCACTAAGTTGTTCTAGTTGGCATCTGCGAAGTTCCGTTCTGGACGAAACAGGCGCGCATAGGGGTTTTGCGATTCTCCTGAACGCGAAGCGTATCGCCCCGTAGCGGGGTCATACATGACGCCCCACGAGGCGGTACCCTCCATCAGGTTCGTAGCGTCTCCTGTGCGTGGGGGCGGGGCATGGGGCTCACAGGCGGATGGCGAGGTATACTTTGCTTGCTATGCGATGGCGATGGTGGCTTGTATGCATGTGGAGCATGGTGCTGGGGCTGACATGGACGCAATCTGCCCTCACCCCCGACCTGCAGAAACAGTATGACCGCGCTCTCCGATTGGCGCGTGCAGGAAAACTGAGCGAAGCCGAGCCGATTCTGCGTGTGATCCTCCACAAGCGCCCTCAGTTCGCTCCCGCACACCTCAATCTGGGATGGGTCTACCGACTGCAAAATAAACCAGACAAAGCCCTCTACCACTTCCGCCAAGCAGCGAAACTCAATCCCAAAGACCCCACCTCCCTTGTAGAGCTGACCCGTATCGCTCTGGATCAAGGCAAGCTGGACGATGCAGAGGGCTACCTGCGTACTTTGCGCCAACGCCACGCGAACCATCCGGAACTGCCTCTGCTGGCAGGTTCGCTGGCAATGCTCCGCGAGCGATGGAAAGAGGCACAAGCTGAGTTCCAGAAAGCCCTGCGAGCCCGACCTAATGATTTTCGAATCACCTACAATCTCGGCGTGATTGCCTATCAGCTTCAGAACCTCCCCGAAGCCCAACGCTATATGGAGCGCACGACCCAGCTCAAGCCCGACTACACCACCGCATGGAAATCGCTCGGGATGGTCTACGAGGCGCTCCAGCATCTTGAAGAGGCAATCCGCGCCTATTCCGAAGCCCTCAAGCGCGAGCCCGATGATTTGCCCAGCCGACTCAAACGCGCCCTCCTCTA
This sequence comes from Armatimonadota bacterium, assembly GCA_040289385.1. GTDB lineage: Bacteria > Armatimonadota > Fimbriimonadia > Fimbriimonadales > GBS-DC > LDYB01. Next base: position 1,209 of record PSLB01000068.1, read on the forward strand.
CCAACGACAGAACCGTTGGGAGGAGGCACTCCAAGACTATCTCCATCTGACTCGGGTCTACCCCCGAAACCCCGAAGCGTTGATGGGCGCAGGGCTTTTATCCATGCGTCAGGAACGCTGGGAGCAGGCACGGCGCTATTTGGGGTCTGCCCTCCAACTGTTCCGTCCGAACGAACCAATCTATTGGGATCTGCTCACCGAAATCGCCATCTGCGAACTGCGCCTCAAAAACTACGGCAAAGCACGCGAATACTTCGGGGAGATTCTTAAGCGAAACCCTAAAAACCAGCGTGCCTACGAGGGGCAATATGAAGTGCTTCAAGCGCAAGGCGAGAATGACCAAGAAATCTTACCGTTCCTTCGTCGCTGGGAGCAGAATCTCCCCGACGATTATCGCCCCACGCAGATAATCGCCAACATCTACGAGCGTAATCAGCAGTTCGATCTCGCACGCTCGGAGTATGAAAAGCTCCTGCAAAAACATCCGCGCAACAGCGACCTGCGTCGCGAGTATGCCCAGTTCCTGAGCCGAAATGGACGCGAGAGCGAGGCACTCCAAATCTATGACGACTTGCTAACGCATGCGCCCAACGAAGTATCGGCTCTGCTGGGGAAGGCACGCCTTTTGGAACGACGCCACGATGACCAAGGCGCACTGGAACTCTATCAACGGGTGTTAGCCAGCGACCCCACAAACGAAATCGCGCTTCTGGGCGCCGCGGCGATGCACAGAAAGCTCAACCAGATAGACTCTGCAAGCCAAATCTATCGGCAAATGGCGCTCGCCGACACGCCGAATAGCCTCGCCCTCACGAACATGATCGAGATGTTGCGTGCCGCCAACCGAGCAGACGAGCTGGTAGCGTTCCTCAAAGCGGTGGTCGAAAAGCATGGAGCCGACTATCTGCCACTGTTGGCGAGCGAGCTGGTACGCCTGGATCGAGTCGATGAAGCGGTTCAAGCTTATCGAGATGCCCTCCAAAAAGCACCGAACGATGTACGGCTCTATAGGGGGCTGGGCACCCTGATGGAGCAACTCCGGCGCTATGGTGAAGCCCTGCAAGCCTACCATCACGCCCTTCAGTTAGACCCCAAGAACGGCTGGACAATCGCCCATGCCGCGCAGGTACTCATCGAACAGCAAAAATACGCGGAAGCTTGGGACATCCTACGCAATGGGCTGCTGGCAAACCCCGATGAGGTGAGCCTTTATAGCATGATGGAGCGCCTCACCGAGAAGCTGGAACGCAAAACGGAGTACGAAGCGTTTTTGGAGGGGTTGGCCCGCAATCCCACGCCCGCGCAGGAGCCTGCGAAAGCCTATGCGGAATGGCTCCGCAGGCAAGGACGTACCGAAGAGGCGATGCGTTTTCTCCAAGCACGGCTCAAAGAACAACCCGAAAGCGTGCCCCTCCTCCAAAGCCTGCTGAACCTCTATCAAGCCAGCGAGCGCTATCAAGACGCCCTCGCAACCTACGAAACCCTCGCACGCCTCCAACCTAAAGATGTCTTCAGCTTGCGGAGCTGGGCGACGCTTGCGGATCAGCACGGCAACCTGCAACAGCGCATCCGTGCCTACGAGATGCTCTTCAAAGCGGTGCCCAACGAAATCTCTACAGGGTTGAAGCTGGCACGGCTCTATCAGCAGGATGGGCAGCTTCAGCGCGCCATCGATTTGCTGAACACCCTGCAAGACAACTTCCCCAATAACGAGGATATTAAACGGCTTCTCAACGAGATTATCGCAAGCCGATGAAGCGCGAATGGGTGGCGGTGATTGCCATCGTGCTGACGCTGGGGCGTGGTGCCGTACGCGAGGTCGAAAAGACCGCCGCACGCGAAATCCAACAGCGAATTGGGGGCAAAGTCGCCGTGCGAATCGAACTGGACGGCGCACGCGGGCTGACCGAATGGAAGATTCGGAAACTGACCGTGAACGCCGAGTCGTTTACTTTGGACGGGTTCCCCTTCACCTTAGAGACCGAGCGCCCGAAGTCGGGGCATATCCGTAGGTTTGTCATGCATCTCAGGGATGCCAACTTGCATGGGCTACGCGCCGAATCGGCCTGGGCAGAAATCCCCGACATCTACTACGACCGCCAGCTGGCTCTGCGCCGCCGAATCTTCCGACTGAGTGCCACAGGCATAGGACCCGCCGAGATCGTGGTCCACCAAGCAGAGTTAGCCAACTATATTCGGCGCAAGTACGCTCCGTACATTCGTGAGGCCACTGTGGAGATCAGTCCCACACGCACGCAAATCGAAGGGATGATGGTGCTCCTTTCGGGAACGGTGCGCTTTCGGGCTGTTGGGGTGCTTCAACCACGCGAGGGGCGCTACCTCGATTTAGCCTCTGCCCAGATCGAAATTGAAGGCACCGCGCTCCCACCTGAGACTGTGGAGCAGTTGCGACGGTGGCTCAACCCGATTATCGATGTCGAGCGCGACTTAGGGATTTACGACGGCTTACAGGTCGATTCCGTGCTGAGCGAGACGGAGCGCATGCGAGCGTTGGGCAAGGCGTGGATCCCTGCCGCGCGCCCCTCAACAGGAAGGTGAGCGGGTATGCGGTGGGCGGTTTGGTTCTGGGTGGGGGTAGTGCTACTGCGTATGGGCTATGCATGGCTGGCACCTCAGATCGACCCGTTTCTTCGGCATGACCCCCTGCACGGCGATGCCCAAGTTCACGACCAGATGGCGTGGACGCTTGTTCAGGAAGGACGGTTGCAGTTTGTCAAAGGGCTTCAGACCGCCCCTGCCTACATCTGGCTGATGGCGGGAGTGTATGGCGTTGTGGGGCACGAGCCCCAGGCGGTACGCATCGTCAATGCGCTCTTAGGGGTGTTGGCGTTGTGGGGATTGTGGCGTGTGGCGGTACGCTGGCTTGGCAGACGTTATGCATTCGTCGTCGTGGCACTGGCAACAATCCATCCGCACCTGTTGATGCTCTCTGGCTGGCTCTACACCGAGAATCTGATGGTGCCGCTGGTCGTTTGGGCGATCGAGCGCGCCAGCGCGACGCGTACGGTACGCAACGGCGTCATCGTCGGCGTTATGTTGGGGCTTCTGGCGCTCACACGAGCCAACTTTTTGCCGTTTGCGGGGCTTGTCGGGCTATGGTGGCTGTTCGTCACCCCCGCGTCCTCTGGTGGAGCCAGCAGGTTCCTGAGTGCAGGAGTGCTTCTGGCAATAACTTGCCTGACCGTAGCGCCCTATATTCTCTACCTGTATGGGCGATACGGACACTTTATCCCGATAGGGCTGGGCGGATACACTTTCCTATGGGCGAACAATCCAGAGGCGGACGGGGGCTTCCGCGCCGACTTTACCGAACTGAGGATGGTGATCGACGGGCAGAAGGTGCGCGTGCGCGACTGGCTTACCGCACCGAACCCTGTCGAACGCGATCGGAAAGCGCTTCGGCTGGCACTCACATGGATCCGCGAGAACCCCACGGATTTTCTGCATCTGTTATGGCTTAAGACGCGTCTGAGCCTTTCGGCGTTCGGTTTACAGGAGGCAGGCAATCGCCTACTGGTGCGTCTTCTGCGTTTCGCAGACGGTCTCTACTGGCTCTATCTACTGCTGGCGCATTGGGGTCTATTTGTGGGTTGGCGTAGTCATTGGCGCCAGTGGGGCTTAGTGGCGCTTCTGGAAGGGTGGGTATGGCTTACGATCTGGCTGTATGCAGGGGGGAGTCGCCCACTCTTGCCCATCCAGCCGTTTTGGGTGCTGTTTTTTGTGCATGGGGTGCAGAGGGCACTCCGTCGTGCCTCCACATCTGCCCAACAGCAGGATGTCGCTCGTTTAGACGACGATATTGACTAACTTACCGGGCACAACGACCACTTTGCGTGGCTGTCCCCCTTTGAGGTACTGCTGGGCACGCGTGCTGGCGAGCGCCATTTGGCGCATCTCGTCTTCACTAAGGGTGGCAGGCACGCGGATTCGGTCGCGCACCTTGCCGTTGACCTGCACCACCATCTCGATCTCCTCCACCTGCGCCCACGACTCGTCAGCCTGAGGGAAGGGTTGTTGCAGAGTGAACCCCGAGAAGCCGTACTGTTCCCACAGCTCATCGGCAAGGTGCGGTGTGAACGGCGAGAGTGCCAAGATAAAGGTCTCAACCGCCTCGCTAACCACTGCCATCGAATCGGCGCAACAGGGCGCGTTAGGCGTGTTGACAAGGCGCCAGTAATCTTCCAGCGCGTTGAACCATTCCATCAGGGTGGCGACCGCAGTGTTAAACTTGAAGTCGTGAATGTCGCTGGCAATCTTTTTGAGGGCAGAATGGGTACGCTGACGCATATCCCGCGCGGGTTTGTCTAACTGGGCTTGGCTCATCTGGAGCGAGTCGCGCCAATGCGGAACGAAGCACGGACGAATCGCCATCATCAGGCGCCAAACGCGATTTAGGAATCGGTGCATGCCCTTCACGCCCTTCTCGTCCCACTGGATGGCGACATCAAACGGTGCCACGAACAACTCGTAGAGGCGCAAGGTGTCGGCGCTATACTGCTCAACGATTTCATCGGGCGTAATCACATTATAGCGCGACTTCGACATCTTCTCCCAGACCCAGATGAGCTGGGCTTTCTCTTCGTCGCTTAACCGCTCCAGTTCGTCCCGTCGCACCAGAATGCCCACCTCACCCGGGCGCAGGCGTTCATCGGGCTTGGGCGGACGGTAGGGGGTCAGGGTCAGAACCATCCCCTGATTGCGCAGTCGGTAGAAAGGCTCCTTGACGGGTACGATCCCCGCATCGTAGCCTACCTTCGTCCAGAACCGAGCATATAGGAGGTGCATTACCGCATGCTCGGCACCGCCGACATAGTAGTCTACAGGCATCCAGTAGGCGACTTTTTCGGGAGCGAACGGCTCGCGGTCGTTGTGCGGGTCACAGAAGCGCAAGAAGTACCAGCTACTGCAAGCGAACCCGCCCATCGTATCGGTCTCGCGCTGGGCAGGCTGACCACACTGAGGACATACGGTGTTCACGAATTCGGGAATGTTGGCTAAGGGTGATTCCCCTGTGCCGGATGGCTGATACGACTCCACTTCGGGCAGGAGCACGGGCAGTTGGTCTTCTGGTACGGGCACCTCGCCACAGGCAGGGCAGTGGATGATGGGGATAGGGGCACCCCAGTAGCGTTGTCGGCTAATGAGCCAGTCGCGTAGGCGATAGTGGACCTTGGGTTCGCCGAGCCCCTGCGACTCTAACCACTCCGCCAACCTTTGCATCCCCTCCCGATTGGGCAAGCCAGAGAACGCCCCACTGTTGACCATGATTCCGTCGCCTGTGTAGCACTCAGGTTCCTCTGGAATCGGTTGGCTCGGGTCCGGTACGATGACCACTCGGATAGGCAGGCCGTACCGTTTGGCGAAGTCATAGTCGCGCTCGTCGTGGGCGGGTACCGCCATAATCGCCCCTGTGCCGTAGCGCATCAGCACATAGTCGGCGATGAAGATGGGCACAGGCTCGTTATTGACAGGGTTCACAGCATATCCGCCTGTGAACACTCCCGTGCGCTCGCGCTCGGTGGAGAGGCGGGTCGTCTCGTCTAATCGGCGCGCCGACTCGCGATACGCCTCGACCTCCGCGCGCCGATCAGGCGTGGTGACAGCATCGACCAGTGGATGCTCGGGCGCCAGCACAGCAAAGGTCATCCCAAAGACCGTGTCGATGCGCGTGGTAAAGACCCGAAACTTCTTATCGGGCTGACCGTGCACCGCCATCTCGAACTCGACCCCCTCACTGCGCCCAACCCAGGTGCGTTGCATCTGCTTAATCCCTTCGGGCCAGTCCACTGTCTCCAGGTCTTCCAAGAGGCGGTCGGCGTAGGCGGTGATACGGAAGAACCACTGCGGCAAATTGCGCGTTTCCACCAGACTCCCACAGCGCCAACACCTGCCGCCTTCTACTTCTTCGTTGGCCAACACCGTGCGACAGGAGGGGCACCAGTTGACCGGCGCATCGGCTCGGTAGGCTAAACCCCGCCGATACAACAGCAGGAACCACCACTGAGTCCACTTGTAGTAATCGGGATGGCTGGAGTTGATCTCCCGTTCCCAGTCATACGAGAGCCCAATCATGCTCATTTGGCGTTTGTAGTTCGCCACATAGCGTGGCACTGTAACTTTGGGGTGCAAACCTTTGTGGATGGCTTCGTTCTCTGCGGGCAGTCCGAAAGCATCCCAACCCATCGGATGGAGCACATTATAGCCCCGCATGCGCATAAACCGTGCGAGCGCATCACAGGGAATATAGTTTCGGCAGTGTCCTACCGAGAGCCCGTCGCCCGACGGGTAGGGGAAGAACTCCAGCACATAGCATTTCGGCTTGTCAGGTGTCTCTTCTGTACGGAACAGCCGTGCCTCCTGCCAGCGGGCTTGCCATTTGGGCTCAATCGCCTTCGGATTGTATTCGCTCATTACCGTCTCCACCAAGCAAAATTATACCTGCAGATAGAAGACACAGGTATAATTCTGCCCCATCAGGGAGAGACGGCGATGCGATTTGAGACCGCAGCAATCCACTCAGGACAACCGCCCGACCCTGCCACAGGCTCGGTCATCGTACCCATCTATGCGACTTCGAACTTCGTTCGGAGCCATATCGACCAGAGCGACGGCTACGAGTATTCGCGCGTATCGAACCCCACGCGCACGGCCGGTGAGACCTGCCTCGCCACCTTAGAAAAGGCGCGCTACGCCCCCCTGTTCAGCTCCGGAATGGCGGCGGAGACGTCGGGGCTGCTGAGACCCGGGGACCACCTGATTTGCACTCGCGATGGGTATGGCGGTACAGTCTCGCTAATGAACCAAATTGCGCCCCAACGCGGGATTCAGGTCTCCTATGTCGATGCCTTAGACCCACAGCGCGTGGCGGATGCGGTTCGCCCCAATACCCGCATGCTTTGGCTGGAGTCGCCCACCAATCCGCTGACCTACATTTTAAAGACGACCGCTTTGGTGGAGGTCGCTCGCACCTACAATCTGCTGACTGTCTTCGATAACACCTTCGCTACGCCCTATTTGCAGAATCCTCTGGAGTGGGGCATCGATATCATGGTACACAGCGTGACCAAATATCTGGGCGGGCACAGCGACCTCACCGGGGGCGCGTTGGTCTACCGTCGCGACGACCTACACGAGCCGCTTTGGGATCAGCAGGCGATTGCGGGTGGTATTCTCTCGCCGTTCGAGAGTTGGCTTCTGTTAAGGGGGATGAAGACTTTGGCGATTCGCATGCGAGCCCATTGCGAAAACGCTATGGCGGTGGCTCGCTTCTTGGAGGCACATCCCAAAGTGGTGCGCGTGCTCTATCCGGGTTTGCCGAGCCATCCCCATCACGAGCGCGCCAAACACCTGATGCGCGCTTTTGGGGGAATGATAGCGGTCTATCTTCAGACCGATCGGGCGAGTGTTAATCGGTTCGCAACGCGCATGTGCTACTTCCGCCTTGCCAGCAGTCTGGGCGGGGTCGAGTCGCTGGTGGGGTATCCTGCGACGATGTCGCACGGCAGTTTGACCCCTGCGATGCGTGCCGAGCTGGGCATCAGCGACAACCTGGTACGCCTTTCGGTCGGGATTGAGCACATCGATGATCTCCTCGCCGATCTGGATGGAGCGTTAGCACAACTTTAATGCTCACGATAGGTGTAGATACGGGTGGCACCTTCACCGATTTCGTCTTTTGGGAGGCGGGGCGTCTACGCCTGGTCAAGGTTCCGTCGACTCCCGATGCGCCCGATCGGGCGGTTCTGCATGGCTTACACGCTGGGAGCGTTGAAGGGGCACTGTTTCGGCTCCTGCACGGGACGACCGTCGGCACCAACGCCATTCTGGAGGGCAAGGGGGCACGCACCGCATTTTTGACCACGCGCGGATTCCGTGATCTGCTCCACTTGGCGCGTCAAGACCGTCAGGAGCTGTATAGTCTCTGCCCCAAACCGCGCCCTTGCTTGGCAGATCGGCGCTTATGTGCCGATATTGCGGAACGAGTCGCCCACGATGGAACCGTGCTGTACCCGCTTCACACGGGTGAGCTGGAGCGACTGATACGCAAATGGAAGCGCGCGGGGGTCGAATCGGTAGCGGTCTGTTTGCTCTTTTCCTATGCGAACCCGACGCACGAGCAGATGCTGAAGCGTCTTCTGGAGCCCCATTTTGCGGTCTCGCTTTCCAGTGAGGTCGCTCCGGAGTTCCGCGAATACGAGCGCGCCAGTACCACCTTTCTGAACGCAATGCTGGTTCCGATAATGCGTCGGTATCTGCGCGCGCTCCAACAGTCGGCGCATACGCTGGGCGCAACCCAGATTCTGCTGAGTGGTTCTGCAGGGGGGCTAATGAGCCTGACTCGCGCCCACGACTATCCGATTGGCACGGTGCTTTCGGGACCCACTGCAGGGGTGATGGGAGCGTGGGCAGTGGCGCGTCAGGCTGGGTTCGCACAAGTGTTGACTTTGGACATAGGGGGCACTTCATCGGATATGGCCCTGATCGATCGCGAACCGCTACGAGCCACACTGGGCGAGATAGGTGGGATGCCCCTGCGCATGCCGCGACTCGATATCCATACTCTGGGCGCAGGGGGCGGCTCCATGGCGTATTTAGACACTGCAGGGGGACTGCGTGTTGGACCGCAAAGTGCGGGTGCCAACCCCGGTCCGGCCCTCTACGGGAAGAGCATGCAACCGACCTTGACCGATGCCCACTCTGTGTTGGGACATCTGCTGCCAGAGACCTTTGGTTTCGGGCAGATACCGATAGAGCCGTCGCGTGCTTGGCGGGCGTTAGAGCCTTTAGCGGAGGCGTTGGGCTTGAGCGTTTGCGAGACAGCCGAGGCGATTTTGGAGCAGGCGCGTGCCCGTATCGCACGCGGATTGCGAACCCTCTCAGCAGGCAGAGGTTACGACCCGACGCAGTTCACGCTGGTGCTGTTTGGTGGGGCGGGGGGGCTGCATGCGTGTGCGTTAGCGCGAATGTTGCAGATGACGCAGTGGCTCATCCCGCCCTACCAGGGGGTGCTTTCCGCCTACGGCTTGCTCTGGATGGATGCAGTTCACGAAGCGGTGCGCACGGTGCTATGGGAATATCCCGATCGCGCCGATTCCGCTATGGAGCGCGTGTTGATCGACCTGCGAGAGGAGTGCGAAGCCGTCATGCGTGAAGCAGGAGTTCCTATAGGCGAGTTCGAACTTCATCCCTACGCCGATTTGCGTTATACGGGGCAATCGTATGAGATGACAGTGCCTCTGGATTGGCCCCATCTGCGCCGAGTGCGGACGGCGTTTGAGCATCTCCATCAGGCACGCTACGGGTTCGTGATGCCCGAACGCCCGTTGGAACTGGTGAATTTGCGCTTGCGGGCAGTAGCGCTGACCCCGAAACCTGCAGGCGCCCACTGGGAGCCCCTCGCCGACTGGCTGCCGCCGAAGCTTCCCGACACAGTCTCTGTGGTCGTGCAGGGGCAGACCCTTACTGTGCCTGTTATTCCACGCCACGCGTTGCCCGTTGGCGAGCCTGTGCCAGCCCCTGCCCTCATCGTTCAGCCCGATGCGACGATCCTGATTGAACCCGGTTGGTCTGTGCAGGTGTGTCGCCGCACGGGTTCGTTGATAGGCAAGTGGTCGGCCTCAATTGATTGAGGGCACTCGTGACGTCCTCCCCTCCATCAATTGAGGGGCATCCTTATTCCGCACGCAGGGCTTTGTCCTTGCGCTCCGGTGCGTGGACCGTATGCCACCCCAGTGGAAATGATTCGCTGGGTGCGGAACTCCTGTGCGAGTCGCTCCAACTCGATGCGGTTGATTTTGGTCACATCGGTTTTGCCTTCGAGGATGGGCGCGAGCTCCGCGCAACTTCTCGCTGCGTGTGACCCAGTAGCTGATCCTGTTTTCTTGCCATCCCTTTGTGCGAAGAAGGCGCTTGAATGCGGCATTCATATCAATCGGGCTGAACAGAAGCTCCCCCTTCATCGTCTTCTCCTTAGACACCTTGGTGCGACACTTATTAGCGTCCACCGCAGATATTACATCTTGTATCTCTTTCCAAAGGGCTGACTTGTCATGAACCCCATGGCTAAAGCCAGGGGCTTGCAGCTAGGCCGGTTGGCCCGCCGCGTATGGCCGCATACGGGC
>PSLB01000069.1:0-8325 GCA_040289385.1 Armatimonadota bacterium
AACATGAACCGGACGCTGATGGTCAAGCTCATGCCGACCGAGGAGCAACACGCGGCACCCCTGGTCGCGAAGGCCAAAGACACCGGTCGCGGGATGGCTCTTGAAGACCTCAATGGTATCCGCGAACGGATCTCGGTTAAGAAGGCCCAGCGTCGCGTCCAGCACAGTTGGGGGTTCCATCAGCTTGGCTCCTTCATCGAGGACAAGGCTCGGTTGGCCGGTGTTCCCGTGGTGCTCGTTGATCCCAGGAACCGTGCCTGTCCGGCCTGCGGACATGGGTCGAAGGCCAACCGGCTGCAAGCCCATGGCTTTAGCCATGGGGTTCATGACATAGTCTGGATACCGAAGTATCGTCAACCCGTCTTGACCGGCACCGTTGCCGACAAAGCACGTGAGGTGCTGCTGGAGACGGTGTGGGAGCGCGGCTGGGACACCCTGAACCGCCACCTGCCCAGTGGCGGGATTGTAGCCGGGGCGGTTGTGCCCTGCGGAGAGGTCAAGTATCTCCTGCCGTCGGATCTGCGCCGGCGGAGTAGTTGCCCGGGCGCGGGCCGAAGTTGCTTTGGTGGTTCTGCACAGGCGCTGGACGCCTCTTCGGAGGAGAGGGGGTCATGCCGCGCTCCGACAGTCAAGGAATCCCCGGAATTCGTTCCTGGGAGGCGTCAATTTTGCTTAGCTCTTAAACCATCATGATAAATCTCTTCCAGGTCATCGGTAGTCTTGAACCAGGTGGAGCGGAGCGATTGGTGGTCAATCTACTTCTGCACCATGATCGCACCCGCTACCAGCCTTTCTGTATCTGCTTGCGCGACCCGCAAAACTCGCACTACGAGCAAATCCTACACCAACACAATATTCCCATCTATTTCCTTGGCAAAAAAGGCGATCAGATGGATTGGGCTACCTACCGCCGACTGGCAGAATTGTTCCGAGAGTACCGCCCGCAGGTCGTGCATACCCACTTAGGAGGGCTGAGTTATGCCTATCCCCTAATGATCCGTTATCGGACACCTGTACGTGTGCATACAATCCATAGCGTGGCGCACAAAGATTTACCGCTGAGAGGGGTTGGGAGACTGGCTTGTGTTCTTTCCTTTCGATATCGGGTGGGGGGAGTGGTTCCTGTAGCAATTGCGGAGGAGGTGCAGCGGACTATTGAACAGGTCTATGGATACAAGCAGGCGCCCCTCATTCCGAATGGGATTCCCACGCATGAGTATGCGCCTGATACAGAGAAGCGTCTTTGTTGGCGGCAGGCGAACCGTATCGAGGCAGAGGCGATAGTGGTTGTTTCGGTAGGGCGTCTTGTGCCCTCAAAGAATCACGCCCTCATGCTCAATGCCTTTTCCAGAGTTCGTTCGGCCAGCCCCCTCTATTTGCTGTTAGTGGGGGGTGGGGAGCTGGAGGATATGGTTCGGAAACAGATTGAGGAGTTGGGTTTAGCGGCGCGTGTGAGGATGCTGGGCGTGCGTGCGGACATCCCCGATGTTCTGAACGCTTCGGATGTGTTTGTTCTTTCCTCCGAGTGGGAGGGCAATCCGATGTCGGTTCAGGAGGCGATGGCGAGTGGGTTGCCTGTGGTAAGCACAGCAGTTGGCGGGGTTCCGGAGTTATTGCAGGATGGTGTATCGGGGTTACTGGTGCCTTCTGGGGATGAGCAAGCGTTAGCGCACGCTCTCCAGCGACTTGTGGACGACGCCCCCCTGCGCCAACAAATGGGGGCTGCAGGGCTTGCTCGAGCACGCGCTAATTTCGATATCACGAACACCGTACGCATGTACGAGGCGCTCTACGAGCGAATCATGAAGGGCAAGCGACTGCTTTCACCCTCCCAACAGTAGATTCAAATACTGCTCTGAAATGCGTTTCACCTCGAACTGCGCAAGCCATTCTGGAGGGGCTATCTTGCGCTCGCCGTTCAGGACACGCCCAATTGCGTCGGCTAAAGCCTCTATACTATCTACTGGCACTAGTGTTCCATACTTGCCACCATCCAGAATTTCTTCTGGACCGCTGGGGCAGTTCGTGCTGACGACGGGGCATCCGCATGCCATCGCCTGAATCAGCGCGTTTGGCAAGCCTTCCCGACGAGAGGACAGCACGAACACATCCGCACGACGCATGTACTTGAACGGATTCCGTTCAAAGCCGGGCATAGAGACAAACTCTCGAAGCGACAATTCCGCACTCAGAGATTCCAAAGCGGGTCGCTCCTCGCCCTCACCTAAGATGACTAAGCGAGCCTCCCACGACTGGCAAACACGAGCGAAGGCGCGTATTAAAATGTCGAACCCCTTGTCTGGGATCAATCGCCCGACGGCGAGAATGATAGGACACGGTTTGGGCGCAAACCAACTATGCTCGATGCTTTCCCAGCTTTGCGCGTAGAGGCGCTCATCTATTACAGGGTTGTAAATCACTCGCACACTTTGGCTGAGGGTGGGGGCAAGAGTAACTATGTCATGATACACCCCCCTTGAGGGAGCAACAACGGCATCCGCAAGAGGATACAGGTGGCAAAAGAACAGCTGTTCGAGTCGCTGCTTTGGTGTGTGCAAATGTTTGGCGACCCTACTGGGTGTGCTGGCTTCCCGTAGAATCAGGCGCGCCGAGCTACGAGAAAGGCGATGCGCCATCACTGCCCAACCGTTAACGCGAGTGATGGTCGAAAGCAGGGCATCGGGGCGATGTCGGCGTAGGTATTGTGCGAAGCGCACCCCGCCAATAGCCATACGCCTTGCGTTCAGGTCAACCACCTCGATAGGTGGGTCCAACTTATGAGCTATGTCGTGAATCGGGCGGATAAGCACTACCGATACCTCGTGCCCATGCTTGGCAAAGGCGTTGGCAAGGGTCACCATCACCTGCTCGGCTCCACCAGCAGTGAGGCTGTCTAAAAACAAGGCAATCCGACCCATCAGTCTGTTTCAATATTACCCGAACTCATCAAATCCGCTATGGTATAATCCCCTACGATACAAAACACGCGAGGTATCCCCAGATGCGAATCTTACTTACAGGCTGTGCGGGCTTTATCGGTGCGAAGACAGCGGAGCTGTTGCTCGAAGACGGGCACGAGGTCGTCGGTGTGGACGATCTGAACGATGCGTATGACCCGACCCTCAAAAGCTGGCGATTGGAACGGCTTCGAGCCTATCCCCATTTCCAGTTTGTAACGCTGGACATCAGCGAGTGGGAGCCGACACGAGCGGTGTTTACTGCCCATATGCCCTACGATGCGGTCATTAACCTGGCAGCACGGGCAGGGGTGCGCCAGAGTGTTGAGAACCCTTGGGTCTACATCGCCACGAATACCATCGGCGCGCTCAACCTATTGGAACTGTGCCAGCAAACGGGAGTGCGCAAGTATGTGCTAGCGTCCACCTCCAGTCTCTACGGCACCACCGAGCGCCCTTTCCGAGAAAACCAGCAGACCGACCGCCCCCTCTCACCTTATGCCGCCTCTAAAAAAGGCGCCGAGACGCTGTGCTATACCTATCACCATCTCTACGGACTGGATATTACGGTCTTGCGCTATTTCACCGTGTACGGTCCTGCAGGACGTCCTGACATGAGCATCTTCCGTTTCATTCGCTGGATCGCTGAAGGGGAGCCGATTCAGCTCTTTGGGGATGGCTTACAGGCACGCGACTTCACCTATGTTGACGATATTGCACGGGGCACAATTGCAGGGCTCAAACCGCTGGGCTATGAGATTATCAATCTGGGCGGGGGTCGCCCTGTCTCCCTGCGTTGGATTATCCAGCAGCTGGAGGCGTATCTCGGCAAGCCCGCACGCTGGATACAACAGCCCATGCACCCTGCCGATGTCCACGCCACTTGGGCAGAAATCACCAAGGCACGCACCTTGCTGGGCTGGGAACCGCAAATCCGTATTGAGGAGGGGCTGAAACGCTCTGTGGACTGGTATCTACAGAATCGGAGCTGGGCGAAGGAGATTGTGCTGCCATGAAACCCCCTGAAACCGTTGGCATAGTGGGATTGGGCTATGTGGGATTACCGCTGGCAGTTGCATTTGCCAAGCATCTGCGCACGGTAGGTTATGATGTCAGCGCGGAGCGGGTCGAGGAACTTCAACGTGGCTACGATCGCAATGGGGAGACCCTCAAAGAGCTCTTGCACCAGCCCAACCTCATCCTCACCAGCGATGCCCGCATGTTGAGCGAGACAGATGTGATCATCGTTACTGTGCCCACGCCTGTAGATAAAGCGAAGCGCCCTGACCTACGCCCGCTTCTCAACGCAAGCCGAACGGTGGGCACGCATATGAAGCACGGCGCTATCGTGGTCTACGAGTCGACAGTCTACCCTGGATGTACCGAAGAGGACTGCGTGCCCGTGCTGGAAGCGGCTTCGGGCATGAAGTGCGGGGTGGACTTCAAGGTGGGCTACTCTCCAGAGCGCATCAATCCGGGCGACCCCGAACACACTTTGGAGACCGTAGTCAAGGTGGTGGCGGGGCAAGATGAGCCGACTACCGAGCTGCTGGCGAGCCTATATGGGCTGGTGGTGAAGGCAGGGGTTCACAAAGCACCGAATATCCGCACTGCAGAGGCAGCCAAAGTGATTGAGAACACCCAGCGCGACCTCAATATCGCCCTGATGAACGAGTTAGCCTTGCTGTTCCATCGGCTGGGGCTGAATACCCGCGAGGTCCTTGCCGCTGCGCGAACAAAATGGAACTTTCTGCCCTTTGAGCCAGGACTGGTGGGCGGACACTGTATCCCTGTAGATCCCTACTATCTCACGCACAAAGCGCAAGAGGTGGGCTTCCACACGGATGTCATCCTGGCGGGGCGACGTGTCAATGACCAGATGGGCATCTATGTCGCCAGCGAAACGGTCAAACTGCTTATCCACGCGGGGCGGAATGTGCGGGGTGCTAAAGTGCTGGTGCTGGGATTGGCGTTCAAGGAGAATGTGCCCGATGTCCGAGACACGCGAGTCAAGGAGTTGATTGAAGAACTCCAAAGCTTCGCCTGCGATGTGGAGGTCTGCGATCCGCTGGTGGTTCCAAGTGACCGTGCCTGCTTCAAAGTCAAGTTTGTGGAAGACCCCTTCGAAAATCGGCATGGCACTTATGAGGCGGTGGTGCTGGCTGTCCCTCACCGTGTTTTTCGCGAGCACACGCTCCGCGATTATCTCAATCTCTTGCGTCCCAGTGGGCAAGGAGTATTTGTGGATGTGAAGGGCATTTACCTAAACGAAGTGCGCACAACGCCTGCCGATCCCCCTGTGCTTTACTGGAACCTGTAAGGGCTTTGCGTCAACGGGGTATAATCGCTGTCGATGTTTATTGACGAAGCGGTGATTGAGGTAGAGGCGGGCGCAGGCGGCGATGGCTGTGTCTCGTTTCGGCGTGAGAAGCATGTTCCGCGTGGCGGTCCTGATGGGGGCGATGGGGGGAAGGGCGGGGACGTGATTCTGGTAGCCGATCCGCATTGCAACACGCTCTTGGACTACCATTACAAAACGCGCTATCGAGCGGGCAAAGGGAAGGTTGGCTCAGGCAGTACGCGCAAAGGGCGCAACGGCGAATCGATTGTTCTAAGAGTGCCGGTGGGTACGCTGGTCTACGATGCGGATACTGGCGAGCTGTTGGCGGATTTAGCCCATCCCAATTGGTGTTTTGTTGTGGCGCGTGGAGGGCGTGGCGGACGCGGCAACGCGCATTTTGCGAATGCCACGCGCCAGACCCCACGCTTTGCAGAGAAGGGCTTGCCTGGCGAAAAGCGGCGCATTCGGCTGGAGCTGAAATTGCTTGCCGATGTGGGGATTATGGGGATGCCGAACGCGGGCAAGAGCACACTGATTAGCCGAATCTCAGCGGCGCGCCCCAAAATCGCCGACTACCCCTTCACGACCCTGGTGCCCAATCTTGGCGTTGTCTGTTATCATGAGAGCCGTTTCGTTGTTGCCGATATCCCTGGGCTGATTGAGGGTGCCCATGTGGGCGCAGGGCTGGGGCATCAGTTCCTACGCCATGTCGAACGCGCGCGGCTGTTACTCTATCTGCTGGATGTGTCACCTTTTGCGGAGCCCGAACCGCTCCAAGCCTTTGAGATCCTCCAGAACGAGCTGAGGCTTTACAAACCCGAACTGCTCCAGAAGCCTGCCCTCGTCGCGCTGAACAAAATCGATATCTTGCCTGACCGTCAGATACTCGTGCCGATACAGGATGCGCTCCAGACGCATGGGCTTGAAGTGTTGCCAATATCGGCTTACACGGGAGAGGGGCTTGACATTCTGTTGGCGCGTTTAGCCCAGAAGGTCGCTGAACTGCCCTCCCCAGAGCCGCTACGCGGCTCCCCCACAGAAGTGGCACCCCGCCGAAGAGAATCGATCCGTGTCTACAAACAGGACGACCGCTATGTGGTGGAAGGCGATCTGGTACGCGAGATTGTGCAAATAACCGACTTTAACAACGAAGAGGCTCTCCAGCGGATGCAGAGGCGATTGCGGGGGTTGGGCATCTTCCGTAAGCTCAAGGAGCTGGGTGCCCAAGAGGGGGATACCGTAACCATCGGCGATATCGAATTGGAGTACCTCCCCGACTGATTACGGCTTGCTTTCTGGTACAATTCTTCCGCCCATGAGCTATATTAGCCTGTACCGTAAGTACCGTGCCCAGGATTTCGATGAGCTGATGGGGCAAGCGCATGTGACAACTACCTTGCGCAACGCTATTGCTCAAGGGCGCTGGTCGCATGCCTACCTCTTTTGCGGTCCACGCGGAACAGGCAAGACCTCTACGGCGCGCCTACTGGCAAAGGCGCTCAACTGCGAGCAGGGTCCCACGCCGAACCCATGCAACCAGTGTCGGTTCTGCAACGGCATTCAGGCAGGTACGCTGGTCGATGTGGTCGAGATGGACGCGGCATCCGAGACCAGTATAGAGGATGTGCGCACCTCGATTATCGAGAACGCCAAGTATCCCCCGATGGAGGCGCGTTATAAGATATACATCATCGACGAGGTGCACGACCTGTCTGCTAAAGCCTTCGATGCCTTGCTGAAGACGATTGAGGAGCCCCCGCCACATGTGGTTTTTGTATTGGCGACGACCGAGTTCCATCGGGTTCCGCCTACGATTCGCTCGCGGTGTCAGCGGTTCGATTTCCATCGGGGCACGATAGCCGATATAGCCCGCAGGTTGGAGCAAGTGGTGCGCGCTGAAAGGTTGGAGGCGGATCACCCCGCGTTGAACCTCATCGCACGCTTTGCCGATGGGTCTTGGCGCGACGCACTCACTGCTCTGGAACAGGTCATTGCTTTCAGTGAACACGGCGTTATTCGCGTGGACACGGTGTACCAAGCGCTCGGTATGCTGGAGGATGAGACGCTCTTTCAGTTGACCGATGCGCTGATTGAGGGCGATTCGGCGAAGGTGCTGGAAGTGCTGGATGCCCAACTGCTTTTGGGGCGCGAACCTCGCATCTTTGCCGAATCGCTGATTCAGCACTGGCGCTCCCTGATTCAGGCAGGGGTTCATGGCGAGGATCGGGCAGGTTATTACGACCCGACGCTGTGGGGGGCGATGATCGAACAGGCACGCAGGGCGGGTATCCCGCGCTTGCTTTATTGGTGGGAGAAGATGGCAGGCGCCCTAACCGAGATGCGCACCTCTGGTTCCCCACGTGCCGTCCTGGAACTCTATCTGCTGATGTTTACAACGCCGATGGGGGAGCCCTCTACGACTGCGCCTGTGCCTTTAGAAAGAAGCGCGGGCATGCAGCCAACCCCTCCCACGCCAGCGGAGAGGCGTTCAGCGCCCACCCCTGAGCCGCAACGCCCTGCAGAGGCCCGTACGCCTCCGCCCGATGGCGACCCGAACGCACGCTGGCAACACGCCAAAGCCCAAATTACCCAGAACAGTCCGAATCTAGAGCACTACTTGGCAGGGTCCACCGTACGCGTCGAGCATCAGACCATTTACATTACGGTTCGAACTCGATTGGGCTATAAATTCTTTACGAAAAACCCCAAAAATCAGCAAGCCCTTACTCGAAAGGTTCAAGAGGCCCTGGGGCTGAACCTGCCAGTGGTCATTGAGTTGGACGAGAGTCCTCCCCCACCTGCCGAATCCCCACCCACGCTTCCCGAACTGATGGGCGAGCAACTGGCAGAAGCTATCAAAAATAGTTTCGACGGGCGCCCTATCGAAGAATCGTCATGAACCCCATGGCTAAAGCCAGGGGCTTGCAGCGAGGACGGGTGGCCTGACGCGTACGACCGCATACGTGCGGCCCTGCGGATATTCTCCGCAGCGATGGCGTCGGCCGACCCAGCAAAGCCGCACCCGAC
>PSLB01000069.1:8510-10966 GCA_040289385.1 Armatimonadota bacterium
CCCTTGAGGTCTTCAAGAGCCATCCCGCGACCGCTGTCTTTGGCCTTCGCGACCAGGAGTGCAGCGTGTCGCTCCTAGGTCGGCATGAGCTTGGATGAGCTTGACCATCAGCGTCCGGTTCATGTTTTTAGTATACCCCAGGCAGCTCAATGGGTATAATGGAAGGATGGAAGCCGCCCTTCCTCCCCGCGCCTGAAGGCGGGGGCTTCCGGGCGGCGGCGACGGTGAAGGGCACGAAGCAGGTTCCACCGCAATGATTCGGTATGGCTTTCCTTCCGTAAGCTTTTTGCCTAAGAAGGGGAACACCAGCCCCGCGAAGTTGCTTCCACCCCCTGTGCAACCGACCAGGATGTCGGGCTCTTCGCCCGCCAGCTCCATCTGCTTGAGTGCCTCCTGACCGATAACGGTCTGGTGCAGAAGCACATGATTGAGCACGCTTCCGAGAGCAAGCGTGTATGGGGATGGCTTAGCGTATCTTCCAATGCTTCGCTGATCTCGATTCCGAGACTGCCGGGGTTATCTGGATCTTGAGCGAGGATTTGTCGCCCGAACTCGGTTTGGTCGCTAGGGCTGGGATAGACGGTAGCCCCCCAAGTGTTCATCAGGATCTTGCGGAATGGTTTCTGCTCATAGCTGACACGCACCATATAGACGGTGCATTCCAGCCCGAAGAGTCGGCATGCGCTCGGTGCTGACCTCTTGCATGATCAGTGCCTGCGGAAAAATCCGCATCAGCGGGGTGGGATCGTCGAACGCCTGTCCTGTCGCAGGGTTGAGCGGAGGCGGTGGTGGAGCGGGCAGATCGGCTACTAGGTTGTACCAATGGGTCGGAATCTCGTTTTGGCTTAAAAGGTAGGCTATCGGTTCTGTCATCGCTGACCTCCGTATCGGCTCGACGATTATAGCCTATCGCTCCCGCGAAAACAGTGGAGATGCCGACGGTATCGGTAAGAGGTTGGGGTATACTCCTGCTGGGTGGTATCGGGATGGTGCAGTTCACCGAGCCGGGCTATTTGTTCTTGCTCCCCGTATTATGGGGGTGGGTTTGGTGGAGTGGGCGCCGTCTGCTTGGGGTCGGTCGTGCCCGCCGACGGTTGATCCTTGCGTTGCGGATGTTGGTCATTTTGCTGATTGTGTTCGCACTGGCTGGGTGGCATGGAGGGGTGCCGCTTCGGCAGGTGTGTACCGTGTTTGTGGTAGACCATTCGGCAGGCGTTTCAGATTCGGCACGCCAACAGGCGTGGGATTACCTCAAGCAAGCGATTGCCAACGCTCCTGAATCGGCACTATCGGGCTGGGTGGTGTTCGGCGACGATGCCCACATCGACGCAATGCCAGGACAGCATCGCACACTCCCGCCGATCTATTCGCGTCCCAACCCTGATGGCACCGATATCGCCAGCGCACTTCGGTTGGCGATGGCAGTCTTCCCCGAAGGCTATGCGCGTCGGATCGTGCTGTTGAGCGATGGTAACGAAACCCGCGGCGAGGCACTGGCAGTTGCTGAGGTGGCGCACACAGAGGGGGTTCATATCGATGTGATTCCGCTCGATTGTCGAGCCGAGCCTTCCAAAGAGGTGCTGATTGAGTCGGTGGAGGTGCCCCAGCAGGTCAAGGTGGGATCGCCTTATGAGGTACGGGTCGTGGTACGAGCTCAGTCTCACGCTGAAGGAACAATCCTGCTGGATCGGGACGGGGCGCCTGTTAAGAATCTTCCTATGAAGCTTGCCCCTGGCATTAATGTCATCACCACCACTTTGCGCACGGAGCGAGCAGGTACGCAACGGATTCGCGCCGTGCTTCAAGCCCAACCCGACCGCGATCCTCGCAATAATCTGGGGCTTGCGGTGGTGTTCGTGCACGGCGAGCCAAGTGTGCTAATTGCCGAAGGCGCACCCGACATCAGCAAGGCACTCCGCTCTGTGTTGGAAGCGAATCGAATCCGAACCCAAGTGGTCACACCCAACACCTTCCCCAACCGATGGGAAGAGCTAACGCAGTACGATGCAGTGGTTCTCAACGACTATCCCGCAAGTGCGTTTAGCCCCCAGCAGATGTTGGCGTTGCAGTCGGTGGTGCGCGATATGGGAGTGGGGCTGGTGATGGTCGGGGGCGAACGCTCCTATCAGCCGGGCGGGTATCACGGCACGCCGATAGCGGAGATGTTGCCTGTAGATTTGGATGTTCGTCATCGTCAGGTTCAACATGCGTCTACCGTGGTGTTGATTGTGGACGCTTCGGGGAGCATGAACAACTACATAGGTCAGCACAAGGTTGTCCATCTGGCGGCGGAGGCCAGTATCCAGACCCTGCGTATGCTCCGAGAGAGCGATCGGTTCGGGTTCATCGGTTGACGGCGGCGCGGAGACCCCTGGCTTCAGCCCTGGGGAGGAGCGCCGCCTCACCTCCTTTCGCAAAAATGTACTAGTATATGAGTATACAGCGAACGATCCGGC
>PSLB01000069.1:11010-11244 GCA_040289385.1 Armatimonadota bacterium
GCGCGTCAGCATGCCGAGTACTTCAACGCCGTTGTGGCCTACGGTTGGGCGCAGCGGGAGAAGAATGGCGTCCGGTTGCACCACGCCACCTACCGCACCCTGCGGGCGAGATTCCCCGATCTTCCCGCCCAACTGGTGATTGTAGCACGGGTGAAAGCGACGGAAGCGCTGAAGTCCGTGTTTGCCCGCAAGAAGAAGGGTCACCAGGCTTCCTGTCCCCGCACCGCCTTGGGG
>PSLB01000070.1:0-10967 GCA_040289385.1 Armatimonadota bacterium
TCAGATATCGTTTCATCGTAGCCTCCTTTCGGCGGTCGGGATCCGCCGATATCATATATTATAGCACATCGAGAGGGCACTTGTCAAGGGGTCAGCGGTTTGGATCCGCTGATTTTCTACCCACTTTGCCCCTCAGATAGCGTGGATGGGGTTGCCTGCGGTGTTTTGTGCGGTTCCGGGCAAGCCGCCCGCGTCACCATTCTCTACCCACTGGGCCCAAGTGCTTGTAAAAAGGGCACACGCTGCCGCTAAAGCGAGTAAGGTTTTGTATCGCATATCGTACCTCCTTTGGCGATCTGCTCGCCACTTGGTTATTGTACCCCATTCCCTCTTAGGATGGTTGCCATAGGTGAAATGGAGTGTGGAAGGGCCGAGTTCACAAAGCGTTTCTCTATCAGCTATTGAACCGCACATGGATCACATCCCCATCGCGCAAGGGGTAGTCCTTGCCTTCCAGACGCACCTTGTGGGCTTTTTGGGCGTTGGTCCATCCGCCGAGAGCAATAACGGTATCTGCGTGACACACTTCCGCCCGAATAAAGCCTCGGGCGAGGTCGGAGTGGATGACCCCTGCCGCCTCCAGCGCAGTAGCCCCGATGGGCACAAGCCACGCGCGCGTATCGTCTCCAACAGTGTAGAAGACCTGCAGATGGAGCTGGGCATACACGGTGCGGACCAGCATGGGCAGGCGTGGGGCTTCCAAGCCCACCATCTGGAGAAACTCCGCCTGCTCGGATTTGGCAACCTGTGTCAGATCGCGCTCAAAGGGGGCACATAGCGCAACAACCTCCCAAACGGAGCGTCTCTGCACCTCTGCAAGGAAGGGAGGGGCACTTCCCAGTTGGCTTTCGTCGAGGTTCAAAGCAACGACCACAGGTTTGCGCGTCAGAAAGCCATAGCCCCGCATGCGCCCCATTAAATCTTGGGGAATCTCGAACGTTCGGAGCGTACCGTGCTGATGCAGATAAGCGTGCATGCGTTCCAGAACCATCGTCTCCATTGCGTCTGGCGGGCTTTCTTTATGCAACTGCCTCAGCTTTTTGAGGCGCTCCAAGCGGTTCTCAATCACCTGTAGATCCGACAGCACGAACTGATCCAGCCAGAACTGCAGGTCGCGCAAGGGGGCGATGGAAGTAAAGTAAGGGGCGTAGGGGCTTTCGAAGGCGCGTAGCACCAGCACGAGGGCATCCATCTGGCGTGCGAGGCTCAGGGTTTGGCGTACGGTTTCCGGCTTGTCGGGATACCATTCGGGCAGGTCGTCGTGCCATTCGAGTGTGGCAGGCACGACCTTTTTCGCATCGGCTAAGCGTGCCAGCGTCTCCAATCGTGGATCGGGAATGGGCACGCTGGCGACCCTCTCGCGCGCATGCCCGCCTGAAAGCGCCTCGAACAGCGTGGTGCGTCCGCTCTGGGGAAAGCCTAGCAATCCGATTCTCATGGCACGAACTCGACGGTGATGGCGTGCGGGCGCGCAGGAAGCCACCAGAACCAGTAGGCGATCCCCGCCAGCGCCAAAACCAAAAGCACAACCCGTACGCCCCAGTAGAGGGCACCTTTTTGCGTTCTCATCGTCTATAATATATGGGCGCAGGGCCACTCCCCAAACAGCAGGAGACTTGGTCGCCCTGCGGAATTACTATACCGTATTGGAGGCAACGCTATGCAAAAAAGATGGAGTTTGGCAATTGTGGCGACAGGCGTCGTGGCGCTGGGTCTGGGATTAACCGCCCAAACGCGCCCGCGTCCTGAGGTCTCACTGTTGGGAATTAGGGTCTTCAGCCCCGTCTCGACGGTGCTCAAAAAGTTTGGTAACCCCACTATGGTCGCCTCAACCCAGATGCAGATCCGGGAGTTCGGTGCGGGGCAGGGTCAGGGCGGCGCGTGGGGCGGCGAGTTTGGAGAAGGTGGTTTGCCCGGTCCCTCAGGCGGTCCTCCCGGATTTGGCGGTCCTGGAAACCCACCCTCTGGAGGGCTCGGAGGCGGGGATACGCAAGCGCGCATCGAGACCGAAATGATCTATGTCTACCGTGTCAAGGGGGGATCCACTTACCTGTTTCAAGTCAATCGCGACGGGCGCGTGGTACAGGTTAGCGCCTATGGCATCAAACCCGACAAAAATGTGCGCACTGCGCGTGGGATCGGGCTGGGCTCCACCTATCAGGCGGTCGTGTTGGCATATGGCTACCCCGACGAGCATGCCCAGTCAGGTGAGGTGATGGTCGCCCGCTACAACCGACTGGGAGTCGCCTTCCAATTTGACATGAAGACCAATAAGGTCACCGGCATCTTTGTGGCGGCAGGCATTCCCAACACAGGACAAGGCTTTGTCGGAATAGGGGGTGCCCAAGGCGGTCAGCAAGGTGGCTCTGCCGCCGGAATGTTTGGAGGCGGGCAACCGGGTGGCGCCCCACCGCCTCCTTCTGCTCCGCCCGGTGGACGGGGACGGGGCGGTGGAATGGCGGGCGGTCCTGCCATCTAATGGAGGCGACCTTCGTGCATGCACAACTGGCGCGAGGCAGTCCTTGAGCATATCGACCTGGTCGAGTTAATCTCGGAATATGTTGTGCTGGAACGGGCAGGCAAAAACTTCAAGGCGCTCTGCCCGTTCCATTCCGAAAAGACCCCCTCGTTCTTTGTAAGCCCGACGCTGAATCGCTTCCACTGCTTTGGGTGCGGCGCGTCGGGCGATGCGGTTGGATTCCTGATGCGCATCGAAGGGCTCAGCTTTCGTGAGGCGTTGCGCCAGCTGGCAGAACGCGCCGGAATCCAGATAGAAGAAACTCAGGAACCCTCACACCCAGAGACCCAAGACACGCGCGAACGGCTCTACCGCGTGGTCTATGCTGCCCATTTCTACTACCGCCAATGTCTCCGACGCACCCCGAACGCCCTCCACTATCTGCAGGCGCGTGGACTGACTGAGTCCGCCATTGAACGCTTTGAGTTGGGCTTTGCGCCCGATGGGTGGGAGCATCTTGTGCGCTTCCTGCAGAAACACCAGCTCTCTTTGGAAGATGCCCAAACGGCTGGGCTGATCGAAAGCGGACGCGAGGGCTATTACGATCGATTCCGTAATCGGATTATCTTCCCCATTCACGATGCCAGGGGGCGCGTGGTTGCTTTCGGTGCGCGCACGATGGGCCACGATGAACCGAAATACCTTAACAGCCGCGAAACTCCGCTGTTTGAGAAACGCAACCAGCTTTACGGATGGCATTTAGCCCGTGAGGAGATTGTCAAACGGCGGAGCGCCCTGATTGTAGAGGGCTATCTGGATCTAATTATGCTTCATCAGTACGGCTTTCCTCACGCCGTGGCGACACTGGGAACCGCTTTCACCGAAGCCCACGCACGTCGGCTCAAGCGCTTGGTGGAGCGGGTCTACCTGATGTACGACTCCGACTCAGCGGGGGTTCGAGCCACTCTGAGGGCGGGCGAGGTCCTGATGGAGGCGCAAATCCCCGTTTTTGTGGTGCGCCTCCCCGAAGGGGAGGATCCAGATAGCCTTCTGCGTCAATATGGAGCCGAGACGATGCAAGCGTGCCTTCAGCAAGCGACGACGCTTGCACTTTTCGGATTGGAGCAGATTATCCAAAGCCATCTTCAGCAAGCGCAAGCCACTCAGCCCTCCGAGCTGGATATCCCCGCACGCACGCAACTACTTCAGGAGGCACTGCCGTGGGTCGCGCGCATCCCGAACGCAGTAGAGCAGATGAGCTGTTTGGAGCGGCTGGTTCCCTTCAGCCCGACTGCCACGCTGAGCGTGCCTGTCATACTGGAAACCCTTCAGAGTGAGGTTCGCCAAATCCAGCGGCGCCAATCACGCCGAGCTACTCCTGTCTCGCGCCCCCAAGAATCGACCCGTTCCCAGCCACAAGGGCGTGCCCCCCAAGGCTTGCTGGAAGCCGAACGCACGGTGCTACGCGCCTGGCTCAACCCCTCCTATCACGCTCTTGTGAAAGACCAGCTCCCTCACTTGTGCTGGGCAGACCCGCACCACGCCCAACTCGCCGAATGGCTCCGGAACCCATCCCTCAACGTGCCCCCCACCGACGGGCGTGCCCTCCTCGCCGCCACCGAATCGGAAGCGCTGGCTCAGCTCCTTACTGCCTTGCTCCTCCAAGAGAAACCTGCCCTTACACAGGAGGTCGTTGCAGGCTGTCTCCTACGCATGCAACAGTACGCCAAAAAACTACGGCTTGAGGCACTCAAACAGGCAGGGCAATACAACGAGGAATACTGGAGCCTGCTCAAAGAGCTAAAAGCAACATCCCCGACGCCCAAAAGCAGGAATTCAGAGCCGACCAGCGAATCTAATTCCTAAACGAGGAGGTACTGTAATGATGGACGACCTATTCTCAGACAAGAGTTTCGAGGAACTTCTCGCCCAAGCGAAACAGCAAGGCTATATCACGGTGGACGCGTTGCTGGCACATCTGCCAGACGAATGGCTTGAACCCGACCGATTGGATCAAGTCTTCAGGGTTTTAGAGGATTCAGGGGTGAAAACGGTCACCGAAGCAGAAGCGGTAGAACATGAACTGCGCCGCCTCACCCAGAGTGCCGATCGCGAGATCGAAGCGATAGAGCAGGAGATGCTGGACGACACAGTCCACTGGTGGGCGGCGATGGCAGGGCGCTACCCTCTGTTGACTCCCGAAGAGGAGGTCGAGCTGGCACGGAGTGCCCGACAGGGTGACGAGCAAGCACGCGAAAAACTGGTTCAATCGAACCTGCGCCTCGTGCTCTCCATCGCCAAGCATTACACCGGACGCGGCGTCCCTCTCAGCGACTTGATACAGGAAGGGACTTTGGGGCTTTTACGCGCCGTACAACTGTACGACCCGGAACGCGGCCTTCGCTTTAGCACCTACGCCACCCGATGGATCCGACAAGCCGTCGTGCGCGCCATCCAAGATCAAGCCAACATGATCCGTGTCCCCAGTTACTTAGCGAAGGCACTGTATCAGGTGCGTCAGGCGAGCGCACTACTCCAACAGGAGTTGGGACGCGAACCCAGCGTTTACGAGGTCGCCCAACGCACAGGACTGTCGCCCGAACAGGTGCGCGACCTGATGCACAACCTTGCAAATCCTATCTCGTTAGAGCTACCTATCTACGACGGCGAAGACACCGTGCTGGCGGACATTATTGCCAAAGAAGAAACGGCAGAATGGGAGGCACAACTCGATCTGGAAACGCTGATGGAGCGCGTGCTGAACGAGAAAGAGCGGGCTGTAATCCAGCTCCGCTTCGGGCTAACAGTCGAGGGCACGCTGAGCTTGGAAGAGGTCGGCAAACGGCTAGGCTTGAGTAAGGAGCGCGTGCGCCAGCTGGAATCGCGCGCCATCCGCAAGCTTCAGGAGGCTGTCCAGAAATAAAGCATGCCGTCGGGCAAAGTGCATGATTGGTTTACGGTGGGCACGGCTCTAGGCGCAGTCCCTCTATGTGGGTGGTACTTGCCTCCCGAAGTGCGTCCACTGACTTGGCTGGTCATCGCCAGCTACACCTTCTCGGGCATCTGGCTATCCAGCGATCTGGATGTCGATTCCTCAGCCTATCGGCGTTGGGGGGCGTTGCGCTGGCTCTGGTGGCCCTACCAGAGGCTGGTGCCTCATCGAAGCTGGATCTCGCACGGGCTGGGCATTGGACCGCTCCTGCGCGTTCTCTATCTGGTTCTCGTGCTGGGACTGATCGTTTGGGGAGTAGACCTCACCCTGCGCCAGCTGGGAATCGCACTGAACATAGACGCACAAAGCTGGCTGATGCACTTCTCCGACTGGGTGCTCACCTATCAAAAAGAGGGGCTCGCCTTGATAATCGGTCTGGTCGCAGGCGGTGCCGCCCACTCGCTCCTCGATATGCTCCATACCCGTCTCAAAAGGTGGTTCTGATGGACATCCTCTACAAAACCATTCGGGAGTTGCCCGCGGAGGAACGCCCGCGCGAGAAACTGGCACAGGCAGGCGCGCACGCCCTCCGAGAATACGAACTGCTGGCTATCCTGCTACGCGCAGGCGCAGCCCAACAATCCACGCTTCAACTGGCACAACAGCTCCTGAAACAGTTCAACGGGCTACGCGGCGTGATGCACGCCAGCGTTCGCGAACTGGCTCAGGTCAAAGGCATGCGATTGGCAAAAGCGACCCAAATCGCCGCTGCGATGGAGTTAGGGCGACGCGTGACTCTCAAGTACCTATCAGGAGCATCCTCAGATCCACTCTCCCGAAGATGTCTACAACCTAATGCGCCTGAACCTTATCGCTGAACGACGCGAACACTTTATCGCAGTTCTGCTGGACATCAAAAACCGTGTCCTGCGCACCGAAACCATCTCCATTGGCACGCTCGATAGCAGTCTGGTTCACCCACGCGAGGTCTACCGAGTCGCCCTCCGAGAGGGTGCCGCCAGCTGGATCGCTGTACACAACCATCCCAGCGACGATGCCACCCCCAGCCCTGATGATCTTGCGTTCACACGCCGACTGAAAGAGGTAGGACAACTGCTGGGGATCGAACTGTTGGACCATATCATCATTGGCGACGGCGTTTTTACCAGTTTCCGCGAGCGTGGACTGCTTTAGGCACAAAATGTGCTATAATATCCCCGCTGGAGGAGCCAAAACCTATGGGGAAGTATGGAGTACTTTTGGGCTGCTTGGGGTTTCTCTGGGCATCTGCGGCTGCGCAAGTGCCCCAAATCGCGTTTCTAACCGAGCAAGAAATCAACGATAGCCCCGGGTTGGCAAACGACATCGGAACCGTTGGGGTTCAGTCGGGTTCACGACGCATGGTTGTGGTGCGCGCCCTCATCAACCCCGACGGCGATTTAGACTGGTACCGGTTTCGGGTTCCCCAATCGGGCACCTACACGGTACGGGTCGATACCACCTTCGACTCGGTGGTGGGGATTTACACCGCAGCGGGCACCCTGATCCAGGAAAATGACGACGATGTGCCCGGTAACAACGATCTGGGCAACCGCGACACCACCTTTACTAATGCCGATTCGGGCATTACGCTCACCCTTAGCGCAGGAACTTATCTGATCCAGGTGCGTTCTGCCGTCAGCTCGGGAGACTTAGCGCGCCTGCGCTACACCCTTCGCGTTTTCGACGGCCGCACTTTTCCCGATTATGACCCCTACGAAACAGAAGGACCTAACGATACCTTCGCCACAGCAACCGATGTAGGCAACCTCGCCGGCGACTTCACGCTGATTCCCAACGCGTTTCTGACCTATCGCCAAACCGATCTCGACTTCTACCGCATTGAAATCGGAGCGGGCGATCTGACTGTGCGCACCTTCGGTGCCACAGATACCATCCTAACCGTCTACGACGCCCGCTTCAACCCCCTCGAGAGTAATGATGATGATCCGCATGACCCCTTCAACCCGTTTACTTCGCGAATCACGCTGAGCAACCTGCCCGCAGGGGTCTACTATATCCGAGTGGAAGGCTACCCATACCCAGGCGGGCGTGCAGGGGGCTGGTACGATATCCTGATCACCGATTATACGCCTGTCCGCCGCAACATTTCTGGGCAGATTCGGTTTTATCGGCAGAACATCCAAACTGTGCCCTTCGAGATGAAAATTCTCCAACCAGGCACGAACACTCTCCTTTACAGGCGCACCTTCTCCACCAATAGTGCAGGGGCATTCAGCACCTACACCTCTATCATGTCTGGCACAGTCGATATCGCCGTGCGTGCCCCAACCAGTCTGGCACGCAAGGTTCGAAATGTCTCGCTCAGCACCGATGTGTCGGGACTGGTGTTCAATCTGATTAACGGCGATATCAACGGCGACAATATTATCGATGATGCGGATCTGCTGGCTGTGTTGTTCGCCTTTGGGCAATTGGGAGAACAAACCGCCGATCTGAACGGCGACGGGATTGTCGATGATGCCGACCTGCTAATCGTACTGTTCAACTTCGGCAATGTTGGCGACTAAGATGCGCGCGCTTCAGTTCGGAGCGGGCAAGATTGGGCGCGGATTCTTTGCAGAGCGCTACACCCGCTCCGGATTCGAAGTGATCTTTGGGGAAGCACGCTGTGATCTGGTCGCAAGTCTCAACCGCCATTGCTTCTGTTGGGTAGAGTGGCTGGACGGGACACGCACTCAATGCGCCCCTGTCTCTGCCCTTTTGCCTGAGCCTGCAGAAGCCGTTGCGGAAGCCTTCTGCGAGGCGGATGTGGTCTCTACAGCCGTAGGGGTCAACCATCTGCCCACAATCGCCCCCATAATCGCCGCAGGGCTTCAGGTGCGTACCCGTGCCCATAAACCGCCCATTAACATCCTGTTCGGCGAGAACGACCTCCACGCCGATACGCTCCTGCGTCAGGCACTCCCACCGCTCGAAGCAGAGTTTGGGATTGTCCGCTGCATTATTGGGCGTCAAGTCGTTGCGGAGGTCCCTGACGAGCCTCCTGGCGTGCGTGCCGACCCCTATTCTCAGCTCCCTATAGATGCCGATGCGCTGGTTGGAACGTTCCCCGCCATCGAGGGGGTCTATCCTGTGCGACCGTTTGAGGTTTACTTCAAGCGCAAGGCTCTATGTGCATAATGGCTTGCACGCACTTCTTGCCTATTTAGGCGCAGAAAACGGCTATACGACTGTCCAACAAGCCCTCAACGATCCGCAAATCCACACGCTTTACCTGCGTGGCGCCGAGGCTCTGGAGCGCGCGTTCCTAAAGGAGTTCGCCTTCGATCCCGCAGAGCATCACGCAATGGTGGCTGATGTGCGTGCCTGCATTGAAGACCCCCGATTGGATGACCCTATCGCTCGTGTCGCACGCGAGCCGATGCGCAAACTACGACCTGAGGATCGCTTAGTCGGTGCTTATCGACTTCTAAAAAAGCACGGAGAGGATGCAGATCCGTTCTGGAGGGCAATCCAGTCTGCCTTGCGTTATGCAGATCCCAACGACCCCGAATCGATTCGCCTGCAAGCCTTGCGCAAGCAAAAAGGGGAAGCATGGCTTCTGCGCGAGTGGTGCCAGTTAGACTGAGGATTCACAAGCCGCTCTTATCCGGTCCAACGCTCGCTGAACCCCTACAGTCGGCACAATGCCACAGCCCTCCATCGGACGGATGTGCCACCCCTTTGGAGTTGAGGCAATCTCGATCCAGAAGTGCTGGGTTAGGTCCTCTTCCACGACGACCGTCCGCACCATCGCGATCACACGCTCAGCATCGTAGCGCATCTCCTTGAAAAACACATACGGCTCGTCATGTACGTCTTCGGGTGCAAACCGCTCCCGATTAAATTCAGGCACGCGATAGGTTTGCATGGGGACATCCTCCAAGTAGGGAATTTCACAGTGTTCGCGCTTTTGTAGTCGTAGTTCATAAAAGCGGGTCTGTCCAGCGCTGAGCCATTTGCGTTCATATTTTGTGTTGACCATAGGGGGCACGGTGCGTGCCCATGCGGTAAAGCCTGTGTCGGTCAGCTGGCTGAGAACCCACTCGAAGTAGTCTGCGTGGTCTGTCAGAAGGTAGGCTTCGCCCCCAACCACAAGTCGGCTGTTGACCAGTTGGAGAAACGACTGGCTAAACAGGCGGTGTTTGTGATGGCGTTCTTTGGGCCAGGGACAAGGGAAGAGCGCGTACACTCGGTGCAAAGTTTGGGGGGCGACCGCACGTCTGAGAACGGGGCGCGCATCGCCCAATATCAGGCGCACATTCGATACCCCCGCGCGGGCGCATCGGCGCAGGGCACGCTGAACCCCTTCCCACTCCACTTCGATGCCCACAAAGTGGTGTTCGGGATACTGGCTCGCCTGCGCCACCAGATAATCGCCGTTTCCAAAGCCGATCTCTAACTCTACAGGAGCGTGACGACCGAACAGTGCCTCCCAATCCAGTGGGCGGGGATGTGTCCGCCACAAGATGAGCGGCTTCAGCGAACGGTATAGGGCGCGCATCGGCTACACAAGCCCCCGTTTGAGGGCGATCCTCGCAGCTTCGGCGCGCGAGTTCGCCTGAAGCTTGAATAAGATACTGGAGATGTAGTTGCGGACAGTCGCCCGCGAGAGGCAGAGTTCATCGGCAATCTCTTGGTTGCACTTGCCTTGGGCCAGAAGTTTGAGAATTTCCAGTTCGCGCGCCGTCAGATCCATCAAAAGGTCGGCTTGTTGGACGCCTGTTTCGCGCATCCGATTGAACTCTTCGACAATGCGTACCGCCATCGCAGGATGGATCAACGACTCACCGCGCGCGGTCGCTAAAATGCCATCGATGATGTTGCTGGGCGGGCTATCTTTAAGCAAATAACCAGTAGCTCCTGCCTTAATCGCATCGAACAGCGTCTGATCGTCTCCCAAAACGGTCCACATGACCACACGAACCTGCGGAATCGAACGCATCACGCGGCGGGCAACCGCGATCCCGTTGAGGCACGGCATCTGGATGTCGGTCAAGAGCACATCGGGCTCGAACTGCATCGCGAGTTGGAGTGCTTGCTCCCCGCCGCTTGCGCAGCCGAGCAAGTCGATTTGAGGGGCGCTGGCAAGAATGGTTCTGAGCGCTCGGCACATCGTTTCGTCGTCCTCCGCAATCACCAAACGCACGGATTCCATTACTTGATACCCCCTAAGGGAATCCAGAACTCCACGTGTGTGCTCCAACCCGGTTGGCTGGTGAGGAACCATTGCTCTCCCAGAGCGTCGACCCTCTCCCGCATATGGTGAAGACCGAACTCCTCCACCGCGTTGTTGGAGTCGAACCCGTCACCATCGTCTTGGACACAGGCATACAGCTGGGCATCCTGATGCTTAAAGGATACCCCAATGTTGCATGTGGTGGGGGCGTGCTTCAGAGTATTGGTAAGGGCATCCTGCGTCATGAACCCCACGGCTAAAGCCAGGAGATTGCAGCGAGGCCGGTTGGCCTGACGCGTACGACCGCATACGGGCGGCCCTGCGGATATTCTCCGCAGCGATGGCGTCGGCCGACC
>PSLB01000071.1:0-10847 GCA_040289385.1 Armatimonadota bacterium
TGCCAGGCGATTCGCTGGCAGAACCTCCTGAACTCTTGCTTGTCAAGGTTCTGAGGAGATGATACCACACGAGAGGAGTCAAGGCGGTGCTCCTCCCCAGGCCTAAAGGCCGGGGTCTCCGCGCCGCAGTACACGGATGATCAACGAAGGAAGAGGTTCCATCCTTCTCTGCAGGCTCCTCGATGGTCTGGTGGTTCTGCTCTTGCATAGCGTAATTATACCCAGTTGCCCTTGCGAGCAGGTATACTATATTCGTTATGGGCAAGCGGTACTACTACATCACGACACCAATCTACTATGTAAACGGCATGCCCCATATTGGCACGGCACTCACCACGATTGTAGCAGATGCGTGTGCTCGTTATCGCAAGCAACGCGGGCATTCGGTTTACTTCCTCACCGGTACTGACGAGAATGCGCCCAAAGTGCATCAGGTCGCTCAACAGCAGGGCAAGCCGACCCAACAGTTTGTGGATGAGATGGCGGAGACTTTTGCGCGCACTTGGCAAGTCCTGCATATTGACTATGATGTGTTTATCCGTACGACGGAGGCACGTCATCGGCGCGTGGTCACGGAGGTGTTCCGCCGGCTGAGAGCGCAGGGCGATATCTACGAGGGGCGTTATGCAGGATGGTACTGCATTTCGTGTGAGACCTTCTTCTCGGAGAGCAAGGTGGGCTCGGGACGCACCTGTCCCGACTGTGGGAAGCTGTTGGAGTATCGCGACGAGCCGTGTTACTACTTCCGACTCTCGCGCTATGCAGAGCCTCTGCGTGCCCATATCACAAGCCATCCCGAATTCATCATGCCTGAGGTGCGGCGCAACGAGACACTCGGCTTTATGGCAGAAGGCTTGCAGGATATTGCCGTCTCACGCTCTGGGGCGGAATGGGGCATTCCAGCACCCGACGAGCCTTACGGTACGGTAATCTATGTCTGGTTCGATGCGCTGTTGAACTACCTGACCGCTACCGATTGGCTGGAACGCGGCGAAGATTATCTGGAGATCTGGCCGCCCAACCTGCAGTTGATGGGGAAAGACATTCTGCCGCGTTTCCATGCGACCATCTGGCCTGCGATGCTGATGGCGCTGGGGCTTCCCTTGCCGGAAAGGCTCTACGGGCACGGGTGGTGGATTGTCAACAAGCAGAAGATGTCCAAGTCGCTGGGGAATGTCTACGAGCCGTTGGCGATCGCTCAGGAGTTGAGTCGGATTTCGGGATGTGAGCTTCCGTATGCGATCGATGCGTTCCGCTACTTTATGCTGCGCGAGATGCCCACCGACTCGGATGCTGAGTTCAGTCTGGAGGGCTTCGAGACGCGCTACAACGGCGACTTGGCGAACGATCTGGGCAATCTGGTGCACCGCACGCTTTCGATGTGGCATCGCTACTTTGAGGGGTGCATCCCTGCAGGCGTGCATGTGGCTGAAGGCTTGGCAGACCTGTTCCAACAGCAGGTCGCTACGGTGGCGGACGCGTTCGAACAGGTGGACTTCCCGCGCGGACTGCGTGAGGCGTGGGAAATTATTGGCGCCATCAACCGCTATTACGACGAGCAGGCACCATGGGCTCTTGCGAAGGTGGGCGACATGGCGCGCACCGCTCAGGTGCTTTATGGGGGGTTGGAGGCAGTGCGCTTGATGAGCCTCTTAGTGGAGCCAGTAATGCCCCAAGTGGCGCAAGCCATCGCCTACCAGATTAACTTGCCCGATGTTCCAGTGTGGCAGGATGCCAGTCGCATCGGTGCGATTCCGTCAGGGCATAGGCTACAAGCGCCGCAGCCGATTTTCCCTCGCCTGAGCAAAAAGAGTGGGGTGTCTTAACGGTTTTCATGCCCTTGACACTGGGCAGGCGGTTTGGGTATACTTTAGGCGTCGGTGCGGGCGTGGTGGAATTGGTAGACACGCTAGATTCAGGTTCTAGTGGGCGAAAGCCTGTGGGAGTTCGAGTCTCCCCGCCCGCACCAGCGTTGGCGGCGTAGCTCAGTTGGTGAGAGCGACCGGCTCATACCCGGTAGGTCGGCGGTTCGAGTCCGCCCGCCGCTACCAGACCTCATCTTGTGTCCCGTTCTCAACTTCACACAACCGATCGCAGTCATGCCCCTGCCCCTCTCGACTCGATATCCCATGGCCTGTCGGTCTAAAACACCCCAACAGGAACATCCGCAGATTGGCTGAGCGGCGGAGGATGCTAACGTACAAGTGCGCCTGGTATGGCGCCCGCCTGGTGGAGGTGGACCGGTTCTGGCCGAGCTGAACCTGCTCCCGCTGCGGGGCGGTGAAACCGGACCCTCCCCTGTGGGGGTGTTCCCTTCGGGAAGCAGGTGGCTGCCGTCGCCGGGAGTGGACCAGAGACGCAAAACGCCCGTGGACTGGGCGTAAGTCCTGCCTTGGGGTCGGCGGTCCAAGCGGGAAGCCGGCAGCACATCAGACCGGCGCCCCCGCCTGGGTCGGGATAGATTTCTATATTCTCGGCAACGATGAGGGTCATTGGTGGAGCGGAGGGGATTCGAACCCCCGACCTCTAGAGTGCGATTCTAGCGCTCTCCCAGCTGAGCTACCGCCCCACAAGCCCCTCAATTATACCCTACACTGAGGGATGAATCAAGAGGTTTTCAACCGCGTCCCCTAAGAGCTCGCCGAGATGGTTCAGTACCCATGTGGGCAGGAGATCCATCGGGGCGCATTCGAGATCGGCACGCTGGGCGACCCCTGTCAGCACCAGAGCGGAGGGAATGTGCAGATGATTCGCCAAGGCAATATCCGTGTCGAGCCGATCGCCAACGAGGAGCGTGTGATGGGGGTTAATTCTCCGCTGTTGGATGAGCGGCATCAGGATTTCTGAGTTTGGCTTGCCAATCACGATGGGTTTGCGTCCTGAGGCGGTAGCGATTGCGGCGACGACTGCGCCGGCACCAGGCAGCAGCCGATGCTCTGCAGGATAAGTGGGGTCGGTGTTGGTAGCGATGAAGCGCGCCCCTTCCAAAATCGCATCCTGTGCTTGTGCCAACCGCTCATAGGTGAACTCGCGATCGATTCCCACCACGACCGCATCGGGGAGCGTCTCATCGGGGTTCTCTATCAGGCGAAATCCATGCGCAACAAGCTCCTCTTTGAGTCCGGGCTCTCCGACCACGAACACTGTGGCGTTCGGTATCGCTTTCAGAAGGTAGTTTGCCGTTGCCCAACCCGAAGTGATAATCTGTTCAGGTGTTGCTGGAATGCCCATCGCCAAGAGTTTCTGGGCATACTGTTCGCGTGTGGCGCCGGAGTTGTTGGTCAGAAAAAAGATCTGGCGTCCCGCCTCATGCAGGCGATTCAGCGTCGCCACGGCATGGGGCAAGACCTGCTGTCCGCGATAGACCACGCCATCGAGGTCGAACACAAAGGTCTCGAAGCGATTTGCCAGTCCAGACAACTCCTTGCGCACATGGTTCTGCATCCTCAGTATTTGCGCTCCGTAATGAATCGGGCAACCTCCTCTAAAACGGATCGAGCTGGAGAAGGAGCAAGCAGTGTCAGGGCTCCCATAGCACTCTGGCGGAACTGCTCGGCGACCTCCTCTGCATACTTTAGACTGCCCGTGAGGCGCATTTGTTCTCTCAGTTCCAGAAAGCGAGTCTCCGAGATAGGGTGCCCGAACTCCGATTCGAGCTGGCGACGCTCGCTCTCGGGGGCATTCGCATAGTAGTGGAGCAACGGGAGGGTAGCGAACCCTTCGCGAAAGTCGGTGCCGTTGGGCTTGCCTGTGACCTGCGGGTCCCCTAAATAGTCCAGCAGGTCATCAGTGATTTGGAAGGCGATTCCCAGATTGCGTCCGAACCGCTCCAGTGCGTTGAGGGTGGGAGGTTCCGCATCCACGAGGTAGCCTCCGATTCGGCAGCAACCTGCAAGGAACTCGGCGGTCTTCCTGCGCACCACCTCCAGATATTGGGCTTCGGTCAGGTTCAGTTGGCGACGCAGGAAGACCTCCGCCACTTCGCCCTCGCTCATGGCAGTGGTAATTTGGGCGACCTGTTGGATGATGCGTAGGTCCCCATCCATAGCGAGGTGATACATTGCGCGTGCTAAAATGAAGTCGCCCGATAGAACCGTTGCGAGGTTGCCATACAGGGCGTTTGCGGTGGGCTTGCCTCGGCGTGTGAAGGTCTGGTCGATGACATCATCGTGCACCAGGGTCGCCATATGGATCATCTCCATACAGCCTGCGATGCACGCCAGTCGCTCATGCTGTCCGTGCCCATTTCGGTAGAGGGCGCCGAAACGGCTGGGCGCAGCAGAGTAGGCACATAAGATGACCATTGCCGGGCGCAGGCGTTTGCCCCCTGCGGAGAGCAGGTGCTGGGTCAGCGTCGTGAATTCAGGAATGCTCGTCTGCGCTTGTGATTCGAGAAACCGCTCGACTGCCTGCATTTCTGGCAGGATCAAGCCTAACATATTCGGAACAGTCAATGTTTGTGAACGCACTGATAAACGCATCATGGTTTAACCCCCATATGAACGCACACCACTCCGAAAGTGAGGTCATAGTAGCATACATTAGCGAAGCCCGCTTCGGTCATCATTTCGGCGATAGTGGCTCGGTTTTCATAATGTTGGATCGACATCGTCAGATACAGGTAGGCATCTGCGGCGCTGAACCGCTTTCCGATCCACGGTAGTACCTTAAGCGCGTAGACATCGTAAAGGCGACTAGTCAGTGCCCCCTGCGGACGGTTCAGTTCGAGGATAGCCAGTCGTCCGCCTGGGCGCAGGACACGCCACATCTCGCGTAGGGCGCGTGGCTTGTCGATGAGGTTGCGTAGTCCGAAGGCGATCGTAACAGCTTCGAACTGATTGTCGCTGAAGGGGAGGTGGAGCGCATCGGCTTGAAGCCATGTGAGATGGTTCCAGCCTTTGCGCTGAGCTTTTTGGAGCCCCTGTCGGATCATCGGGGCACAGAAGTCGAGCCCGACCACTTCGCCTGCGGGGCCCAGATGGCGTGCCAGATCGAGTGCCAGATCGCCTGTACCCGTGCAGATATCCAGCACATGCGCATCGGGCGAGAGACGGAGCATGGCGACCACACGCCGACGCCAATAATGGTGGAGCCAGAAGCTCAGCACAGAATTCAACAGATCATAGCGTGGCGCAATCCGCGCAAACATCTCACGCACATACTGACGCCGCGGCTCGTCCTGACGCACCCAGATGGGCGGTTCCGTTCGCCACTTTGTGCCAGTTTTCACAATCGTAGGGAATTATACCCTGTAGTCAGGTAGTCTGTATGCAGGGTATAATCTATGCGGAGGTATAAAGCCATGCAAAACGGCTCTATCCGAACCGTTCGCCTTAAGGTTCGTCGACAGGACGGTCCGAACGCCAAGCCCTACTGGCAGCAGTTCGACCTTCCCTACCGACCCAACATGAATGTGATCTCGTGTTTGATGGACATCCAACGCAATCCCGTAGACAGCACAGGTAAGCCTGTCTCCCCGCCTGCTTGGGAAGCGGCGTGTCTGGAGCAGGTTTGTGGAACCTGTACGATGGTGGTCAATGGCATGGTTCAGCAAGCATGCGCCGCGCTTGTGGATCAGGTCGGCACACGCCGCGGCGACACCCTCGAAGTGGTGTTGGAACCGATGAGCAAGTTTCCTTTGGTGCGCGATTTGATAGTAGATCGTTCTCGGATGTTCGAGGCGCTCAAAAAGGTTCAGGCGTGGGTTCCTGTAGACGGCTACCACGATCTGGGTCCGGGTCCTCGGATGGACGATCGCGTGCGCGAGCTGCGCTATGCCTTTGCCCGCTGTATGACCTGTGGCTGTTGCATGGAGGCATGCCCCCAATACAACCCGAACTCGGCGTTTATCGGACCTGCACCGATTGCCCAAGTGAAGCTGTTTAATCTCCACCCTGCAGGAAGCACGCTGGAGTATGAACGGCTGGAAGTGCTGACAGGTCCTGAGGGCATTACGGGCTGCGGCAACGCTCAAAACTGCGTGAAGGTATGTCCGAAGGGCATTCCGTTGACCCGTGCGATTGCGGAGCTGAACCGTGACACAACGCTCTACCGCCTCAAGAAGTGGCTGGGGATTATCCCGCAGCAGGTGGTGGGTGAGGGTGTGGAATGAGGCGCATCCTTGTGACGAATGACGACGGCGTGTATGCAGAGGGCATTCGGGTGCTGGCACAGCACTTACGCGCCTTAGGCGAGGTGTTTGTGGTGGCACCCGAGCGTCCACGAAGCGCCGCAGGGCATTCCATCACACTCCACAAACCGCTTCGGCTCCATCGCGTCCCTCTGCAGGACGGCTCGATTGCTTATGCGACGAACGGAACTCCGACCGACTGTGTGGCGCTGGGTGTCCATGCAGTGATGGAGCATCGGATCGATCTCGTAGTGTCGGGGATTAACGCCGGACCGAACCTCGGATGGGATTTAACCTATTCTGGAACCGTTGCGGCCGCGATTGAAGGGGCGGTTCACGGAATCAACGCCTTTGCTATCTCGTTGGCAGTGGAGGAGGCGTTGCCAATTGTGCGCCCAGAAACTCCCGCAAACCCGCACCCCCCGATCCTACACTATGAAACGGCAGGGATTTCAGCCGTGCGGATTGCGCAGATGCTGACGGAGCATCCGCTTCCGCCTCACACTTTTCTGAATGTGAATGTGCCGAACCTACCCCCAGACCAAATTCGGGGCTACCAGGCAACAGCACTGGGGCGACGCCAGTACGCCGATCGCATCGAGACCCGCTATGACCCTGCAGGCAGACCCTACTACTGGTTGAGCGGCAGCCTCGTGGAGGATCCTGACCAGCCCAACACGGATGTCTACGCTGTGGCGCACGGCTATGTCGCTGTCACCCCCATCCACCTCGATTTCACCGCTCATGATCTGCTTAAACCTCTGCACGAGTGGGTAAACAAACTGAACGCAGAGCAGTGGAGGTAAGCATGTATGTACTAATTGCTGGCGGAGGCGATATTGGATACCATCTAGGGAAAGCCCTCCATCAACACGGCTACGAAGTGCTGATCATCGAGAAGAACCGTCGGCGTGCTTCGGAGCTGATGGACGAAATGGGCGAGCGGGTGATGTACGGGGACGCCTGCGAGGTGCGCGTCCTAAACGAGGCAGGAGCCCGACGCGCCGATGTGGTCGTCGCCGCCACAGGCGACGACGAAGACAATCTCATCATCTGCCAGATCGCACAGAACTACTTCAAGGTCCAGCGCGTGTTATCGGTCGTGCGCGACCCACGCCACGAAGCGCTTTTCTTTCGGCTTGGCATCCACGAAACCGTCTGTAGCACGCGCTTCATTTTCAATATCTTAGAGCAGGAGGTCGAGTTCGGCGAAGTCTTGCCTATCGGAGCCATTATGCGGGGCGAGATTGAAGTCGTCGAAATAGAGGTGACTCCCGAATCACGGGTGGTGGGCAAGAGCATCGGCGAGATCGAACTGCCTCCCAAAACACTTCTGTCGGTCGTGGTGCGCAACGGGCAACTGACGTTGGGACTGGCGAACCTGATTCTCCAACCAGGTGATACCATCGTGGCGCTGACCCCTGCCGAACATGTGAAGCAGCTGGCGCGCGTCTTTCGCGGCACTGCACGCTAATGCTTCAAGCGACCCAAATTCATGCAGGCTACGGCAGGCGAACCGTTCTGCATGCGGTCTCCCTCGAGGTTCACCTCGGCACAGTGGTCGCTCTGTTGGGACCCAACGGGAGTGGGAAGACCACACTGGTGCGCGTGTTGGCGCGTGTCCTTCCCCCACAGAGCGGGCAGTGCATGGTGAACGGGCAACCCTACGAGCAGATTCCCCCTGCGCGATTCGCCCAACTGGTCGCCTATGCCCCTCAGGAATCGCCCCCTGATATGGGGTTTACCGTTGCAGAGCTGGTGATGATGGGGCGTTATCCGCATCAGAAGGGGTTTTGGCAAGTCAGTGTGCACGACCGAGCGAGTGTTCAGCAGGCACTGGCATTTGCAGGCATTGCCCATCTTGCCGACCGCTCGCTGAGTGCCCTCAGTGGGGGTGAACGGCAACGCGTGTCGCTGGCACGCGCCTTGGCTCAAGAGGCGTCGTATCTGCTGTTAGACGAGCCCACTGCCCACCTCGATTTGCGCTATCAGGTTCAAATTCTACATGCGCTCCGTCAGTATGCCCAGACTCAGCATAAAGGCGTGTTGCTGGTTTTGCATGACCTTAACCTCGCCAGCCAGTTCGCCGATGAAGTGGTGCTGCTGAGCGAGGGACAGATGAGGGCGCACGGCGCCCCTGAGTCAGTGTTCCAGCCGGCTCTGCTGGAAGCGGTTTACCGCACGCCCACGCTGGTACGCCCCAACCCGCTGACTGGGAAGCCGTTAGTGTTCGCCCTGACACCACAAGGGGCGGTGGCAATGCCTGAGTCTGCTCCTCATGCGTTTGTGATTGCTGGGGGGGGGAGTGGGGTGGCACTTTACTACGCGCTGCTGGAGCGAGGATGGCGTGTCAGCACAGGCGTTGTGAACCTGCTGGATACCGACGAGGAGGTGGCACGCGCCCTCCAAATCCCCCATATCACTGAACAACCGTTCTCGCCGATCACAGATGTCAGTTTCCAGCGCGCATGCCTGCTGGCATGTGAGGCGAATGTCGTGATCATCGCCGATGTGCCTTTCGGCTATGGCAATCTGCGCAACCTGGAGGTGGCGCTGACCGCCCAGCAGTCTAGTGTGCCCATCTATGCCCTCTGTGAGCGTTCAATAGAAGCGCGGGACTACACCGATGGACACGCCACGCTCCTCTGGAACCAGTTGGTGCAGGGCGGGCTTGCCTGCTATGAGAGCCTACAGGCTTTATTGTCCGCTATAGAAACAGGAGCAGCCCCCCGCCCTCCAACAGCGAGCGCAGGGGCATAAGTGGGGGGTGTGCCTTAGTTAGCAACCCGTACCGAAGTTGAACAGCACCTCCAGCAGGTCTGCGTCGTCTACCACGCCGTCGCAGTTGGTATCTTCTGCACCACCCTGACCGCCGAAGGCGAACAACACCCTCAGCAGGTCGGCGTCGTCTACGCAACCATTGCCGTCGACATCGCCACCGTTAGGAGTGCATGGCAAAACCCAGAACGCCATCATTCCGCCCCAGATGGTTACGTTCGGCAGCAGTGGGCACAGCCCATTGTAGGTGTAATCGTAACACTCATTAGGAGCAGTGTGGTTATAGTTGGTGGGATTGTCGTCGTCCCACTGAGTGGAGGTGGAGGTGCCAACCCCTGTGATCTGGGTACTCCACAGCATTGGTTGGGCGCCAGTGGCAGGGGTTACCTGACCTGTATTCGGGTCGAACGCGCTGGCATAGATGACCACATAGCCCCCCAGCACTCCGTTCGAATCGGGAGTGGAGGGCAGTCGGATCCCACCAACGCCCCTCAAGCATACGGCGCTGGCATAGTAACCAACACCGACACTAGAGCCCAGATTCCCGTAGTCCAAAACAACCCCTTCGATAAAAGGATTGTTGTCGAACACATCGTGGACATCTGATTGACAGGTCGTGTCGAGGTTTTCCACAGTGCGGATAAGGATGACGCAGGTTTCAGAAGTGCCCTGTCCCCCAGCGGTCCAGAACCATGCGTGTGCCAGTGAAGAGGCGGTTCCGCCGTTATACTGGGCGTTTACCAGCGTCTCGATATCGTTCGCATAGTATGGGTTGTTGTAGGTGGCGCCGAAGTAGTAGCGTGTAGCAGGAGCAAAACCATCCCTACACGTATTCCCCCCAGTTGGGTTTCCGCTTGCATCGGCACCGAAATGATCCCAGACCAGGGTCTCGTTCGGGTTGCAGGGGCCTGCAGGGGAGAAATCGCCCACTGTGATCCACGGCGTGACGGGAACGATCCGTCCATTCCACCAGCACACCTTCATCATGCGCTTGGGTTGGACAGGAATGGCGGGTCCTTCAAACAGTTGGAACGGCTGGTTCTTGTGCTGCTTACCGTCAGCAAACGCCGCACTTAAGGTTAGCGCGGTACATGCCAGTGTGAAAAGCATCGTTCGTCGCATGCATACTGCCTCCTTTCGGTAGGGTTGGTTTTGAGACACATGGCCTCTCCCTACCACCCCTATGTTATACCCCATTTTTTGACGAATGTTCACTTTCTTTTTGACGAATGTTCACTTTCGTGGGCGAGAAGGCTCGGATTCTCTAAGGTGAGCGTTGTTGCGCGATAAAGTTCAAGTACCAGTGCGCGCTTTGCTTCGGGATGCGCTTCTGAGTTTCATAGTCCACATAGAGCAGACCGAACCGCTTAGAGTAGCCGAACGCCCACTCGAAGTTACCCATGAGCGACCAGTAGAAGTAGCCTTTGAGGGGAACCCCTTGCCTGAATCGCCTTGTGAGCTTGCTCCAAGTGTGCCTTGAGATACGCCTCGCGCAGGAGATCGTCTATCTCGCCGTGCTCGTTAAGCGTGTCGGCGAACGCCGCCCCATTCTCGGTGATGTAAAGCGGCCCTGCACCGTATTACTCGTGAAGCCACTCCAGAGTTTCATACAACCCCTGCGGATAGACCTCCCACCCCATCCCGGTGTGCAGTCCTTGTTGAGGCACCATGCGGGAGCCGAAGGGGCTTTCCGCATCGTAGGCGACCACATTGCGTGTGTAGTAGTTCCCTCCCGCGAAATCGATGGGGGTCTGAATCAGCGCCATATCGCCTGAGCGGGTAGGTCAACTGCCCCACGGCTAAAGTAGGGGCACGGCATGCCGTGCCCCTACAGGGCCGGTTGACAGCGGCCTACCGTCCCGAGAGACGGTATAGCGGTTGCGGATATTCCTGGCAGCGTTGATGTCCGCATGCTCCTGGAACCCGCAGTGAGGGCAGG